>JAPPOT010000356.1:0-1669 GCA_028817855.1 Myxococcales bacterium
GGCCTCTGGCATGCGGCCGCCGTCGCCGTCGCCGTCGTCGAGTGCATTGCAGGCGGCGCCGGGGAGCAGGCCGAGCATCAGCGCGGCGGTGAGCGCTGGGTGACACAGCTTGGCACGCGGTCGGTTCATGGGGAGATGCGCAGCACGCTCCATGCCAGGTAGGAAGCGGTCACGGCTGCAGGCACTCGGAGGGCACCGGACAGCGCTCCAGCTCGTCGCAGGCGTCGAGGGCGTCGGCGACGAGCTGGATGTTGGGTGGTGGGTTGAGCACCCACGGGCAGGCGCCGGGTCGCTCGGTGTCGTGCAGGCACAGGGCGACCACCTCCTCGTCGCTGACCAGCCCGTCGATGCGTGGTGGGGGGCACTGGTCCTCCACGCAGGGGCAGGCGCCCGAGACGCACTGGCAGATGCCGCGGATGCAGGCGCTGTCGAGGTGCGGCGGCTGGAAGGGGCACTCCGCATCGCGCGAGCAGGCCAGTGGGCGGCAGGTCTCCGCCTGGGAGCCGCCGCCTTCGGGCGAGCGCGCGCACATCATTGCGATGCCGGTGCGGCCCCAGTCGAAGGTGAACTCGGGCTCGCCGTCGCATGGCGCGATCACGGCGGATGGATCCTCGGTCACGTAGCCTCCGACCTCCTCGTCGACGCGGTAGACGACGCCCAGGGTGTCGGTGACGTGTTCGGGACCGGGTTCGCGCGGGGCGCTGTCGTCGTCGCTGCCTGGGCAGCCGACCAGCAGTACGAGCAGCGGCAGCCAGGTGGCCCGCAGTGGCCGTGCGTATGCCTCAAGTGCGTTCACGCCCCGTCACCCCCGTCGTTCGGCGCATGGTCGTCCTCCGCCCGGCCAGGGGGTAATCTAGCGCAACTTCGGGTGAAGGGCCCGAGCGTGCCGTTTCCGGAGTCAGGGCTCCGGTATAAGCTCTGGCATCATGAGAGGGGGGACCATGAAGACGGCAAGATGGGCGGTGGCGGGGTTGTGCGCGGCGCTGCTGCTCGCCGCGTGTGGAGGTGAGCCGAGCGCGGCGCCCGGAGGTGAGGTGGCGCAGAAGGCGGCAGCCGACACGCGCGAGGCGCGACCGGTCGACAAGCCGAAGGCGAAGAAGGAGCGCAAGCGGAAGGAGGGGTGCACTCGCTACCTGATGCTCGACGACGTGGGCGATGCCAAGGTGGAGGCCACGTTGAGCATCGACGGGGAGGACGTTCCGCTGCGCCACGACCCGGAGGCGGTCTACAACGCTGCGATGCCGCCGCTGCCGCTCGAGCTGGCGGGCGTCTGTGGCAGCGTCGGCGTCACGGAGGGCTCGGGCATGACCGTGGTGTTCACGCTTGGCCTGACACGCGAGGCCGGCGATCCCGTGAGTGTGTTCGGGGTCTTCGGGGGCGGCGATGCCAACGGGCACGATGACATGCGGCTGCAAATCCCGGATGGAAAGGAGGAGGGTGTCGTGATGCTCAAATCGGGAAAGGCGAGCGTCTCTCCGCAGCAGCTGGCTCCCGGCAAGGTTTCCATGGACCTGAGCATGGCCGGCGAGCTGATCACCATGAACACGAACCCGAAGGTCGTCGACGGCAAGCTGCCGTCGATGTTCAACCCGCCCAAGGCAGTGAAGCTTCAGCTGAAGTTGAGCGGGACCTTCGCCAAGCGCCGCGAGAAGTGAGCGCGAGTCAGGGC
>JAPPOT010000356.1:1679-8248 GCA_028817855.1 Myxococcales bacterium
CACCCTCGCCACGCGCCGCGAGACGTGCGCGCGAGTCCGGGCCGCGCGAGCACGACCGCGCGCCGGCCGGGGGCGTCGTAGACGGATTCGGGGGAGGAAGAGGCCGGGGAGGTGCACCAGCAAGAAGCCGGCGATGCAGATGAAGAGGTTTGCGACCGCCACCAGGATGAATGGCTGGGTCAGGAGCGCGGGGCGCGCGGTCACTCCGGAACGTCCTGCTCGCCGAGGGGGAAGCGGAAGGTCATGGTCGTGCCTTCGCCGGGGGTGCTCTCGGCGGTGATGGAGCCGCCGTGCTTCTGCATGGTGGCGTAGGCAGCCGAGAGGCCGAGTCGCATCTTGGTGCGCGTGCCGTCGTCGCTGAAGGCGACCTCGAAGAGCCGTGCGACCTGCGTGGCACCCATGCCGCCGCCGGTGTCGCGGATGCGCGCCACCACGTGGCTGCCGTCCCGGGAGGTCTCGAGGGTCACGGTGCCGGCGCCGTCGATGGCCTGTGCGGCATTCTGCAGCACGGTGAGGAAGGCGTGGTTCACCTCGCGCGGCCAGCCCTCGACCGGCGGCACCTCGTGGAACTTGCGCACGAGCTCTACGCCCTCTTGCAGCGTCGGTGCCAGCAGCGTGCAGGCGCTCTCGAGGCCTTCGCGCACGTCGAAGCGCTGGCGCTCGGATGCGTCGAGGGCGGTGAAGCGGCCGAAGCTCTCGGTGATGGCGGCGATGCGGGCCATGGCCTCGTCGCTGCCCCGTCGCGTCGATTCGAGCACCTCGCTCAGGCGCCGTGCGCGCGCTTCCAGCTCGTCGTGGCCCTGCAGCAGCGACAGGAATCGCTTCGCGGCGGTGGCTGTCAGCTCGTGGTTGCTGCGCAGCACCCCGAGCGGCGTATTGAGCTCATGGGCGGTGCCGGCGGCCAGCTTGCCGAGAATCGCCATCTTCTCCGACTCGACCAGCTTCGACTGCATGGCGTGCAGTTCCACGAAGCGCAGTCGATGGATCTCCGCGTCCTTCTTGGCCGCATCCATCGCGGCGCGGACCTCGATCTGGGCGAGCTTGTTGCGCGCTTCCTGCTGCGCGATCTGTTCGCGCAGCACGCGGGCCTTGTGCAGGTGCTCGATGGCATCGGCCAGCCGGCCCTGCTGCTCGTGGAGGTCGGCCAGGGCGTCGTGTGCGGTCACTCGCACCGTTGCCAGGATTGACTCGTCTCCCGTTCGGATCAGCGCGTCGTGTAGCTGTTGCTCCGCCTCGGCGAAGGCCCCGCGGCGCATCATCAGGCGCGCCAGGGCGATGCTCCCCTCGGCGCCCAGCACGCTGCGTCCCTGTTCGCCGGGAATGCTCTCGATGCCCTCGCGGTAGAGCCGCTCGGCTTCCTCCAAGTTGCCGCGGTCTGCCTCCACCTCCGCCATCACGCTCATGCCGGCCCACGGCAGGTAGGCGTTCTGTGTTTCCTCGCCGAGCGCAACGCAGCGGTGGGCGATGGCCAGTGCCTCCTGCGTGCGGCCGGCGCGCTTGAGCACCTTGGCGAGGCGCGAGCAGATGGCGCCGGTGCCGGAGCGGTCGCCCTCCGCCTCGAAGAGTGCGAGCGCTTCGTGAAGTCGTTCGATGGCTTGCTCGTACTCGCCCGACTCGGTCAGGATCCCACCGACGCTGCTGAGCGCGTAGCCCTGGCGCACGCGGTCCCCGATTTCGCGCGCGATAGCCAGCGCGTCGAGGGCGAACTCCAGCCCGCCGGCCAGGTCTCCACTGAACTCGTGCATCGAGGCGAGGAAGTCCCGGGAGGCTGCCCGGCCCGGTCCGTCGCCCGCCTCGTCGAAGAAGGTCCGGGCCTCGTGTGCGTGGGTGAAGATGTCCTTCATCTGCGTCAGATCGGACTGGGACATGGCCATGGTGCGCGCAGCGCGCGCCCGTCCGAGCGCGTAGCCGTGCTCGATCGCCAGCTGCCGGGCCCGGGACGCGACCCGGTGGGCTCGTGCCACCTGGGAGTGACGTAAGGCCCAGGCGAGCGCGTTGAGCGCATCGATGCGCTCGAGTGACCCCTCGCGGGTCGTCTCGACCGCGGCTTCGAGCTCTTCGAAGGTCGGATCGGCCACGGACGAGAAGCTAGCCTCGCGGGCACGCGGTGCAAAGCGGAATGCGCCCGGTATTGGGGGAGCGGCTCCGAGGCCGAGCCATGGCGGTGGGAGCGCTCACGCGTCGCTTGGGCCGACCCAGAAGTGCGGGTTGTGGGCGACCTCCCACAGGTGCCCGTCGGGATCCGCGAAGTAGCCGCTGTAGCCGCCCCACGTGGTCCTCTGCGGTTGCTTCTTGGGCGTCGCTCCGGCCTGCAGCGCGCGCTGAAAGATGGCATCGACGGCGGTCTTCGACTCGACGTTGTGCGCGAGCGCGAAGCCGGAGAAGCCAGCTCCCTCGGCGGCTACGGCAGCATCCTTCGCGAGCGCCTCGCGACCGAAGAGGGCGAGCCAGGTGCCGTTCAGGGGTGAAGAAGGCGACGTTGGGTGGCGACTTCATCCGGGGAAAGCCGAGCCCATCCTGGTAGAACTCGACGGAGCGCGCCAGGTCTCGAACTCCGAGAGTGATCATGCTGATGCGTGGCTTCATGAAGGGTTCGGGTGGGGCGCGGGAGAGCGCATCGCTCGTTTCCAGCACGTCGAATCGCTCGTTCTGCAGCTGCGCATCGCGCATCGCATCGCTCGTTGCCAGAGTAGATTATTGGGGCCCGCCCGCAACTGCAGCTGAGCGCGTCCGATAAGCGGCCATGAGCCATCCCCGCAGGTCGGTCCCGGGCGCCACCTACCTGGTGACGCACACCACGCTGATGAGCATGTTCTTGCTGGTGCCCAGCAAAGTCGTCAACCAGGTCATGGAGTATTGCATCGCATGGGCCGCTCGGGAGCGCGGCATCTTGCTGCATGCCATCAGCATCGAGTCAGACCACTACCACATGATAGTGACAGATTGCGAAGGGCGGCTCTCAGAGTTCATTCAAGAGTTCCAGCGTACATCCGCGCGTTGTCTGATGCAGTACTACCGAGCGAGGTTTCCCTTTGCCCGCCTCGAAGGCCTCTGGAGCGCCGCCGGTCCCTTCACCGACACGCTGCTCGTCAATGCCTCCGCAATACTCGACAAGCTCGTCTACACCTTCACGAATCCTGTCAAGGACGGTCTCGTGCGCGACTACCGTCAGTGGCCAGGCTTCAATACCCGTCCCTCCCACTGGAGGCGCGGGCCCCGCACTGTCGAGCGCCCCAACTTCTACTTCAAGCACACCCCCGAGACTCTGACGTATGAGCTGACGCCGCCACGGCAGCTCGGTACGGACGTGGAGCAGGTGATCGCGGACGTCGAAGGGCACATCCGGCGCGGGCAAGCGCAGATCGCGACGGACATGCGTGCACAACGGCGCGCGTTTGCAGGCGTCAAGGCCGTGTTGCGCACCGCGCCTCTCGACTCGCCCAACACGCCCCGCGACCAGGGCTCGCTCACCCCGCGGCTGGCAGGCGGTGGGGACGCGAAGGCACTCATCGCTGCGGTCACCGCGCTCAAGCTCTTCCGCATTGCCTACCGCCAAGCATGGAAGCGCTTCAAGGAGCTGGGCTCCGCCGTGTTCCCCGGCGGCACGCTCCTCATGCACAAGCGCTTCGGTGTCGAGTGCGAGGCCCTCGACGCTGCGAGCTGGTGCGAGCTGGCTACATAGCCGTCGCTGCACATTGCGGTCATCGATGTGTGCGCGGGTGCGTTGGCGCCCGTATGCGCACCTACGTCGAGAAAGCAACACGTAGGTGCCGCCGGCGCGCGGTGCACCACGCGGACGCCTCTAGGCTCTTCCGCCGCTCCGCTATTGCCCGCCAATCACCTGGCAATCGGGAACGAGTGCCTTGGAGCCACCAGGTACTATGGGAAGGGCAGCGGGTGGTGGAGCGACCGTAGGTACAGCGACCGTAGGTACTGTGGGAGTGGGTTGGGTGGCGGCTGGTGGTGTGGCCACCAGGTACTGTGGGAATGGGTTAGGTGGGGGGCGTCTGTGTGCGGCGGCGGGTGATGAGGGTGAGGGCGATTAGGAGGCAGGTGAGGAGGGTGGTGTGGCTGCCGGTGTGTCCGGGGCCGGTTGCGCTGCAGAGGCCGCCGCCGTCCTGGTTGTCGCCTGCGGCACCGCGGGGGTTGGATGAGCCTCCGCTGTCCTCGACAGGGGTGCAGCGGTCGGGATTGGCCGCGGCTTCGGCGATCGCTTCCTGGATCTCGTCGACCTCGGCCTGGAAGCGCTCGATCTCGTCGTCGAGGCCGCGCAGCAGGTCGGGGCGCCGCTCGAGGGTGGAGCGCGGGTTGCGCTCGCTCCACGGCAGGGTCTCGATCGCGCGGTCGGTGGCGCAGGTGCGCGGCGGCTGGGTCTCGAGCCAGCTGTCGTGGGGAAGATTGGCGGCGCACTCCTCGCCCTGGATCTCCACCTCGCCGCGGCTCAGCCAGCCTTCCGCCGAGCAGTCGGGCGGGGCCGGGGCGCAGATCGGCAGCTCGGCCAGCGGGGCCTGGTAGTTGCGCCCGCCGGGGTCACCAGCCGCCGCCGTGATTTCCGCGCACATGCTGCCCTCGCCCGCCATGATGGCGGCCATGCCGTCCGGGCAGCGCGTGGCGCGGAAGCCGCCGAGGGCGACGCACTCGCCCTGCTCGAGCGCGGAGCTGGCGCACACGTCGGGGATCTCCAGCCCGCCGGCCGTCAGGTCCACCGGTGGCACGTCCGGCACGCAGGTGATCGATGGGCGGCCGTCGAGGTCGTCGAAGACGCGCGCGACCGTGCCGGCATCGCAGTCGCAGCCGACCGTGTCACCCGCCGCCACGCAGGTGCCCTCGCCGCAATAGACGGCCGCGCAGAGCTCGATCGCGCGCACCTCGGCGAGGGCGTCCTGATCGACCACGTCGGGCTCGCAGTCCCTGATGTTGACAGTCTGGTTGCTGAGGGTGAGCGGTGCGCCCATCTGGCCGGGCGCGGCGACGACGCCCGGCATCGCCCGGAAGGCCGGGTCGAAGGTCATCTCCTCGGGTGACAGGCGCGTGGTGAGGCGGGTCAGGAAGGTGTGCCTGGAGGTCAGGTCCTGCAGCAGCTCGACGGTGCCGAGCAGCTCCTCGTCGGCGCTGCAGTCGTCGATGTCGACCGGGCTCATCGGGCACTCGCACTGGCCGTTGAAGGCGATGCCGCAGAAGTCGCCGTCGGCGTTGCAGCAGCCGCCGGGGTCGTTGATCGCGTAGGTGGGGGGACCACCGAACCACTCCTGGATGAAGCCATCGCCACCCGCTTCGTCGATCACACGCGAGAGCGCCATCGGGTAGTTGGTGCGCCCGTCGAGTCCGCGGGCGATGTGGGCGCGCGGGATGGTGACCAGCGGATGATCCACGGGCTCGAATGCCGTGTCGCCGAAGATCAGCGCCGTCACCGTCAGGTGCGGCTCGGCGGCGACCGCGGTGAGCTGCAGCGGGATCATCGGGCCGTCCGCCTCGTAGCGCATCCGCAGCGGCCGGATTTCGTCGGCCTCGGCACCGGGCACCAGCTTGCTGGCGATGAAGAGCATGTCGGCGTCGAGGTAGGGCTGCATGAACGGCGTCATGGTGTCGTTGACGATGAAGCCCTCCTCCTGCAGCCAGTCGACCGCCGCCTGGGCATCGCCCGCCCCGAAGGTCACGGTGTCGTAGGCGCCGATCTGGGAGCGCGCGAAGACCTGCACGGGGGGGGTCACCGGTGCGGCGGCCATCATCGGGTCGCCCGCGCCGAAGTTGTCCTCGATGCCAGGCTGGCTGCCGGAGAAGCCGGTCGGCTGTTGCTCCGACGCGCCAAAGGGCGCGGCAGAGGGCTGTGAGCCGCGGTTGCCGCCGGGCACCGAGCATGGCGGCGGCGGCGGTGGTGGCACCGGGCAGCTGGCCCGCGGGTGCTGGCGGCACGAGTACTCTTGGTGCGGGCAGCGGCTCTCGCCCTCGTTGACGAAGACTCTGGGCGCGGTTTGCGCGTCGAGCCAGCCGAAGGCGCCCGCGTGCGAGAGCTCCAGCTCCGGCACGCTGGGGACGGGCACCAGCCACGCGAACTGCTCCGGGTCACCGGCGTAGCGAATCAGGACGTGCGCGGTGACCGTGGCGGGCTCGCCGGCCACGGGATCGGCCGGGTCGACCTCGAAGATGATCAGCTCCGACTCTTGATTGACGGCGAACTCGGCGTCGGCCGCCCCGGGGACCGGCGGCGGGGGCACGGGCGGCGACAGGCACCCACATGCGTGCGCGGTGGGCGCAGGGGCGAGCCACCACAACGTCGCGCCCAGCAGGCACGGGATGGACAAACCGCGGACCCATCGAGCGAGCCTCCCGGCGCGCTTTGGCACGCTGTGACACATGTTCAACCTCCCTCCGACACCGGGTGGGAAGGAGTGCACGCGGCGTGCCACCGCCGGGTCTTGCACCCATGCTGCGCGGGCGCGGGTCGGTCCCGCGCCCGCGCGCAGCGGGTCGATTCGATCAGCGCGCCTCGAGGGCGAAGCGGTCCAGGGTCCGCACCGTGTGCCAGACCGCCACGAAGTCACGCACGCACGTGGCCTTCGCGTCGGCGC
>JAPPOT010000681.1 GCA_028817855.1 Myxococcales bacterium
CAGCAGCCCCACCGCGACCACGTTCACCGCCGTCATCCACCGTCCGCTGCCGCGCATCGCATCACCTCCACCACCGAGCATTGCGAGCGCCGCGCCAACCCCGTGGTCGGCTCCGCGGCACGAATATCTGGGCAATTCCGCTGTAGGGCAGGGTACGAGAGCCACGAATCGCAGCGCGGTCGCCGCCCTTTGTAGCGTCCGGCTCACGCGCGCCTACGACACCGGCGCACCTCGCTCCCGCCAGCGCCGCCCGTTACCATCGAGTGTGGGGATGCACCCGCCATGCAGATGAGCTCGCCCACCCTGAGTCACGCGCGCAGCGCAGCCTTCGTCGAGCCGGACTGGCGCGCGCCGATCGACTGCGCGCGCGAGGTCTCGCGCATTCCCGAGGACGCGACCATCTCGGGTATGTTTCTCGCGCCGATGGTCGAGAAGGCGGAGGCGCTCGGGGCCCCGCTGCCGAGTGCGCGCCAGCGCTATACGCGCTTCAACTTCTACCCCCTGCGCGAGCACGTCCAGCTGATGTTCGAGGCCGCCGAGCGCTTCTTTCCGCGCATGCCCATGCGCCAGGCCCTGCGCAAGCTAGGCCGCGGCGGCACCCCGGCCCTGCTCGAGTCCACCCTCGGGCGGGTGGTCTTCTCCACCGCGGTCACGCCGATCGACGCCATCGTGGCCATGGCCAAGGCCTACGGAATCAACCTTCGGCCCGGTCGCGCCCAGGTGCTGGAGCACGGCGACGGATACGCCATCGTCGAGCTCGAGGAGATCCACTACCTGCTCGACACCAATCACGTCGGCTGCTTCGAGAACGTCCTGCGCTCGCTCGAGAAGCGCGCCGGGGTGCGCATCCACGTGCTCGGCCGCGGGCGGGCCGAGCTGCTCGTGACCTGGGACGGCTGAGATGGTAGGCCCGGTGCGAGGAGCACCACCGTGGCCTATTCATCCAAGCAGATCCGTTCGGCCATCGGCGCCGATGGCACCCTGAAGCTCTCCCTCGTGACCGAGGAGGTGACCGACCCCGGCCCCGACGAGGTGATCGTCCGCATCGAGGCCGCGCCGATCAATCCCTCGGACCTGGGCCTGCTCTTCGGCCCGGCCGACATGGGCACCGCCCGGGCCAGCGGCGGTGCCGACGACCCGGTCATCACCGCGGACGTGCCGGAGCCGCTCATGGGCTCGGTTGCTGCCCGCCTCGACCAGCCGATGGCGGTCGGCAACGAGGCCGGCGGTGTGGTGGTGGCGACGGGCGACTCCGAGGCCGCGCGCGCCCTGTCGGGCAAGACCGTCGGCGTGATCGGCGGCGCCATGTACACGCAGTATCGCAAGCTCCACGTGGGCGCCTGCCTCGCGCTGCCTGAGGGCACGACGCCGGCCCAGGGCGCATCGTGCTTCGTCAACCCGCTCACCGCGCTCGGCATGCTCGAGACGATGCGCATGGAGGGGCACACCGCCCTGGTGCACACCGCAGCCGCCTCCAACTTGGGCCAGATGCTCAACAAGCTCTGCGCCGAGGAGCAGGTGCCGCTGGTGAACATCGTGCGTCGTCCCGCCCAGGAGCAGATCCTGCGCGAGCTCGGCGCGAAGCACGTGGTGGACTCCTCGCAGCCAAGCTACCGCGAGGACCTGGTCCGTGCGCTCACCGAGACCGGCGCGACCCTCGCCTTCGACGCGGTGGGCGGTGGCACGCTCGCCAGCGAGATCCTCGCGGGCATGGAAGCGGCGCTGAGCGCCAAGGAAGGCGGCTTCAGCCGCTATGGTTCGAGCACCCACAAGCAGGTCTACATCTACGGCGGCCTCGACCGCTCGCCCACGGTGCTCAACCGCAGCTTCGGCATGGCCTGGAGCGTCGGTGGCTGGCTGCTCACGCCCCTGCTGCAGAAGGTCGGTGGCGAGCGCGTCCAACAGCTGCGCGAGCGCGTGGCCGCCGGCCTCGAGAGCACCTTTGCCAGCAGCTACACGCGTGAGGTCTCACTCGCCGGCGCCCTGCAGATGGACGCCATCGCCGTCTACGGCAAGCAGGCGACCGGCGAGAAGTTCCTGATCACGCCCCAGGCCTAGCGCCGCAACTTCGTGGCACTCGCGAGCGCGTGTACCCACCGGGACAGCCATAGCGCGCCCAGGGTGTTGCTGTCGATTGCCCCCAGAGGCTACATAGCCAATTGGCGTGGTCTTTGGGCCAGCCGGGGGTTACGGGCACGCCAGGAGAGGGTGCATGCTCGACATGGGATTTTGGACGTGCGCGGTGCGCGCTTGCGCCGCGATCGGCGCGCTTGCGCTCGTTGCTTGCAGCGACGAGGCGGGCGGCGACGCAGACGATACCGGCGGGGTGCAGCTGCCCGGCCCGATGGATGGTGTGGGAGGCCCGGGCGGGCAACCGGCGGGCCACGACCCGACTCCCGCCGATCCGGCGGGCCCCCAGGCTCCCACTGGCGGTGACGACGGATCCAGCCAGGACACGGCGACACCTGGTGGAGATGGCGATAGCACCGACGTCGACACCGGTGACACGCCAGCGACGACACCCGGCGACCCCACGGTCTGGACGCAGATGGGGTACGACGCGCGCAACTGGTATCTCAATCCACACGAGACCCGGCTGTCGGTCGACAACGCCGCGACGCTGACCCAAAAGTGGTCCTTCACCGTCGGCGGCTATCCGGCTGGCACGCCGGTCGTTGCGGAGGGCAAGGTCTTCGTGCTCGCTACGGGCGGCCTCTACGCCATCGACCTGGAGACTGGCGAGGAGGCGTGGGGCACGGCGAGCATTCGCGGCACCGCGTCGATCGCCTACGCGGACGGATCCATCTACGCGCACACGGAGGGAGCCGACCTCTATCGTCTCGCGGCTGCGGACGGCACCGTCGAGTGGGGGCCGGTCCAGTCGGACGCACAGACAGGCTGCGACGGCACCTCCTCGCCGATTCTGGGTGGCGGCAAGGTGATCGTCGGGCACAGCTGCGGCGCGCGCGAGGTCGGCTTCGGCAGCGCGGAGGGTGCCCGCGGCGGCGTCGAGGCGCACAACATGTCGGACGGCAGCAAGGCCTGGACCTACTGGACCGCGGAGCTCGACGAGACCGGCGCCATGGTCTGGTCGAGCGTCGGCATCGACGTCGACGCCGGCGTGGTCTACGCGACGACCGGCAACAACTACCTGGCCCAGGGGCCGAACTCGGACTCGATCCACGCGATCGACCTGGAGAGCGGCGAGGGCCTGTGGGCTCACCAGGTGCGCACGGGCGACGTCTGGTCGCGCCCCGCCGCCCAGGACGGCCCCGACTCCGACTTCGGCGCCAACCCGATCGTGGCCGACGGCCTGGTCGCGGCCGGGGACAAGGGCTCGGCCTTCTGGGCCCTCGATCCCGCCACCGGCAACACCGTCTGGAGCCGCGAGCAGCTGACGCCCGAGTTCGATCCGGCCCACGGCGGCATCCTCAACAACGGCGCCTACGACGGCGAGACCTTCTACGCCGTCTCCAACGACGTCTCGAGCAACTCGGCGGTGCTCTTCGCCATGAACGCCGCCGACGGCACGGACAAGTTCGCGCCCAAGACCTTCAGCGGCGCCTATTCCTGGGGCATGCCCACCCTCGCCAACGGCGTGCTCGCCGTCCCGGTCGATGACGTCCTCCACATCCTCGATGCCTCGGACGGAACGGAGCTCACCTCCTTCAACACCGGCGGCACCATCGCCGCCGGCGGCGCCGCCATCGTGGACGGCCACGTGATCGTGCCGAGCGGTCTTAGCTACCCCTTCGACCCCAACGTGAAGAGCAACAACCAGGTCATATGTTTTGCTCTACCGTGAGGGAATCGCCGAGGGTTCGCCCGCCCTCGCACACGCCCTCCAGCTCGGGGGCGGGCTCGAGCCACACGTAGACGTCGAGCGCTTCGGGTGCATCCGCGGTGTAGAGGAACTCGTGGTACTCGAACGATCGACCGTGGCCGCTCCGCCGCGGCCGAGCCTGTCTACGACCCGATAGCGGCCATCGACGCATGCGTCGGGCGCGAGCTCCGCCGCTTCCCCTGGGTACTGCCAACTGCTTCGCCCTCGCCGGATCCGTAGGATCGCATCGGCGCTCGCGCAGAACACGTGCGACGCAGGGGGCGCGCCTCCCACATGGGCGGCGGATGCGTGCTGCAACGCCTACAGCGGAAGGTGAGCCGAGAGAGCGCGGTGGGGGCGCGACGCTACAGCTGGGCACGCTGATACATCGTCACCACCGCGGCGCCCCCGAGCCCGAGGTTGTGCTGGAGCGCGACCTTGGCGCCCTCGACCTGACGCTTGCCCGCCGTGCCGCGCAGCTGCCAGGTGAGCTCGGAGCACTGGGCCAGCCCGGTGGCACCCAGCGGGTGGCCCTTCGAGATCAGCCCGCCGGAGGGATTGACCACCACCTTGCCCCCGTAGGTGAAGGCATCCTCCGCGGTGAGCTTCCAGGCCTGACCCTCTTCGGCGAGCCCGAGCCCCTCGTACGTGATCATCTCGTTGCAGCTGAAGCAGTCGTGGAGCTCGACGACGTCGACGTCTTCGGGGCCCTTGCCCGACTGCTCGTAGACTTGCTGCGCCGCCTTCCTGGTCATGTCCGAGCCTGCGATCTTCATGCAGCTCTTGTCCTCGAAGGTGCTGTCGTAGTCCGTGGTCATCGCCATGCCCAGGATCTCGACCGCCTGCTCCTGCAGCCCGTGCTTCTTCACGAAGTCCTCGCTGGCCAGGATGGCGGCGCCGGACCCGTCGGACGTCGGGCAGCACTGCAGCTTGGTGAGGGGCTCGAAGACCATCTTCGACTGCATGATCTCCTCGAGCGTGTACTCGTCCTGGAACTGCGAGTAGGGGTTGTTCACGGAGTGCTTGTGGTTCTTCCAGCCGATGCGGGCGAAGTGCTCGGGCATCGCGCCGTACTTCTCCGCGTACTCGCGGCCGGCGTTGCCGAAGATCTGCGGTGCGCCTGGCGCCTGGGCGAGCCCGCGCAGGTCGATCATCTGCTGGAAGTGCTTGTCCATCGGGTTGGTGCGATCGGTGTACTTGATCCCGAGCGAGCCCTTCTCCATCTTCTCGAAGCCGAGCGCCATCGTGCAGTCGGCCAGGCCTCCCTCGATCAGCTGTTTGGCCAAGAAGAGCGCCGTCGAGCCGGTCGAGCAGTTGTTGTTCACGTTGTAGACGGGGATGCCGGTGGTGCCGATCTCGTAGATCGCGCGCTCCCCGCAGGTGGAGTCGCCGTAGCAGTAGCCGACCGCGGCTTGCTCCACCGCGCCATACGCAATGCCCGCATCCTCCAGCGCGTTGGTGCCGGCCTCCTTGGCCATCTGCGGATAGTCCCAGTCCTTCGCGCCGGGCTTCTCGAACTTGGTCATGCCGACACCGACCACGAATACCTTCCGACCCATCTGACACCTCCTCCTCGTTGCCGCCGCTCGTGCGCCCTAGCGCAGCGTGATCGCCGAGTTGCTGATCACGGGCGTCTGCCGTTCCTTCGTCTTCGCGCTCACGATCACGCGACCCTCTTCCTTCCACATGGAGGTGACGATCGCCTCCCCCGGGAAGACCACGCCCGCAAAGCGTGCCTGGTAGCGCGCCACCGACTCCACGTCGCCGTCGAGCAGCTCGTCCACCACCGCCTTGCAGACGATGCCATAGGAGCACAACCCGTGGAGGATCGGCCGGTCGAAGCCGCCGAGCTTCGCGAACTCCGGGTCTGCATGCAGCGGGTTCTTGTCACCGCTCAGCCGGTAGAGCAGGGCCTGACCGGGCAGCGTCGACGACTCCACCACGGCGTCAGGCTCGCGCTCCGGTGCCGCATTGCCCGCCTTTGGACCCGGCTCGCCGCCGAAGCCACCCTCGCCGCGCGCGAAGACGCTGAAGCGGTTCGTGAAGACGGGCTCGCCCTTCAGGGCCGACTCGACCTCGATCAGGATTAACGCGGCCTTGCCCTTGTCGTAGATGCCCGCGATGCGGCTCTTGCTCGTGATCTCGGCCTCGACCGGGATCGGCCGGTGGATCTCGATGTCCTGCTCGCCGTGCAGGACCAGGGCGAAGTTGATGGCGATGCCTTCGACCTGCCCGAGCCCTCCGATCGCACCGAACACCGGCGCCACGGCGTAGCTCGGCAGCACCTTCAGGTTGCGCTCGTAGGTGTAGGCGAGCTCGCCCGCGTCGGTCGGTCGCTCCAGACCCGCGCCCAGTCCGAGGTGGTAGAGGATGACCTGGTCCCGCGTCCAGCGCGCGGTCGCCTCGGGCAGCTCCGCCCCGAGGGCCCTGTCGAGATCGATCGGCATCCCCGTTCCTCCATCAGCTCCGGTCCGGCCTAACCGTGATGCAACAAACAGTCAAGGCTGATTGTTTATAGGCCCCAAGAACGCCAGGAAAAGTGTGGTCGATCGGGAGCACCCACACCCACCCCGAGCGCCCCACGCCCTGGCGTGGCTATCGGCGGGGAGCATCCGCGCCGTTATGATCAGTGGGGGAGCCCACGTGACCGCAGCGCGCCACGACCCCTGGGCCGACACGACCTTTCGGGCGGACCGCGAGGAGGAGGCGGCCCAACGAGCCGAGCGCACGCGCCATCGGGAGGTGGTGCAGATCCCGCGCCTGCGCGCCCTTGGCAGCCTGTGGCTCTACCTCGCCGTGATCGCCCACAACGCGATCGTCCTCGGCGGGGTCGACTGGCCCCTCGTGGGGGGCTTCGGTGTGGTCTTCGGCGTGTATGTCGCCGCTACCACCTGGGTCCTGCGCCGCCACTATCGCGTGGACGCCGCAGTCGATCTGGGCACCACCTTCCTGGCCACGGACATCGCGCTCTTCGTCCTCGCGATCTACGTCTCCGGCGGAGAGCGCAGCTGGCTGATCCCGCTACTGTGCGTGCGCGTGGCTGACCAGGTCGGCACCTCGAGGCGCCGCGCGCTCTTCTTCGCCCATCTGACCGCGGCCTTGCACGCCCTGTTGATTGCACACCTGTGGCTGATCGAGCAGCGCGCCCTCTCGCCCGGCGGCGAGCTGGTGAAGCTCGCCTCCATCTACCTGCTCAACCTCTACCTCGCCCAGGCCGCCGGCCCGAGCGAGCGCCAGCGCGAGCGGGCGGTGCGCATGGCCGAGAACACGCGCTCCCTGATCGAGGAGCTCGGCAAGCGCTCCCAAGAGCTCGAGACCGCGCGCGTGCGGGCGGAGGCCGCGAGCGAGGCCAAGGGCAGGTTTCTGGCGAACATGAGCCACGAGATCCGCACGCCTATGAACGGAGTCCTCGGTGCCGCCGAGCTGCTGCGCGACGGTCGGCTGAGCGACGACCAGCGCACCCTGGTCGAGACCATCGCCACCGCCGGTGAGTCCCTGCTTGCGATCGTCAACGACGTGCTCGACATGTCGAAGATCGAGGAGGGGCAGGTTCGGCTCGACCGCGTGGACTTCGAGCTGACGCCCCTGGCCCGCGACGTGATGCGTGCCCTCGATGCCCAGGCGACGACCAAGGGCGTCGAGCTGATCGCGGAGATCGAAGACCCCGGGGTGCCCCTGCGCGGCGACCCCCTGCGGCTGCGCCAGGTGCTCACGAACCTGGTCGGCAATGCCCTGAAGTTCACGGACGAGGGCTCGGTGCGGTTGCGGGTCGAGTGCCTGGAGCGCTCCGAGCAGGTGGTGGTACTTCGCTTCAAGGTGATCGACACCGGCATCGGCATGACCGAGGCGCAGTGTGCGCGCATCTTCGATGCCTTCAAGCAGGCGGACGACTCGACCACGAGGCGCTTCGGCGGTACCGGGCTAGGTCTGGCGATCGCCCGGCAACTGGTCGAGATGATGGGCGACCGGCTCGACGTCCAGAGCCAGCTCGGGAAGGGGACCTGCTTTGGTTTTGTGCTGCGCGTGCCGCCCGGCGACCCTGAGGTGGTGGCGCTGCACCGCGAAGGGGGGCCGGATGTGGCCGCCGAGCTGAGCGCCCGGGCGCCGCGCGTCCTGGTCGCCGAGGACACCGAGATCAATCGCGTGCTGGTGACGCGCATGCTCGAGTCCCTCGGCTGCCGCGTGCGTACGGTGGAAGATGGCGCTCAGGCCGTCGAGGTGCTGTGCGCAGCCCACGACTACGCGATCGTGCTGATGGACTGGCACATGCCGGTGCTCGACGGCCTCGAGGCGACCGTGAAGGTGCGCGCCTGGGAGCGCGCGCGCGGCGCCCCCCCCGTGCCGGTCGTGGCCTTCACCGCCAGTGCCTTCGACGACGAGGTCGAGCGCTGCCGCGAGGCCGGCATGGATGGCGTGCTGAGCAAGCCGCTGACGCGGGCCAACCTCATCCGAGTGGTGGCCCGCCACGTGCTCGAGCGCGGATCGTCCCCGGACGTCGGGCGGTCGGCAGCCCGGCCGAGCGAGCCTGCGCCGATCAACACGAGCATGATCGAGCAGCTGCGCGAGCTCGAGTCGCTCGAGCCCGGATTCCTGGCGGAGATGGTGGCGCGCTACCTCAGCTCTGCGCCCGCCCGCCTCGACGAGCTCGCCGCGGCCCTCGAGCGCGCCGATGGAGAGGCGTTGCGGGCAGCGGCCCACGCCCTGCGTGGCAGCGGGGGCGCCCTGGGCGCGGAGCGACTGGGCGAGCTGCTCTCCGAGCTCGAGCGCATGGGTCGCGAGGAGAGGCTGACGGGTGCCGACCGGCTGCTGAGCGACGCCCGCGGCGAGTACGCCCGGGTCGCGAGCGCGCTCCAGGACGTGCTGCGCGACCCACCTGGATAGCGGCGGGTCGCTATTGGCAACTGACGATCCAGTCCTCCACGGTCCGGATCTCCGCGTCTGTCAGCGACATCGCCGGAGGCATGATCTTTCCGCATGGTGGGCCCGGCTGCAGCTTGATCAGCAGCAGGCTGTGCTGTGGATCGCCGGGCGCTACGCGCTTGAGGCCGAGGCTGTCGCAGCCCTCGCCGATGGCGGCGACGCCGACCAACGAGTCGTGCAACTCCTCGGGCGTGCGGAAGCTGAGCTCGCCGGTGCCGGCGCCATGGCAGAAGGCGTTGCGACAGGCTGCGCGTTCGAAGATCTCGAAGACGGCCTCGGTGCCGGGGCAGGGGCCCGAGGTGGCGGTGCTTGGCGGGTCCGGGCGGTCGGTGCGCAGGAGCTCCATCAGTGCGGACACCACCGCGACCCCCTCCTCGTCGACGTGCTCCGTACCCACGGGCGGCATCTGCTGGAGGCCGCCACGGTCGCGCATGCGCGCCACGACCGCGTCGATCCACAGGGGGGAGGGCTTGTCCTGCACCAGGCTGCGGTAGGTGACCGTGTCCTCGAGCTGTCCCAGGGCATCGACCTCCTGCCAGAAGTAGACCGAGATCTCGCGCTCGGCGCGCGTGCGGGTGGGGTTGTGGCAGTGGCCGCAGTTGGCGTGCAGGTAGCGCAGGGCTGCCTGGGTTTCGCCGTCGCCGGGCAGGGCGGGCATCGTCTGTGGTGCCTGGCTCAGCCGCCCCTCGGTGATCAGCGAGCGGAGGGTCATGCCGTCACCGTCGTGGGCGAGCTGGAGCGCACCGACGCCGAGCACGCGATCGCGCCGCCCGTCGTGGCACTGTCGGCAGGTCTCCTCGTCCGGCACGTCGTGCTCGGTACCCATGGCGTCGACCACGCCCAGCGGCGCCGCGGCCGCGTCGCTGCCGTCGGCGCGCCAGAGGAAGGCCACCATGAGCCAGGTCCCGTCGACGTGCTTCTCCAGCAGCCGCGTCTCTATCCGCAGCCCATCCCGGGAGAACTCCTTCCAGAGCTTGGTGCCGATCGGAAGGACCCACTGATCCATGTCGCCCGTGTCGATCGTCGCGCCCGGCGGAAGCCACAGGAAGCGCCGCTTGTCGGCGCCGTCGGTCCACAGCTCGCCCTGCGGCCGGTACTCCCGCACGCCCTCGGCGAGCGTGTCGCTCACGATCTCGGTGTAGAGACCGGTCTCGGAGAGCCACGTCGGGCCCTCGTAGGCGTCGTGCAGCGGCGGCAGCGGCTCCTCCGTGGCGTCGGACACGGCGTCAGGCGCGCTGACGGCAGCATCGACCACGGGGGCTTCCACTACCCGCCCAGCGTCCGACCAGGTACGCGCGGGCGGTGGGATTGACGCGGGCTCGAACCCGGGCATGTCCGCTGTGCCGACCGGTTCATCCGGACCGCCGCCGCACGCCGCCGCGAGCAGCACGTACACCACGCATCCCCAGCCAGAATCCGCGGGACGCGACCTCACCCGTAGCGACAGCCCACGCAATGCCATCTCACACCACACCAGGGAAAATCAGGGGACCGCGAGGGCGTGGAACATGGTGTCGTCCATCGGGCTGCCAAAGGACCCGGCCAGGGGAGGCACGCCGCTGCCGAAGAACACCCGCCCATCGACCACGACGGCGCCGCTGTTGATGCTGCCGGTCACGGTGTGGCTGAAGAGCACGTTGCCGTTGTCCAGGTCGAAGGCTTGCATCACGTTCTGGGCTGGGATGAACCCAACCCCGCCGGCGACCGTGATCGGCGCCCAGCTCTGGCTGGGCATGCTCGTCTGCCACAGCACGGCGCCGCTGGCCGGGTCGAGCGCGGCCAGCGTGGCGCCGCCCGCGCACGGCCAGCTGCTGACATAGATGCGCTGGCCGTCGTAGGCACCGTTGTTGAAGATGCCGCCGATGCCGCAGCCCGGCGCCACCACATGCATCCAGACCAGCTGGCCGGTCATGCGATCGAGCGTCCAGAAGGTGCCGCTCTTCTGCCCCGCGCCCACCAGCTTCTGCCCGCCCGCCTCGAACAGGATCGGGTTGGTGCCGAAGTCGTAGTCCGGGCCGGGTCCGAAGTTGACGGTCGTGTAGACATCGTCGGGGGTGGCCTGGAAGCTCCACAGGAGCTCGCCGGTGTGCAGGTCGAGGGCGATGATCGCGTCGGACTGGCTGCCGCCGACCCCGGTGTAGTTGTTGCCCGTCGTGAAGAAGGCCATCGCCAGCTCCGGATCGGCCGACGGGCTCGACCAGATGGCGGCGCCGTTGGCCGGCGGATCTGCGGTGAAGTGCTGCCACACGACCTGGCCGCTGGCCTTGTCCAGGGCCACGGCGCTGCCGCGGAACATGGCGTTTTCCGCCACCAGGTTCTCCTCGCCCGAGCTCGCGCCCACCAGGACCTTGTCGCCCACCACCAGCGGGGTGCCGAAGCCGCCGAAGCTACCCACGCGCGCGGTCCACTCCACCGCGGCGCTGGCCGCGTCGATGCGCAGCACCGCGCCGGCCGTGTCCTGCACATAGAGCTTGCCCTCGTCGTAGGTGACCGATCCGGGCACGTTGAGGGGCGCGCTCCAGATCACGCTGCCGGTGGCCGCCTCGAAGGCCACCAGCGTGCCCATCGACGCCGCGTAGACGACGCCATCGTGCACGGCAGGCGTACCGGTCGCGCTGCCGCCCATGTCGTGGTTCCAGAGCGGCGCCAGGCTCGCCACGTTGTCCTTGCTCAGCGTGGTCTCCTCCGCATTGTGGAAGGTCGAGCTCGTGCCGTGGCCCATGTAGGCCCAACAATCGGTGCAGTCCATCCCGGTCTGCACCGGCGGCGGCGTGTCGCCGGGGTCGGTGGCCGGCGGTGGTGCCTGCACGCCGTCGTCGGCAGCGGCGCCTCCGGCACCGGTCACGGCGCCGCCCGGGACGGTCGTCGTGCCGGGCGTTGTCGTGTTGTCTCCGCTGGGCGGGGTCGTCACTGTCGGGCCCGTCTGAACCCGACCCGGCGGACCGCCCATCGCGCTGTCGCCGCCGCCGTCGCTACAGCCGGCGATCAGAACGACCGCGCGCGCACCCCGACCCATCGCGCGTCGCACGCGCGCGCAAACACCAAACCAAGACACCATGGCACCCGACTCCTTCCGCCAAGTACCCAGCGTCCTGGTTCCACCCCACGGGCAACATACGGTGCGACGGCCGTCCCCACAATCGGTCCAAGGTGGGGACGTGAAGCGTGCTGCGTGGGCTTCTGCTCACGCTCCGCGGGGTGCCAGTGCCTCGAGCAGCTCCATGTCCGGCGCCGGCCCCCCCGTGGGGTCGAAGGGCTGGATGCAGACGTGGTCGGCACCGGCGTCGAGGTGGGCCTGGATGCGCGCCCGGATCGCGTCCAGGTCGCCCCACGCCACCAGCGCATCCACCAGGCGGTCGCTGCCGCCGTCGGCGAAGTCGCCGTCGTCGAAGCCGTAGTCCCGCAGGTTGTTCTGGTAGTTTGGCAAGCGGATGTACATCTTGAGCACCTTGCGTGCGAGCGCGCGCGCCCTGTCGGGGTCGGTCTGAGCGATGATCTTCTGCTCCACGCACAGCAGCGGGCCCTCGCCCAGCACCTCGCGCGCGTGCCTCGTGTGCTCGGGCGGCACCAGGTAGGGGTGGGCGCCCGCGGTCGCCTGCCCGGCCAGGCGCAGCATGTACTTGCGCAGCGCGGCCAGGACGACGGGCGCATCCTGATCGGCCGGCGGTCCCATGTAGAGCGCCCCCTCGAAGGCTTCCAGGAAGCGGCGCATGGCGGGTACCGGCTTCTCGTAGGTGTGGCCGCGCAGCTTGCTGACCAGGTGCTCGTGGGATGCGCCGAGCCCGAGGATGAAGCGCCCGGGCAGCAGCTCCGAAAGTGTCTTGTGGGAGGCGCGCATGGTCATCGGGTCGCGCGCATAGATGTTGGCGATGCCGGTGGCGAAGATCAGCTTCTCGGTCCGGGCGCCCAGGTAGGCGATCAGCGTGAAGGGGTCGCGCCCCACCGCTTCCGGCGTCCACAGCGCCGAGTAGCCCCAGCGCTCCAGGGACTGGACGAAGTCCACCGCCCGCGCCCGGGGCAGCCCGTCGATGCCGAACCACACGCCCAGGGGCTTCAGGTCCGACGCGATCGCGTGTCGCTCGCTCGTCATGGCGGCGACGCTAGCACGGCCGCCTCAGAGGTGCTCGGGCACCGCCTTGTCGAGCAGGGTCTCGAAGCGCCGCGGGTCCCAGCCGATCATCGTGCGGCTGCCCACCTCGATCGTCGGCACCGAGCCGCGCGGGTTGAGCTTCGCCATCGCCGCCGCAGCGGAAGGATCGTCGTCCACGTGGAGCTCCTCGTAGCTCAAGCCCGCGCGCTGCATGTAGCGGATGGCGCGCTTGCAGGCGCGGCAGCGGTCGGCGGAGTAGACCCTGATCGGCACCCGAAAGCGCGCCAGATAGACCGCCTGCTCGCGCCGGTCGGCCGCGATGCGCTCGTGGATGCGGCGAGCCTGCAGCGCGGCGCTGTCGAGCTGCGCCTGCTCTGCCCGCTCCGCCTCGCGCCGCGCCGGCTCGCCTTCCGCGTGCCGCTGCGCCAGCGCGTGGGCGCGGCCCTCGATCAGCACGCGGTCGCCCTCCACCAGGCTCGAGGCCGCCAGCTGCAGGTGCGAGGCGTCGGTCGGGTCGAGGCCCGCGAGGTAGGGATTGCCCACCGGGCTCTTGCCGTAGAAGTGGGCGTAGAAGGCGCAGGCTGCCAGGTAGGAGCCGGCGGTCGAGGGCAGGATACCGTCCTCGTTCCACAGGCGCAGGGCAGGGCGTGTCTCGATCACCCACTGCCACAGGGTGCCGACCTGGACTAGCTCGGCCTCCAGCTCGATCGCGATCAGGCGGTAGCCCTCGCTGACGCGCTGTTGCATCACGCGGTAGGCGTCGAAGGCGAAGTTGGTGAAGTCCCCCTCGCGCCGCGCGAAGGTCTCGAAGAAGACCGTGCGCGCGCCCACCTTGCCGATCTCCTCGTGGAGTTGTCGGGCGTAGGAGTTCGACCTCTTCTCCCGCAGCCGCGGCAAAAATCCCAGACGCTGGCTCTGCTCCTGCAGCACCACCGCGTCCCATGGCCCCTCGTCGAGACGCTTGAGCACCCGCACCTCCTCCAGGTGGGTCTGCAAGCTGGCGGCGCTCTTGAGCTCGGTCTCGAAGAAGAAGGGGCGAGGCTCCCCTGCCGCCCGGGCCAGCTGCGCGACCATCAGCGGCAGATCGTTCGCCGAGGTGAGTCCGTTGCCAACGAAGAGCACGCGCAACGGTCGTCCCTGGGCCGGCGCCTGCGCCTTCGGGACCGCGCGCGCGTTCGTGGCCGCGCGCGGTGCGCTGGCCGCCCGCGCCTCGGCCGCATCCGCCGTGCGCCGCTGGTGGTCGAGCCCGACCGCTCCCAGTGTGAACAGCAGCGACAGCAGCAGCAGCGAGCGCCGGTGCGCGTCGATGCGGCTCATGGGACCCCTCCGCGCGGTGCCTCCAGATGCTCCACCTGCAGGCGCGCCACGGACTCGGCCGCTCGCGGGCCGGTGATGTGTAGATAGAGCTCGCTGATCTTGGCCGAGTGCCCGTAGTCGAGCGCGCTGATCACGATCCGCTCGTGGCCCGAGAGCTCGCGCAGGGCCGACGTCAGGTCCAGGTCCCGCGGGTGGTAGCGATGGCGCCGGGGCCCCACGCGCCGTGCGCTGCCGCGCTGCAGTCGCACCTCCTCGGCGCGCCCGGCAAAGAAGGTGCGATAGGCGCTTGGCCCCTCCATGCCCTCGATCAGCAGCGCGTCGTCCACGAACCACTCGCCGCCCCCGCGAGGCTTCGACGACAGGTGCAGCCGCTGGTCCCGCTCCAGGTGGAGGTCGCGCAGCACGACCTGGCGAATGACGTTGGGCACGCGGGTCCAGCCCTTGTAGGCCACTAGCAGGTCCTGCCGCTGCCAGGCCGGCAGCGCGCGGCTGTCGGTCCACGGCAGCGCCTGGAAGAGGCGAACTCCGGTGGGCGTGCGGCCCGGTCGCTCCGCCTCGTCGCTGTGAAGCACCAGGTTGGGCAGGGCAGGGCGCCCCGCGCTGCGCAGGATAGCGTTGAGCTTGTCGCGCAAGAGGATCGGCGTGGTGCGGGCGTCGAGCTCGAGGCGCAGCTCGACGCCGGCGCCCACCAGCAGGTCGAGGGTCGTGAGCAGGCCCGCGCGCAGGGTTGGCGACACGCGGCCGCGGGGCATCACCACATGATCGAGGGCGCCGAGGCCCTCGTAGTCGCGGGCGTGGATGCTCGCCCCGTGCTGCAGCAGCAGGTCGGTCGCCACGGCGTGGCCTCGACGCGCCGCCACGAGCAAGGGCGTGGCGCCCGAGCCATCGAGGGCGTCGACCTGCGCGCCCAGGTCGAGCAGCTGTTGCAGCCCGGCGGAGCAATCGCTGCCCTCGGCGGCGTGGTGCAGGGCGGTCATGCCGCGCTCGCAGCGGTCCGTCAGCCGGATGCCGTTCGCGGTCAGGGCCCGGATCGCGTCCGCCCGCGCGCGGCGCGACGCCAGCATGAGCGGGGTCTCGCCGCGCTTGTTGACCCGGTTCTTGCTCGCCCCCGCCTTCAGCAGGGGCTCGATCAGGGCGGCGAGTCCGCCCTCGGCGGCCTTCATCAGCGGCGTCTCGTCGTCGTAGGTGGCGGAGGTCGCGCTCGCGCCCTCGCGCAGCAGGACCCTGGCGGTCTCGTCCTGGGCCGTGAGGACCGCCCACATCAGCGGCGTGCGCCCGCGCGGGTCGCGCTCGTCCTTGGGCAGGCCCTGGTCGAAGTCCGCGAGCAACCGAGGGATGTCGCCACGCGCCGCCGCTCCGTGCAGCCCGCCGCGCGGGTACTCGCTCGCCGGTACCAGCGGCTCTCCGCCCCGGTACTGGATTGCGCACACGCGCAGCGCTACCGACTCCTCCTTCCCGTCGTCGTTGGCCGCAAGCTGAGGGTCTTTCTGAGACCTGGGCGCGGGCTCGCTGGTGCCCGTCGGCGCCGCCGTCGTCGCCGGGGCCGGTGGCGGGGCGCCGGCCCGGTCAACCTGCGCGAAGGGCATCGCCAGGGCGTCGAGGCGACCGCCCATCAGCACGTACCCGAAGAGCCCCATGCTGCCCAGCAGCGCGGCCAGCGTCAGCAGCCCCGGCAGGGCGGATGGTCGGCGGTCCACCGCAAGCGGCGTCTCGACCTCGGCGTCCGATCCACGCCGACACAGCACGCAGCCGGAGTTGACAGCGGGGTTGAAGCGCAGCCCGTGCTCATCGCACAGCACGCGATCCGGCTGCGGTGAAGGTCGATCCGATGCTTCCAAGAAGGACGCCGCCCGTCTCCGGCGTGCTTCGATCGTATCACGCGCGTGCGGGGCGCGGCCCGGCGCCGCGGCCGCACATCGGAGCACACATCAGAACGGGTTGAAGTCCTGGTTGATCTCGATGTCCGCGATGAGCAGGGACTTCCAGGGGTAGGTGTGGATGCGGGTCCGGGCGCAGGCGAGCTCGAGCTTGGGGTAGAGGCGGATGCGGTGGGCGATGCCGCCGGGGGTGGCCGTGGCGTAGGTGAAGGGCGAGGCGCCGAGCATGGCGTGGAGGAACTTGCGGCAGTGGTTGCTGACCGGCTGCATGGCCTGCTCGGCGGGCGGGTTCTCGTGGTCCCACTGGGCGTCGATCTCGATCGGCTCACAATCCTCGTAGTCGTCGACCACGGTGAAGGCGTAGAGGCGCTCGTCCCACTGCCCGCAGGCGACCTCCTCGAGGGCTTCCACGCCGATCGGTGCGACGTAGAAGGCGTTGGCGACGAAGAAGAATGCGAAGCAGCCGCCCGGCGCGTAGTGTTCGCCGCCGTCTCCGAGGTGTGCCACCGCCACCACGTTGTCGGGGGGCTGCCCGCTGCAATCCCAGTCGGGCACCGTGACCACGGCTTCGGTGGTCGGACAGACGGCGTCCTCGCCGTCGCAGTCGTCGTCCACCCAGTCGCCGCAGATCTCCTCTCCACCGGGATTGCGCCAGGGATCGGTCGGCCCGCAATCCCCTTCCTGCAGTGCGAAGCCCGCCGGAACCACGCGCGGCGGCGCACACTCCAGCGACGTCTCCGCGCCATCCGCGGCGTAGCTGTCGCCGTCCGGGTCCACCAGGAACTCGCGCTCCTCGCAGGCCCGGCCGGCGTCGTCGTACATCGCCGGCGCGTCCGAGTCGGGCTGCGCCATGCCGGTGCCCACCGTCATGATCTCGCCGTCAGGCGCATCCGCCTCACATGCAATGCACAGGGCAAGGACGAGCAAACCACCACCGCGACCCATGCCGAAACCCTACCACGTTTGCGCGGATCCGCACCGCTTGCGGTCGTGCAACCCCAGGCAGATCCCGCGTTCCATTAGGAGAAAGTCGTTGCCGCTGCGCAGCCTCGCGTCGAAGGTGCCATCCGCCAGCGGGAGTGCTTCGAACTTCACGGGCCCCGGCTTCTTGCCGCGCAGCGGCATCAGCGCCTTCAAGGCGGAGAGCTCGGCGTCCTCGTAGAGGGCGAAGCCGGCGCCGGGCGCCAGGTTCGTCCACTCGTCCAGCGGACGCCCGCGCCAGCGGAAGCGGATTCGCGCCCGCGCGCCGTGCCTTCGATCGAGCCACTCCGAGATCAGTACATGGGGGTTATCCGGCACGCGGCTCGACGAGGCCTCGGTGAATCCGAGGTAGACCGCGCCGCGAGCGCTCTCGCCCGCCACCGGGCTGCCATCGGCAAAGCGATGGCGATGGTAGGCGATCGACACGCGTCCCCCGGTGGGCGGTCCCAGTCCAGCGTCGAAGGCGCGCACGCTCAGGTCGACCCAGGCGTCGAGCGCCGAGTCGTGGCAGTGGAAGCGAATGAAGCCCTCGGTGTCGGGAAACACGCCGCACAGCTCGCCGGTGCCCAGCCAGGCCGCGCTCGGGCTGCGGCCGATGCTGAGCGGAGCGCCCCGTCGATCGAGCGCCGGTCGCGTGTCGAAGGCCCCGCCCGCCGCCCGTGCGTCGCCCTGCATGAGCCGGTCGCTGTCGTGATCGCGCCACAGCAGCATCAGGCCCCCGGGCCCGTGCGCGGGCCGGGGTACCAGCGTCGGCTCTCCGCGCACCCGCGCGCCGGGCACGCGGACGAGCTCGGGTGCGTGCGGCTCGTCGGTCTCGAGCCCGGCCACGGCACCCACCCACAGCGCGCCGTCCGCGTTGGTGATCGCGAGCACCACGTCGGCGCTTGCCGTGACCGCGGCGGCGACCGCGTGCCCTTGCACAACGGGGAGCGCCCGCGGGCGCGACCACGTCATGCACGGGCGCCGGGCCCCGTCGCCGCGCGGACAGGAGCCCTCGCCGTCGGGCCCCGAGACGCGCCCCCAGCTCCACATCACGACGCCTTCCCCGGTGACGAAGAAGGTGTGCAGCCGATCGCCCGCGCGCAGCAGGGCTGGCGTGCTTGCAGGCGCCTCGCCCTCCCACACGGTCGCGCGCGCGTGGCCCGCCGAGGCGCAACTCTTGTAGGTGGCCCAGGTCAGGCCGGCGCGCACAGGCCGCGTCGAGATCAGCCCATCGCGGTTGAGGTCGACGGAGTCCCCCACCACGTCGAGCTCGAGCGGGGGCCCCGAGAGCTCCTCGGGATCGGACGTTCCCAGCGCACCTGCCTCGAGCGTCGCGGCGGGGTTCTGCTCACGGCCGCTGCCCATCGAGAAGCCCACGCCAGGCTGGTTCTGGTAGATGTAGTTCATCACGCTGCGGTAGCCGGGCTTGCAGCCGTGCTTGCCCCACGCGTCCTCGCCGTGGTGCTCGACGCCGAGCAGGTGGCCCAGCTCGTGCGCGAAGATGCGCGCGCGGGCGCGGTAGGTGTTGAAGGCCATGGCGTCGCCACTGGACTGGCCCACGCCGGTGCGCAGGGCGAGCGCGTAGCGGAAGAACCCGCGCCGCGCCGGGTCCATCTGGCTGTGGCGCATCCTCTTGTAAGCGCGCGCGGGGACCCTGCCGCTGCCGCCCCAGTCGCCGTAGAGCCCTGCGTGCTCGCGACGCTCCGGCTCCATGCCGATGTCCAGGTGCAGCGCGATGCCGGGCTTGCCGTCGGGGTTGCGCAGGTCGCGGGCGCTGCCCTCCGCGAAGAGTGCTGCGATCGTTTCGATGTCCTCTGGACGCAGGTGGTGCCCGTCCAGGACGCGCTGGTAGTCCACCTCCACGAAGACGTCCTTGTGCCGCGGGCTCGCGCCCCAGCCGGGCAGGTCGAGCCGCCCGTTCGCCACGCCAAGCAGCTCGTCGCCGTCGTCGAGGCCATCGCGATCGGTGTCGCGGGTCGCGCGGGGCGAAGCGCGATAGTACGCCTCGAGTACCGAGCCCGCGCAGCCCGCGTCATCAGCGTGGTCGCAGGTGCCGAGCGCGGCCTCGAGCGCCGCGCCGAGCCCATCCCCGTCGCGGTCGTCTGCGAGGTCGTTGGCATAGAGCTGAAGCGCGCCGGCGGTCGCGCCGGTGCTCGCGAGCACGAGGCTCCTGAGCTCCATGCGGTGCGGCAGGGCAGGCATGCCGACCGGGCCGCTGTCGGTGTCCAGGGCGATAAGCGCGCCTTCTGCCGACAGTCCCAGCAGCAGCGCCGAGCGAGGGCTGCCCGGTCGGCGTGCGACCAGATGGGCTCCACGCTGCAATCCGTGCGCGGGCACGGGCAAGGCGCTGAGCTCGACATCGCGTGCCAGGGCGGAACCGTTGCGCTCGACGTCGACCCTGCCGGTGGCGTGCGTCGCGCGCACGATCAAGAGCAGCTCCTGCGCGTCGCCGGACGCCGCACGGAAGCTGAGATCCGTCGCCCCGAATCGGAAGTCGCCTCCCGCACGTGCCACCTCGCGCTGGCCCTCGCGATCCCACAGATGCAGCGCCGGTCGCGGAGAGCCGCGCGTGGCTGCAACCCGTATCACGACCTCGCTTCCCCCGGGGATCGTCAGCACGTGTTGGAAGACCCGCCCGGCCGCGAGCGTCGCCGCCGCGGGCGCGCCCTTCGCTTCGCCGCCGCTGCAGGCCAGCAGGGCGATGGACGACAGCAGCCAGGCGAGGCGGTGGGGCACGGAGCGCTCAGCGTCGGCGGAAGCGCGCCCAGCGGCTGAGCCAGGGTCGCTCGGGGCGAGTCGGGATCGGTGCGTCCTCGAGCAGCTCGAAGGCCTCACCCAGCGCGGTGACCAGGTCCTCCAGCGTCATCTGGAAGGGCGGGCCCTCACCGCGCGGCTCCTTGTCCAGCGGGAATACGATCGCCTGCAGCTCGCCGCCGGACTCGACACATGCGGCTGCCATCTCGCCGTAGCGCCCGCGCAGCTCGGGTGGCAGCGCGCAGAAGAAGGTGTGCTCGAAGAGCAGCGCGTGCGCCTCGCGGAAGGCGAGGGCGTCGGCGGTGAGGAAGCGCCCCCCGCTGGCTCCCAGGCCCGGCTCGACCTGCGTGGCCAGCTGCTCGACGATGTCGATCGCGGTCACCTGGAAGCCGGCCGCTGCGAGCGCGAGGGCGTCGTGCCCGCGGCCGCATCCGGGCACCAGCACACGCGTGCCTGCGGGCGCGGGCGCGAGCACGGCCTCGTCGAGTCGCCGCGCCAGCTCCGGGTGGGCGCCCCCCATGTCCCAGGGGGTGGTGTTCTGCCGGTAGAGCTCTGCCCAGTCCATATGCGGGTGCGGCCACCTTCGCGCGCGGCGGCGCCCGCGGTCAAGGCGCGCCCTTGAGCTCCTGCAGGAAGCGCGCGTAGCGTGGTGAGGCCACGAAGTCCGCATAGTCCGGCACCGCGGGCAGGTCGTACTCGAGGCCGAACTGCTTGGCCATCATCAGCAGCTGCTGGGCGGTCTCGTCGTGAGCCTTCTGAGCGAGAAGGATCGCGACAAGCGTGAAGTGGGCGGTGAGCAGGTCGGGCTCGGCGGCGATCACACGTTCGATCTGCTTGCGGGCGTCGTCGTAGCGCTTCATCTCGATCAGCGCGTTGGTGCGCATGAGCCCGAAGTAGGGATCGGGCGCGGTCGTCTTCTCCACCTCATCGATCGCCGCGATCGCTTTGTCGAACTCCCTCTTCAGGAAGTAGTGATCGATCGAGGCGACGGTCGCCGCGGGGTCGCTGGGGAATGTGCGCAGCAGCTCCTTGAGCGCGCGCGCATGCCGGGCCTCGTCGCCGGTCAATGCCACGGACTGGACCCAGGCCAACAGCACGAACTTCTCGCGGCGCACCGAGTCGGGCAGCCCCTCGTAGATCGCTGCGGCCGCGGGTGCGTTGCCGGCCGCGATCTTCTGCTGCGCTTCCAGGATGTCCTTCATGTGCTCGCGCAGCTCGTTGTCGCGCTCGCTCAGGCGCTCGAGCAGGCCCTTGTCGAGATCCAGCGCCGCGATCAGGCTGCGGCGCATGGTCTGGCTGAGCAGCTCGCCAGAGGTCATGAAGTGGACGTCGTAGGCGACCACCCTGCCGTCATCGCCCTTGCTGAGGAGGAAGTCGTAGTGCTCGAAGCCGCCGGAGGCCAGGATCAGCCGGACCGTGGCCCAGCGGCCGTCGTCGTCGCTGCGGGTCTGCAGCAACTTGAGTGAGTCGCCGCGGCTGGCGATGGTCGAGAGCTGGTGGACCAGGCCCGCGGTGCGTGCGCCGGTCATGACACCGGCGGTGGTCTGCTCGAGCATCATCTCGTGCAGCTTGAGCCCGGTGAGCGCGCGCCGGACTGCCACGCGGAAGTCGATCAGCCGCTCGATGCCCTGGGCGTCGGAGCCCTGGGCCGCGGTCAGCAGTCGCTCCGCGAAGGCCTTGGCCTCGGCCTCGCTGACGGGCTGCACGTCGGGCGGCTTCACCTCGCCGGCGGTTCCGGATGCCACCTCGCGGGCGACCTCGCCCACCACGTCTTTCTCGCAGCCGGTCAGACACAGGATCGCGAGCAGCACGGTGTGAAATGCTCTGGACATTGTCCCCCCTCCTGGGCCGCGGAGGATAGCGCGTCCGGCCCCTTTGCGTCACGCGGGCGGGTGGTACTCTCCCGGCCACGGGACAGGATGGCGGCCGGGACGAAGCGTTGCTTGAGCTGCGGGCAGGAGCTGCCGATGGTGGCGCGCTTCTGCATGACCTGCGGCGAGCCGCAGCAGCTCCAGGGCACCTCGAGCACGGACCTGGCGCCGGACGAGATGGCGCGCGAGTCGCTCGAGGTCTCGTCCAGTCAGGTGATCAGCAGCCACGGACGGCCGCTGCCGCCCGGCACGGTGCTCAATCAGGTCTACACGGTTCAGGGGGTGATCGGCGAGGGCGGCATGGGCATCGTCTACCGCGGCTGGGACGAGGCGCGGCAGCGCGAGGTGGCGATCAAGACTCTGCATCCGAACATGATGGGGCAGGCGCGCGTGCGCCGCCGCTTCCTGCGCGAGGTGGAGCTGCTGAGTCAGTGGAAGCACCCGAACGTCGTGCGCATCTTCGACTTCTTCGAACAGAACGGCCTGCTTGCCTTCGTGATGGAGTACGTGGCGGGACCGACGCTGGAGGTCTACCTGCAGCGCTGGCGCGGGCGCCTGCCCTACGACGATATCCGTACGATCTTCTGCGGCGTGCTCGCCGCGGTCGGTGCGGCGCACGAGCGCGGGATCGTGCACCGGGACCTGAAGCCGCAGAACATCCTGTTGCAGATCGACGCCGGCAACCTGACGCCGAAGCTGGTGGACTTCGGCCTAGCCAAGGTCCTGGAGGGCACCAACTACACGCGCAGCGGCGCGCTGCTTGGCACCTACCGCTACATGTCGCCGGAGCAGGCCCAGAACGAGGGCGTGGTGGATCCGCGCTCGGACGTCTACTCGCTGGGCGTGACGCTGTACCGCGCGGTGACCGGGCGCTGCCCCTTCGACGGCAACAACGCCTTCGCCGTGCTGCAGGCCCACATCGACCAGCCGCCCAGCCGGCCCTCGGCCTTTCGCCCGGACTTGCCCGAGCCGCTGGAGGCGCTGATCCTGGAGGCGCTTGCCAAGTCCCCCGCGGATCGCCCCCAGACCTGTGACGATTTCCGCGCGCGGCTTCAGAAGGCCACCGATGGGGTCGCGCAGGACCGGGGCGCCCACGACCAGCCGCTGGCAGAGGTCATCCACGAGCCGGACGGCCACGACCTGGTGTTGATCCCGGCGGGCGTCTTCCAGCACGGCCCCAACCGGCGTCAGATCTACCTCGACGATCACTACCTGGCGCGCTACCCGGTGACGAACCAGCAGTTCGAGACCTTCCTCAAGGTGACGGGCTACGCGCCCAAGGACGAGCAGGCCGACCGCTTCCTCTCCCACTGGCGCGGCCGCACGTGCCCGCCCCAGCTCCAGGAGCACCCGGTGGTCTTCGTCTCCTGGCTCGACGCCCAGGCCTACTGCACCTGGGCGGGCCGGCGCCTACCGACCGAGGCCGAGTGGGAGAAGGGCGCCCGCGGCACCGACGGCCGTAAGTACCCGTGGGGGCGCGACGAGCCCTCCGACGCCCACGCCAACTTCGGCCGGCGCCGCCGCGGCACCGTCGCGGTCGGTCCGAACGACGCGGGCGCTTCGCCCTACGGCCTGCACGGCATGGCGGGGAACGTCTGGGAGTGGTGCGAGGACGTGGACGATCAGTCGTTCTACCTGCACGGCCCGGAGCGCAACCCGCGCTGCACGGTGGCGAGCGGCAAGGTGAGCTGCGTCGTGCGCGGCGGCTCCTGGATGTTCGACGCCCGCTCCCTGCGCACCTATGCACGCGCCAGTCATCCGCGGGAGTTTCGACTGGACGGAGTCGGCTTCCGCTGCGCTTTGTAGTCGGGCTGGCGCCCGACCCGGGGAAGGGTCACGCGACCCTTCCCCCCGAGTGGCAAAGCCACTCGGGGCCCCCCATCCCGCGGGGTCGTCGTCGCTTTGCTCCTCCTCCGGGTGCTGTGGTGGAGTTGGGTGCCGCATGTCCCTGCGTCGGGCCCGTGGGGCCCGACCTACTTCGCCGAGGGATCGGGATCAGGTCCGTGCGGCCTCAGGTGGAGGTCGTTCGTGACTTGAGGCGCAACGTTTCGTGCTCGTGCTCATCTGACGATTGGCCACAAGTTTGACCCAACCTCTCGCGCTGGAGCTCGCACTGACCCTGATCGAGAGCCGTCCAGCTGGCACAAGCTTCGTCTCGGCCTCGGATTCGGTCCCGGTCTCGGCCTCAGTTCCCCGATCCCGAGGCACGAGGACCTGTGACCAATGCTCAGTCGTGCGGGTGCTCGGCGCACCGGGCGCGGCCGCTTGCGCCTCGAGCTCACCCGGCCCTACGCGATCGAGCTGAATCGAGTAGGCACCCTCACCCGCAGAACGTCGTGCAGTGGCCCTCGGCCACGTTGCAGAAGAGGTAGCCCGTCCCGTTGCAGTCCGCGTCCTCGGTGCACGCGGGCAAGCACCCGGTCTCGAGCGTCAAGCACTCATCCGCCGGACCGCAGGCGTTGCAGGCGATGCCGGGCGCGCTGCCCTGCGGGCAGGGCTCGGGACACGCGATCTCCGTGCAGCCGTCCACCGACCCATCGCTTCCGCAGCTGCACTGGTTACAGCTGAAGGGGTCGGGCACGCTGTCGCCGCTGGCGTAGGTCGTGCCATCCACCAGGCAGGACACGCCGGTGCTGCCTCCGCAGGTCGCCACGCAGGACTCGCGGTTGTCGAAGCGGTTGGCGTTGCCGCCGCAGCCTCCATAGATGATGGGCTCGCACTGACCGCTCGCTGTGTTGAAGTAGAAGACCGGCACCACGCTGTCGCACTCCCCCACGTCGAAGGGCAGCTCGCACAGCGCGGGCGTGCCCGCGTCCACCGGGATGCAGGCCCGCTCGGTGCATGCGACCTGCCCACCCGCGCTGCAGGTGCAGGTGTTGCACCCATCCGCCGCGTCGAAGCTCTGCCCGACCGCGTAGGTCGTGCCATCCACCGTGCAGCCGACGGGCTCCGTGCCCGCGTCCAGCATCGGGTCCGGATCCGTGGGCGTTCCGCCGTCCTGCTCGCCCGGCCCCGAATCCGGCGTCGGGTCCGGCATCGGCACGCAGGCGCGCTCGGTGCAGCTCACGCCGCCGCCGTCCTCGCAGCTGCAGGTGTTGCAGCCGTCCGCATCCGGGAAGAGCTCGCCGATCGCGTAGCGCAGCCCCTCATACAGGCAGCCTGTCGCGGGCGGCATGGGCCCAGCTCGGCAGGCGCCGTCGACACAGCGATGCTGCTCGCCGAGCCCGGCGCAGTCGCCGTCCGCCGAGCACTCCAGGTCGCAGATGACGGCGCCGATGTCACCCGCGCAGGCCTCGCGCATCACGCAGCGCGCCTCGGCGTGCTGGTCGACGCACGCCGTGTCGTCCCCGCACTCGATCGTGCACACCCCGCACACACACGACAGGCCCTCACCACAGCCGGTCTCACAGGCCCGCAGAAAGTGACTCTCGCTGTCGAGCGAGGGCTGGGCCGGACTGTCGTCCGACGCGATGCAAGCACCTACCAGCGACACTGCGAACAACCCAAGCGGCAACCCGAGCCATGTCTTGCATGCCATCTCAGTCTCCCTCTCCGTCGCGCTCGACGATCACCGACTGCCCCGCGTACACCACCACCCGCTCGCTCGGCGCGGGCGCTCCGAGCTGTCCATTGTGGTCCGCGATGCGCTCCCTGAGCTCGCTGCAGCGCTTCCTGAACTCGCTCAGGGTCTGCAGCGCCTCCGCGCGCAGCGGATGATCCGGCCCCACGTCGAAGGTGTAGGTGGAGCCCCCGACGTGGCCTGCGTGCGGCGACGCCGGATCAAGCGACAGCCGCGCACCGATCGTGGTCACCATCGCCTGGAAGTGGTCGTAGACCGATGCCTCCCAACCACGCGGGGCGTCCGATCCGATCAGAAAGCGCCGCGAGGCGTAGCGCGGCTCCCCGTCATCGCCTTGCGCCATCTCCACGCGCCCACCGTCCACCAGCTCCGTCAGCGTCTCGCGCAGCGGCGCCTCGCCCACCTTGACCAGCTCCGACAGCTCGGCCGCGGTCAGTGGCCCGTGGCGGTAGACGTGGGCCCAGACGAACTCCAACAGCCCGCCCCCGGACGACGCCTGGCGCACGGCCCGCAGCTCGTCCTCGCTGGCGAGCCGGTAGACCGCGCCCGCACCGCTGCCCGTGCAGAAGACCAGCCCGGCGTCGACCATGTCCCGCAGGATCGCCGCCACCGAGGCCTCCGAGTCGCGGTGGAAGCGGTCGCGCACCTCCGCGCGCGTCACCACGCCACCCGACTCCAGGTAGTCGATCATCGCCTCCCACAGGGAGCGCCCGTGGTCGGTCGAGCTCTCGCGCAGGCGCTGCACCTTGCGCTGATAGGACCGCAGGGAGATCCCGAACATGTCGGCCGTGACCTTGCGGCTCAGCCCCTGGCGCTCGAGCTCCGCCGCCAGGTCCATGAATACCTGATTGGCCACGTGGGCCAGCGGTGCCCGCACGCCCCCGCTGGTGGCAAGCTGGGCGATCAGCACCGTCGTCTGACGCACGATCGAGTCGATCAGCAATTGCACGTGCATGGCACTGTGCTCCTTCTACCCGCCGCAACCGTAGGCGGAAGGCGACATTTTCGTCGCCCCCGGGCCAGCCGGGGGTGAAGTTCGTGAATGAAACCACGATACTGCGCGTCGCAGGCGCGAATGGGGGGAGTTTTTCTTGAGCCACCGCCGTGATCCCGAGGGCCGCACAAACACGCGCGCCGGGCTGCTGCTGTCGCTCGCCCTGTGCGCGCTGTCGCTGGGCGCCGGCTGCGTCTCACCGGCCACCACGCTCCAGACCGCCCGCCCCGCCGACCCCGGCCAGGTCACCGGCACCCTGGGAGGCAGCGTGCCCGTGCACCGCGCCTTCGTCGACGGCACGATCGATCTTCTGCGCACGAGCGCCGATCGCCTGGGCAACGCCGACACCGAGCCGCTGGACGCGGAGGAAACGCACGACCTCGTGAGCGGCAGCCTCGCAGCCCTGCTCTTTCAGCCGACCCTGGTCACGGAGCTCTCGGTCCGCGTGGGGCTGGTCGAGGACCTGGACGCCGGCGTGCGCCTCACCGGCTCGAACCTCAAGCTCGACGCCAAGTACGCCTTCGTGCGCAGCGAGCGCTGGGACGTGGCGCTCAGCGCCGGCTACGTCTACCACACGGGCGTCGGGCCCTCCGCGGTCGAGGTGATCTACGAGGTCTTCGAGACCCTGGCGCTGGCCGACTACGCGCGCCACGACCTCGACGTCGCCCTGATCGCGAGCACCTCGCCGCGCCAGGCCCTCTCCTTCTACGCCGCCGCACGCTACGTGCTCGCATATCCCGACGTGCAGCTACGCCTGCCCGCAGGCGCGACCCTCGCCGGCCTCACGGACTACGGCACCACCGAGCCGCTCCACATCTTCGGCCCCACCGGCGGCCTGCGCCTGGGCAGCGAAGACGTCGCCCTGCTGCTCGAGCTCGGCGTGATGTACTCGCTCTACGAGCCGCCCCCGGTCCTCGACATCCCCGTCGACCTCGGCGGCCTGGTTGTCACCCCGGCCGTCGGCCTGGACGCACGCTTCTGAGCCCTGTCGGCGAGATTCGCCGACCTCGACCGATTTGTGAGAGGCTCCTTCGGTGCTGGAAAGACTGCGCACCTGGTGGCGTGCGCTGCGTGCAACCGCCTCCCACCCCCTGAGCTTCGAACGCTACGCCCTGGACACCTACCGCGCCCAGAAGAGCCGGGCACGCGGCCTGCGATACGTGCACGAACGCCCGAACCCGTTCAAGGGTGGGATGCCCTTCTACATGCCGAACTGGAAGGCGCGAGGGTAAGTCGATGCGCTTCGTCGCATAGCTCGACTTTGCCGAGCTCGTCGCGGGTGCCGGCTCCCTTCCGGCTCCCTTCCCTCAGCAGGGCCTGCTGCGGATCTTCTACGACGAACACGGCGAGAGCATCACGCTCTGGCACCCGGATACCGAGCGCACGACCGAGTCCAGCACCGGTGACGCCAGCCGGGACGTGCTGCACCTGGCCGCAGAGCCGATCACCAGCAGGTTTCACCAGCCCGAACCGGAACCGGGGTCGACGGTATCCGCCTAACGCGCGCGCACTTGATCAATCGAGACGGCCTTGCCGCGCTCGAACTTGACACGGAAGACCACCGGCTCCTCGGTGGCGTACTGCGAGCGGTTGCGGAAGAGCAGCTCGATCACGCTGTCGTCCGGGTGCTCGCACTGCGCGGCGACGATCGTGGGCGGGAAGGTGCCGGGCGGCCACTTCTCCGTGTCGCGCCGGACCATGTACGGGCCCGGGTTGCCGGCCGCAGCGATCGCCTCGTCGGGACACATGCCCAGCTCCACCACGCCGGTGCCGAACTCCGGCTTCGACTCCGCGCCATCCGCAGCACTCGCCGCCGCGGGCGTGGTCGACTCGCCCGCGCCACCGCTCGCGCACGCACCCACGAGCACGCACGCAGACGCGATCACCCACCACGAAATTGAATGCATCGCCGCATCAATGCACGATCTCCACCACAAACGCCACAAGCCCGCACCCGGCCACAGACGCGGACCTCGGACCCGGTCACGGACCCGGACTCGGACCCGGTCGCGGACTCGGTCGCGGACCCGGACTCGGTCTCCCCACCGGGACGCCTCCGGCCACCGCATGCGCTTGCGCCACCTTGCCCCCGCCCGGTATTCACGAGGCATGGCCTTCGGCCACGGGAAGGTAATCCTCTTCGGCGAGCACGGCGTCGTGCACGGCCGGCCCGCGCTGGCTGCGGCGCTGTCGCGGGGGGCGCGCGCCGAAGCGCATCCTGCCGATCGCCCGCTGCTGGAGGTCGAGCCCTGGGGCGTCGCGATCGAGCCCAGTGCCGACGGAGACGACGGCCCGGGCACCGACAACGCCGGTCTGCGCCGCGCCTTCGCCGCCCTGCTCTCCGGCTACCCCGAGCCACCCCAGCTGCGGGTCGCCGCCGAGCTCACCGTGCCTGGCGGCGCGGGCCTCGGAGGCTCGGCCGCCCTGAGCGTGGCGGTGGTACGCGCCCTCGATGCGGCGCTCGGTGTCGAGCGCGGCAACGTGGAGGTCGCCGAGCTGGCCCAGCGCGCCGAAAAGGTCTTCCACGGCAATCCCTCCGGGGTGGATGCCGCCATGGCCGCCCACGGTGGCGTGGCGCTCTTCTCGAAGGCTCGCGGCGTAAGACCTGTGCGCCTGGCCACTGCCCTGCCCCTCGTGGTTGGCTACAGTGGCGAGCAGGGCAGCACCAAGAAGACGGTTGCGTCGGTGGCGCGCCAGCTCCAGAGGGATCCGGGGCGCGTGGAGAAGATTTTCGACGGCATGGAAGCGATCGTCGACAATGGCAAGCTCGCGCTCGAGGCGGGCGCGCTCGAGGACCTGGGACAGCTGATGGTGCTCAATCAAAAGCTGCTGGTCGCCCTGATGCTCTCCACCACGCGCCTTGAAGAGATGTGCCGCGCCGCGATCGATGCCGGCGCCCTGGGCGCCAAGCTCACGGGCGGCGGTGGCGGCGGCTGCATGATCGCCCTCGCCCGTGATCTGAAAGCCGCCGAGCACGTCCAGGCCGCCCTCACCGCCATGGCCCCCGACGCCTTCATCGCCGAGGTGACGCCGTGACCATCAGACTGGAGGAGCGCAGCGACGACCTCGCGGGATGGGGGGACCCGGGGGGCTCCGCCACACGGGGGGAAGGGTCGCGTGACCCTTCCCCGGGTCGGGCCAAAGGCCCGACGAAAAAGGTGACGCCGTGACCA
>JAPPOT010000930.1 GCA_028817855.1 Myxococcales bacterium
CACGACGCTTCGGGTTCGTTCTCGTCCTCGTAGTCGTGCGCGTGCGCGACCAAGCTCGTCGGTCCGGCTCCGATTCGCCGTCCGGCGGCTAGCGCCAGCGGCCGGTGCGGGAGTTGGACGGCTTGGCTTTCTTGGCTTTGGGGGGTTGGGACGCTCGACGTGTTTGAAGGGTGGGCCGCCGTGGACGTGGCAGTGCACCTCGCCGTCGGCGGTGTGGCAGACGTACTGGTGTTGGGGGCCGCAGCCGCAGACGCGGTCAATGACCTGCTAGGGGGTGCTGCCATCGCCGGGGATTACGATCACGAGCAGGGTGCCGTGCTGACCGAGGGGTACCGGCACGATGCACGCGCTCAGCAGGGCCAGACCCGCCAACCCGATGGCGGCGGCCCGCAGCCACTGACCGCGCCGCCGTCGTCGCGCTTCATCCATCGCCCCCCCTTTCACAGACCCGTGGCCCCATGTAACTACCACGGGACAGCCCGGCGACATCACTCCGAATACACGAAGGTTCTCAGCGTGGCGCGGGTCACAGAAACCCGTGTCCGGCGCCATCCTGAGAGCCAAGTAGTGCTAGCGTCGGGCTGTGCCTGTCCGATTCCTCTGCGCTGCGCCCTGGCTCGCGCTGCTGTGGCTCCTCGCCTGCGGCGACGCGGAGGACATGGAGATGGGCGCGGCGCTGCCAGAGCCAGCGGACGACCGGGCGGGCGATGACGCGGCAGACGATGGCACGGCGACCGACCCCGTACCGGTGGCCGAGCCGGAGCCGGCGCCCGCCGATGCGCCGCTCCCCGAGCCGCTGCCCAAGTACGGGATGGATCCCCCGGGCAACGTCAGCTTCGAGAGCGCGCGCGAGGTGGCGGTGGGCGACGGCAACGGCGTGCTGCAGGCGGTGCTGAGCGATGAGCAGGTCGACTACTTCAGCTTCGAGGGGGAGGCGGGCGCTTTCTATCTGCTCGAGAGCAGCCGCGGCGCCTTCACGCCCGACAACGTGATGACGCTCTACGGACCGGACCAGCAGGCGCTGGCGGAGAACGACTACGGCGCCAGGTGGGTCGGGGAAGCCACCGACACACGCCTGCTGGTGCGGCTCCGGGAGGACGGCACCCACTTCGTGGTGCTCGAGGATCGCGTCACTCCCGCGCTCTACTTCGAGGCGCCCGACGCGCCGGTGCTGTTCTATCGGTTCACGATCGATCGCATCGACGCGGACTCGAGCGGCGTGACGTTCGCCGGCGACGCGGCGCCGAGCTCGATCGAGTTCGTCGAGGACGACAGCTCGGGCTTCCGCTACACGACGCTGGTTGGGACGCCGGCCGAGGCCACCACCGACCTCTTCGACTTCCAGGGCGCCGACGCGCTGGCACTGATCGGACACGCCAACGAGGGCGGCGTCACCGGCAACGGCTCGACCGGCGAGGGCGGCGTGCTCGAGCTGTTCGACGCGGACGACCGGCTCGTTGCGCGCATCGATCGCGCACAGGGTCAGCTCGACATCCATCCGCCGGTCTCCGAGCAGGCCTATCGCTTCAGCGTGCAGGCGACCGAGCCCTCCGGCGACAACGACTTCTACGCGATCGACCTGGTGCTGCTGCCGGACAACCCGACCGAGCTCGACGAGGCGCTCAACGACGCGACCGAGGGCGCTCAGGAAATCGTCATGAGCGACGGCTTCCGCCGCCGCGGGCTGCTGCTGTCGGTGCTGCAGCCCGGCGACGTGGATCACTATCGCTTCGAGGCCCACGAGGGCGAGCTGCTGCTGGCCTCCTGCGAAGCCCGCTCGGCCGGCTCCGGGGTGCTGGGGTTGAGCGCCGAGCTCTTCGATCCGGAGGGCGAGACGCTGGCGGTGGCGCGGGAGACCGACTCCGAGGCCCTGCTGATGGACGAGATCACGGCCCCCGCCGACGGCAGCCACGTGCTGCGCCTGGAGAGCACGGGGCTGCACAGCGAGGTCTTCGGCGACTGGGTGCGCTGCGTGGTGCTGGCGGAGCCCGGCCGATAGCGACGGCTGCGCTCGCCCCTCGTTTCAAGCCACTCGAATCGTCGAGGTCGTCCAGGAGCGAGCGCGCCCGCAGGGAAGACCGCAGGCGTGGCAGCGCCACGTCGAGGATCTGCCCGAGGACCTGGGCGTCGGCGAACCCCTATCTCTCAGCGCCCAACTTTAGGGCGGCCCTCGAACCGGTAACCCGAGAGGAGGGGGTCGCCCCAGGTTGGACCGGCCGAGGGCCTGGAACCGCGGGACGTGGCGAGCACCGGGGGGTCCGCGCTCGCGTTCTCGCGGGTCCTGCTCAAGTGTGCAGCAAATCTGAGACGGCGCAAGGCGGATACCCGACAGGTGCGATCGCCCGGTAGACAGCCGCTGCCTCGCGACTATGCTGCGCGGCTCCATGGCTGACACAATTCGGGATGGCAAGGTCGCCGGGCTCAGCTTCGTGCTGAAGGACGACGACGGAGACACGATCGACGGAGCCGACGCCGACGATCCGCTCCTTTATCTCCACGGCGCCGGCAACCTCGTGCCGGGCATCGAGGACGCGCTCAACGGCAAGGCGGTGGGCGACTCCATCAAGGTCAGCGTGCCGCCGGAAGCCGGCTACGGCCCGCGCGAGGACGTGGAGCCCCAGGCCGTGCCGCGCGGCGCCTTTCCGGAAGAGGTGGAGCTGGAGATCGGAATGCCCTTCTGGGTCGAGGCCGACGATGGCGCCGAGCTCGAGCTGTTCGTGGTTGCGATCGACGACGACGAGGTGATGGTCGACGTCAATCACCCGCTCGCAGGAATGACCCTGCACTTCGAGGCCACCGTGCTGAGCATCCGCGACGCGACCGCCGAAGAACGCGAGCACGGCCACCCCCACGACGGCGAGTGCGGGGACGAGGCGCCGGACCCCAGCACGCTGAACTGAGAGCCACGGGCGCCTCCCATCCAGGGTGCATCGCGCCCTGGCGCGGGCCTCGCCTAGGGGAAGTCGCCGGGCACATCCGTGGGGCCATCACCCCAGCAGTGGCCGCGGTCATCACCGGTGATCCCGCAGCCGTGGCTGGGGCCCATCTCGATGCGCACGAAGTCGCTGCCGCTCGGCATCAGGGCGGCGCCACCGGCGGCGCTCCAGCAGGTCACGCCGCCGCCATCCTTGAGCGCGCAGATCGTGCTCGCGCCAGCGGCCAGCTGGACGAAGCTGCCGCCGGGCGGCATTCGCAGGCCCACGTCGGAGTCGCCGCCGCCCCAGCACTGCACCTCGCCGCCGCCGCCCAGCGCGCAGCCGAAGCCATCGCCCAGCGCCACGTCCCGCAGGCCGCTCAGCCCGGCCGGCGGCGCGCTGGCCGCGCCGCCCCAGCACTGCACCGCGCCCGCGGCGTCCAGCGCGCAGGCCTGGTCCTCGCCGACCACCACGTGGCTCGCGGACAGGCCCGCTGGCGGCTGGAGCGCCGGTGCGCCGCTGGGCGCATCGAAGCAGCTCACCGCGCCGGCGCCATCGATGCCGCACAGGTGCCCGCCCCCGGCTGCGATCGTCGTCAGCCCCGTCTGCATCGACAGCGACGAGCCGCCCCAGCACGAAAGCGCGCCGGCACCGTCGAGGGCGCACGCGAAGTCCGCGCCGACCGCCAGCTCGGTGAACTCGCCGTCGGGGGCCTCCGTGGCCTGACCGCCCCAGCAGCGCAGGCTGCCATCGCGTCGGATCCCGCAGGTGTGACCGTTGCCGGGGATCAGCAGCGGCTCGCGAAACTCCACGGCGCAGCGCACGCTGCAGCCGTCGGCGCTGATCTCGTTGCCGTCGTCGCAGACCTCGAGCGCCGCCTGCAGCTGGCCGTCGCCACAGCTGCCGGTCACGGCCGAGCAGTCGGGCGCGCAGTAGTCGCCGGCCTCCAGGTTGCCGTCGTCGCAAGCCTCGTCGGCGCTCAGCTCGCCGTTGCCACAGGCCGCCGCCTGCTGCGTGACGAACTCCCAGCTGAACGGCATCGCCAGCGCCTGTCCGCTCAGATCGCGCACCCGCGTGCTGACGTGCGCGGCGTAGCGCGTCGACGCAAGCAGCGGCGCATCCGGCTGCAGGATCAACTCCACGCCATCGCCGCTGATCGTGCCGGTCAGGCAGGGCCCGACCGTCGGATCGACGCCGGCCAGCGTGAGGTTCAGCGAGCCGCCGCAGTCTGCCGTGCCGCCGCCGCCGAAGGCGGGGTTGATGGGCTCGCTGAAGCGCACGCGGATGGCGGCGTCGAGCGGCGCCGGGCAGGGCTCGGGCATGCACTCGCGCGGCGTGTGCTCCGCGACCGTGGGCGCGGCGAGGTTGTTGCAGTCGCTCACGCACTGCTGAGCCGGATCCTCGCCGGCGGGCTCGCGCGTGCTCTCCTCCACCGCACAGCCGCTGGCGGACAGGACCGACAGCAGGACCACAGCAGCCCACTTTGCAGCCTCCACCGACTCCCACGGACCCAGACTGCCGGACCTGCACCGCCGCACGACCGGTCCTTCGTGCGGTAAGGGGCCACACAATGCAACGTCCCAGGGTGGCGTTCACACCCTCGGGACGCCCTTATTCCAGCATGCGGGCGCGCTCGGCCAGCACCGGGACGTCGCGTGCTGCCAGGTAGGCCTCGACCTGCTCGAGCAGCCCGTCGGCCCGGCGCCGATCGTCGGCCTCGCCGCTCTGCCGCAGCACCTTCACCAGGGCGATGCGCGAGAAGTTCAGCCACAGGGTGGCACCGAGGGTCGCATCGACCGCGATCGCCCGCTCCAGGTGCGCCTGGGCGATGTCCGAGTGTCCGAGCAGCGCAGCCAGCTCCCCGAGGGCGCGGTGCAGCGAGCCCGCGCAGAAGCTCCCGAGCCCGACCACGATCACGCGCTCGCCGTAGCGGCAGAGCTTGTCGTAGAGCACGCGCGCGTGGGTGGGATCGCCGAGCCGCACGACGGCTTCAGCCAGGTGGGCGTGGGAGGTGATCCAGTTGTGGTCGTCGGGAATGCGACCGAAGCGCTCGGGCGCGAAGTGCTCCAGCACCTCGCGCGCCTTCGCTGGGCGGCCGGCCGCCGCGTAGCTGCTGGCGAGCCCGGCGTGCCAGGCCATCGGCAGCGGGTAGCGCTCGGCGACACCCTCGAGCGCGCTGACCATCTGGTCGGCCTCGCCGAGGAAGTAGCGCACATAGAAGTCACGGATCGCACCGGCCTGATCAAAGCCGCGGGGGCCCAGGCCGTCGGCCAGCTCGCGCTGTCGCAGGGCGCTGGCCTCGTCGAAGCGCCCATCCACGTCGAGCAACATGCAGCGCCAGCCGAGCAGCACGCGGCGCTCGCGCGGGTGGCCGATCGCCTCGACCAGCTGCTGGACCGCTTCCATGTCGTGCTCGGCGCGCCCCAGGGCACCGCGCTCGAGCAGCGCCCAGCCGCGCGCGGCCAGCGCGTCGATCTTCAGCCCGACCATGTCGAGCGAGTCGGTCAGCTCCAGGATCTCGTCGAGCGCGGCGATGCGCGCGTCGAGCTGGGCGGGGCCGCGCACGGCGCTCTGGCGCAGCAGCAGCGCCTCCGCGAGCGCGCGCGGGTCGCCGGCCTCGCGCGCGAGCTCGACCGCGGCAAAGGCGAGCTGGTCTTTGCGCGCGCGCTGGCGGCTGTTGTACATCGCCGACGCCAGCCAGCCCTGCAGCAGCGCGCGGTAGTGGAGATCCTCGGGCGGCAGCACCGCGAGTGCGCCCTCGAGCATCTCCACCTCCTCGGACACCAGGGTGCCCGCCTCGCGCAGGGTCATCGAGCGGATCGGCCCGCGCCCGGCGTGGGCCATGGCCGCGTCGGCGCACAGGCGCACGTCGCCGGCGCCTCGCGCGCGCTCGAAGGCGCCGCGGTAGGCCGCCCGCGCCTCCTCGAGCTGGCCCGGCAGGCTGCGCAGCGCGTCACCGAGACCCAGCAGCAGCCGCGCGTGCAGGTTCTCGATGCCCTCGGTGTCGACCGGCAGCAGCGCGATCGCTTCGAGCCCGTGCCGATAGTGCAGCGCGGCCTCCTCGAAGGCGGTCGCCGACAGCGCCTGCTCGGCCGCGAGGCGCGCGTAGTGGATCGCCTCGTGGGCCACGCCCAGGGGCGCGGCCTCGAAGTAGTGCAGCGCGAGCTCGGAGAGGCGATTGTCGTCGGCGCCGTCGGCGGCCGCGCTCATGCTCTCGGCCACCGCGCGGTGCAGCCTGCGCCTGCGTCCCTGGCTGAGCGAGCCGTAGAGCACCTCGCGGAAGGTCTCGTGGGTGAAGCGGAAGCGCTCGGGCTCGTCGGCGTCGCGCTGCACGATGCCACCGGCCAGCGCCGGATAGAGCAGGTCGACCACGCGCTCGTCGGAGCGCACGCTGGCGCGCTGCAGATCGCCGAGACGAAACTCGCGCCCGAGCACGGCGGCCACCTCGAGCATGCCCTGGCACTCCACCGGCAGCTGGCGCAGGCGGCGGCTGACCACGGACTCGAGCGCGCCCTCGGGCTCCGACAGGGCGTCGTCGCTCTCCTCGTCCTCGTGCTCGAGCAGCGACGAGAGCTGGTTGACCACGAAGGGATTGCCCTGGCTGACGCCATGCACCTGGCCGACCAGCGTGTCGCGCAGGCTGCCGCGCTGGGCAAGCAGCGCACCCACCTCCTCGCGCGCGAGCGGCTGCAGGTCGATCCCCTGGGCGTGGGGCAGCTCGAGCACCTCGCCCATGCAGCGCTCGATCGCCTGGCTGTCGACGCTGCGCGAGCCCACCAGGACCAGGGCCGGCCGGTCGGCCACGCGCTCGCACAGCAGACCCAGCAGGCTCAGGGTGGCCTCGTCCGCCCAGTGGATGTCGTCGATCGTCAGCAGCAGGGGCCGGTCGGCGGCCGCGCCCACGATCAGCGCGCACAGCGCCTCGAAGAGCACGTAGCGCTCCTCGCTCGGCTGCCGCGCGGGGGGTGCGGCGCCGCCGCGGGGCACGCGCTGGGCGAGCTCCGGGATCAACTTGGTCAGATCGCCAGCAGCGGAGCCGAGGCGCGCCCGCAGCGCCTCGGCGGAGCTTACGGCGATCAGCTGGCGCGCGATCTGCTGAAAGGCCCACAGCGGGGGGCCGAGCTCGAGGTCCAGGCAGTGGGCCTGACACACGACCATGCCATCGCGCGACGCCATCGTGACCACCTCGGCGATCGTGCGTGTCTTGCCCAGTCCCGCGCCGCCGCGCAGCCAGCGCACCTGACCGCGACCGGCGCGCGCCGCGACCAGGGCGTCGGCCAGACCGGCGAGCTCGTCACGACGGCCCACCAGGGAGCTGTCGGGGCGCGGGACCACGCCCGAGTGGATGGAGGGAGGACCCGACGAGCGGCGCGCCGCGGGCAACACCTCGACGGGTGCCACGAAGCGATAGCCCTCTCCGGCCACGCGCTGGATCATCCGCTGGGTGCCACCCACGTCCCCGAGTGCGCGGCGCAAGAGCCAGACGCAGCGCGCGAGCTCCGCCTTGGGTGCGGGGTCGTCCGGAAAGAGCTCGAGCAGGGTCTCGGCGCGCACCACCCCGTCCCGCTGCGCGATCAGGCGGCACAGCAGGTCGAAGGCCGTGGCGGGCAGCTCGATCGTGTTGCCGCGGGCGCTGCGCAGACGGCGCGCGCCGACGTCGACCTCGAAGCCCTCGAACGAATACAGGGCAGCTCCCGACGACCCCTGCCCTGCGCGCTGCTCGCTACCTATCGTGCATCTCCGACCACGTCCCGCCGGCACTATAGCCGTAGAGCCCAGGACCGTGCACTGGGACGGGGCCAGATTTGGTGAGCTCGCAACGCGCTAGGCACGCTTGGCGCCCCACATGGCTCGAGGTGATTCGCCCTGCGCGCCAGATGTGGCAAGAACGATTAAACGGAGCGCTGCCAGGGGGTACATCCAACGACATGGTGTGCAGGGATCGACTCAGCCGCCGCCGTCGGGCGAGAGGGGTGTGACGAGCGCGAGCAGGCCGCCGAAGCCCGCCATCGCCAGGTGGCACGCGCCGGCGCCGAGCGAGGCTGCAAGCGCTTCACCCTCGGCCACGCCGATCAGCCCGTAGAGCGCGACGAAGGCCGCCTCGCGCACGCCCGCGCCCGCGACGGTCGGCAGGAAGGCGGAGGCGAGCGCGACCGGGATCAACACCAGCGACTCGTGCAGCGCGACCTGTGGCGCGAGCGCCACGATCAGCGCGTGGCCGCCGACCGCGGTGAGCGCGTGGCCGAGCACCGCGATCGACAGCACGACCCCGATCGGCGCGTA
>JAPPOT010000761.1 GCA_028817855.1 Myxococcales bacterium
GTGATCGTCGTGCGGGATGAGCCGGATGCGTTGGTGACCTACACGCCCGAAGGGGAGCCCACCACCGCGCGCACCTGCCACGGCAGGGTCATGACCCACTGGCGGATGGGCACCTCGGGCAGCACCGAGTTCACCAGGTGCGAGGCGCTTCGACCATTCGCCGGCCGCACCACGACGGACAGAACCCGCGGTGCTTGCAGCTCAGGCCGACCACGCGCTCTTGGCCGCAGTGGCGACACGCGGTCGCCACACAGCCGTGCTCGAGGATGCCGCAGGTGAGTAAGTCCTCAACCTCGCGCGTGACGAAATCGGACAGGCCCCCGTGCGCCTCGGCGCGACGCACGAACGCAGGCTAGTGCCTCGACAGCGTCCGGTGCAGCACCGTCTGCTCCGGCCGTCGGCGGGTGTAGCCCGACAGTGCGGTGGTGGGGCCGTGGGCCGCGTGCACAATAGGGCATCGCGGTGCAACCTCGGCGCCGGCTCGGCGGGCGCGAGATCACTGCGCTTGTCGGCCAGCACAGGTGGCGGCCGCAGACCTCAAGTTGGGGTGCATGAAGTGAGGCAGAGCGGTGACATGCTAGGGGCACGGCATGCCACCCATGCGAAAGCCGCAGCCCCATACCTCGTCGAGGCAGGCCAGAACCAACAGTCGCGCCTCCTCAGCCGCGGCGGACTCCGGCGCGTTGTCGTCGGGATCGGGGTCGGCCATGATCCGCCGGACGACGTTGGCACCACCACCGGTCGTGAACTCGATTCCGGTGACCGTTACTTCGACCTCCGCAGTGCCTGCCGGATTCTCATAGAGCGCGTCAAGCCGGCCGCCAATCTCCTCCGGGTCGTAAGCGAAGCTCACCTCTTCGAAGTCGGTGGGCGAAAGTGCGTCCTTGGCGCAGCTGCGAAACCGCTCGACCTGGTCCGTATTAGCCCCGGACCGTGACGCCTCGGGAGCATCGCCAGCGCTGCCTGTGGACGCTCCATCGTCGCCACCCCTAGCGTCGTCCGAGGCGCAAGCGCCAAGCATCCACGCGCTGACAACAATGCACCATGAGATTCGAACGATCATTCGCACCTAGCTCCTCTCTCCTGGGCAAATACCACCTTCTGGACGACCTCGCCACGCGGCGGTTCCGCCCGCGTAGTCACGATGAACCGCAGCCGTCCCGACCGGCTGCCCCCTCCTTCATCGGGCGAGACGACTCGCCCCATCGATCCACGACCGTGCCAGCCACGCGTTCCGCTCGGACGCGCCGATGGAAGATTCTAGCTGTCATCTGGCGCGAGGACTCGAGGGGCTCAACACGTAGGACTCCACCTTGAGCCGGTGGACCCAACATCTCCTTGCAATCGCGCGGTCGAGCCTATCGACAGGCCTGGCGCGGCTCGCCCTTCACGCGGGCGAGGGCGTCATGCCGTTTTGAGCAGCCCCGACGGGAGACCGCCAGACCGTGATGTGATAACCGATACCCAGCACCGTCGGCTCACTCCTTGGCCTTCAGGTACGGAAGGACGCAACGTGAATCGCTCCGCCGCGCTCCCGTGTTCCTCTCCAATGGAGAGCGAGACGACATTGAAGGCCGCACGGGCAAGCTGTCAGGCCGAGCACCGACGCAGGAACCGGGATGGGTATGGCGGCCGCGGCGGGGCCGCGACCGGCGACCCAGCGGAAGCTGCGCTTGGAGCGGCCGGTGATGAGAACCACTATGGGAGGCACAGCATGAACCGTTCGTCGCTCGTACTCGGATACCTCGTGCTCTTCGCTCTTCCCCAGGTGGCTGCCCTGCAAGGCTGCGACCCGACCGATGGCGCCGACACGCCAGGTGATGGCGACGCGGACGATGGCGATGGCGACGCGGGCAATCGTGACGACGACGCGGGCGATGGTACCGGCGACGGCGACGGCCGCGAGGGCAACGCGACCTCTGGCACGACCCTGGACGGCATCGAAAGGTTGAGCCTGGGAGGCTTCGGAGCGTGCGCGGTGCTGCAAGGGGGCGAGGCCGCGTGTTGGGGACCCCTACCCGGCCTCGAAGGGCCGGAGCGGCTCTATGGCGCAGTGGCCATTCCGGGCTTGGCCGGCGTGATCGATGTGGACGTTGGGCACGCGCACGCATGCGCAGTGCTCGAGGACGGTACGGTCTGGTGCTGGGGCGAAAACGATAGCGGGCAGCTGGGCAACGGCATCACTGAAACGTCCGGGGTTCCGGTGCAGGTGCTTGGAATCGACACGGGGATCGGCGTGATGGCTGCACAGCGACACAGCTGCGCGGTGCTTGCCGATGGGACGGCACGCTGCTGGGGCAGCAACCGCTTCGCGGACCTAGGCGACGGATCCTATGGGCAGCCTGCGGTACCCGTGCCGCGCGTCGTGCTCGGCTTGGCGGACGCTGAAGCAATCGCAGGGTGGGTGAACTCGACCTGCGCCGTGCGCAACGGAGGCCAGGTGTCGTGCTGGGGCATCTTCGGCAATCCGCTTGAACCCGGCATCGAGCACTTCGAAGACCTGCCACCGGTCTCGACTATCGTCACGCACGGCCAGGACAGCGTGTGCACGCTGCTGCGGGACGGCTCGGTTCGGTGCGGCTTGTGGACGGACCCGGCTGCATCGGAAATCGCTGTGCCCGGCGAGGTAAGCCAGCTGCGCGGGGGGGAAGGCGACTATTGCGCGGTAAACGCCGAGGGCGAAGCATGGTACTGGGGCAAACGTCGTTCGCCGTGGATCGAGCCGGGTATCGCGGGGCCCATCACCGAACCGGAACGCGTGCCCGCGGATGGTAGGGTCCTTAGCTGTGACCTCAATGGCCAGGCTATTTGTGTGATTCGCGAGCAGGGCGATGTCATCTGCTGGGGCCGCAACTTCGATGGAGAGCTTGGCGTGCCGCCATTCGAAAGTGGCGCGGATCGCTTCGCGCACGAGGAAAACCCGTCGGCTGTACGCTGGACGACGGGGACACCTAACTGGGTCATGGCCCCGACGGCGTCGACCGCGACGGCCGGTCTGCTGCGCGATGTGAGTGCGCTCGGCTCGGGCTGCTTCCTGATGAGCGCAGGCACGGTTCAGTGCATCTCCCGCAACGACGATGAAAACTCGCATGCGGAGACCGTTCCGATCGTCGAGCGAACCGAGGTCATAGGTCTAGACAACGTTGCAGAGCTCGCCGACTCCTGCGCCCGGCGTGCCGACGGCTCGGTGTGGTGCTGGAGTCGCAATGACTGGACGGCGACACCGCTCACTGTCGATGGGATCACCAGCCTGTCGGGCTCGGCCGAGTTCGGCTGCGCGGTCAACGGGGCAGCGCAGGTGGTTTGCTGGGGCGACAACTACCCCGACGGGCAGGCCGGTCAGCCCCCGGAATTCGGCAATCCGCCCGTGCCGCCCAGCGTCGTTCCGGGCGTCGGTGGTGCGGTGGCGGTGCGGACCAGCTCCAACCACGCTTGCGCTCTGCTCGAAAGCGGCAGCGTGATGTGTTGGGGCAAGCCCGAAACGCTTGGCGCCAACGCAGGCATGGGGTCACACGGACCGTTCGAGGTCACGGGGATCACCGACGCGGTCGGCCTCGCGCTCGCGCTGGACTACAGCTGCGCCATGCATGCCGGTGGGACTGTCAGTTGCTGGGGCGAGCGTTTCGACCGAGTCCACCCCATCGATCCCCCCGAGGCTGTGGCAGGATTTGAAGCTGCTGTTCAAATCGACCTGTGGGGTGACACGTTGTGCGCGAGGCGCTCCGACGGGGTCGTGCACTGCGCCGCGACCGACTACAGGACCCTCGGGCGTACCCTTGCTTGGAACGACTACGAGCCCTACGACCCCATCGAGATACCCGGCATCGTCGGTGCCACGGATGTGCGTGATGGCTGCGTCCTGATGGACCAGGGCACCGTTCAGTGCTGGTCCGGAGGGGCGCAAGAAACCCAGGGCCTGACTGTCTTGCGCAGCGCAGTGGAATGATTGCCGAGTTTCCGTGGAGGCCACGGTCACGGTGTGTGGCACCGTGCTCTTCCTCGGGCTACGGTCCACGCTCGGGGGGAGACCGATGGCCTGGACACCTGGAGAGGCGGTGGTGCTGCGGGAGGGGCCTTGGTTGGGTGCGACGGTGATCGTCGTGCGGGATGAGCCGGATGCGTTGGTGACCTACACGCCCGAAGGGGCGCCGTTTGGGTTTCCGCCGGGGCCCTGGCCGACGCCGGATGGGCGGCATCCGTGGTACGGGCGCAGCGGGTGGAAGGGGCACGGGATGCTGGCGGTGCAGCGGCCGGGGCAGGCCCATGCGGTGTGTCACTTCTGGTGGGGGGAGGAGCGGCGCTTTGCCGGCTGGTACCTGAACCTGCAGAAGCCGTTCGTGCGGACCTCGATCGGGTTCGACACCCAGGATCTGGAGCTCGACATCTGGGTGCGGCTGGATGGCAGCTGGAGCTTCAAGGATCGTGAGCTGATGCCGCAGCGCGTTGTGGAGGGGCGCTGGACCGAGGAGGAGGTCGCCGAGATCTGTGCCGAGGGCGACCGCCTCGGCGCCCGCCTCGACCGGGGGGAGCGCTGGTGGGACGAGGCGTGGGCGAGCTGGTCGCCCGATCCCGGGTGGGGGCCGACGCCGCTGCCCGAGGGCTGGGAGAAGACATAGTGGCGATGCAGACGATCGCGATGCGCATGCGCTCCGAGGTGCCGCCGGAGAGGCTCTGGGCGGTGATGCGCCGCACCTTCATGGGCATCCTGCACTGCATCAAGGATGAGCTCGAAGGGCGCGCGGGCTGAGTCGCCTCAAGCCCAGGGCAGCAGCGCGCGGCGTGTGAGCAGGCGGGCCTGCAGCTGGTCGCCGTGGCAGCCGTCGATGCTGACGTTGGGCAGCACGCTGAAGAGGCGCGCGGCGTTTTGGCCGAGGATCTTCTCCTTGCGCGCAGCCGTGAGCTGGGGGTAGCCGTAGCGGTCCCGGAGCTCGTCGCTGATCTCGAGCTGGCGGAAGAGATCGATGTAGGTCTGGGGGCCGCCGTAGAGGATCGCGCCGGTGCCCCACAGGATGCGGTCCTCGCCCACGTGCTTGAGCAGCTTGCCCCAGAAGTGCATCGCTTCCCGCTCGCGCCGGGGGTCGGCCAGGGCCGGCCAGGCCTTGCTGCACTCGGCGTAGACGTGCGTGGTGATCGGGCCCTCGGGGTCGTCGAGGTCGCGGCCGCCGGGGCCGATGTTGTGGTCGCGCAGGGCCTTGATCAGGCTGTTGACGCCGCGATCCAGCGGGTAGAGCTGCTGCACCTCTTCGTCGAGCTCGTCGTAGGGGCCCTCGGGGAAGAGCCCGACGCCCGGGCCCCAGCCCATCTCGACCTCGGGATCCGGATCGGGCGCGCTGGAGAAGCCCGCCTCCAGACCAGACTCGAAGGCGGCGCCCTGGACCACGATCCGCGCCTCGGGGAACATGCGCGCGGCCGGCCCCACGTCCGCGGGCGAGGTCAGCCCCGGCGGGAGGCCGGAGACGATCGGGCTCTTGCGGACGTAGAAGATCGGGCGCTCGAGCTCGAGCCCGCGCCGGATCATCCCCTGACCGAAGGCGTCGTCGAGGCGGAAGCCGCCAGTGCCCGCGGGAGACCAGGCGGTCTCGGTGCTCCAAGCGTGGGCGACCGGGGCGAGCCGGTCCATGCGCGCGAGCTGCAGGTCCGGGCGATCGGCGGGCATCACGGGGGCCGCGTGCAGCACGCGTCCGGGGTGGCTGGACTCGATCTGCTCCACGCCCTCGAGCAGCTGCTCCTCGTAGATGTACGCGAAGCCTCCCACGCCCGTGCCGTCCTCTCCGAGCGAATAGGAGAAGCCGCCGAGCACCGCGATCGAAGTGTCGCTGCCATAGATCAGGTCCACGTAGTCGTCGAGCTCGACGCACAGGGTCCAGGACCGTCCCTGTGCCTCACACTCCTCGGTGTAGCTCGCCAGTGGGTAATTCTCGGGGTCGAGCCAGCCGTCCGGTGGGGCGACGATGCCCAGCGGGTTGATCTGGGGCACGAGGAAGACGGTGCTGGCGTCGATGATGAGCTCGCCGCCCGCGCCCTCGGGGCTGCAGAGCGGCTCGTCGACGAGCACGTCCCCAACGCCGGGCTCATCCGGTGGCGGACGGTCGCTCGGCGAAGCGTCCTCACTCGCGCCGCTGCCGGCTGTCGGTGCGGAGCCGTCGAGGCTTCCGAGTGGCTCGACCGGAGGTTCCGCGGGCGCCTGGTCGATGTCGCTGCCAGCGCCGGCAGGCGGCGTGGCGTCGGGCTCGGGACCGGCGCCCGCGTTGTCGCGCGAGCTCGCGCAGCCGTCGAGCCACGGGCTCAGCGCGAGCGCGCCGGTGAGGCCACCGCTCGCCGCGAGGAAGCGGCGGCGGGTTGGCTGACAATGGTGACCGGGTCTGTTCATCCGGCGCCGGTGCTCGCTCTGGGCCCCTCCACCATGCCGAAAGCTGGACCGCCGTGCCAGGTCAACCGGGGGTCGTTGCGCAACGAAAAGCTGCATGTGGCGCCACCATGGTGGTGAGGGTGTGCACCCCGCGCGCGATGATGGAACACGGAAACGATGGCTCGGTGACGGGCGCCGACAGGCGTCGGGTGTTGGCGTGCTTCCTGGTCGGGGTGATCAGCGCCTGCACGTCCCCCGCCTCGGAGGCCGCGCCGGAGCCGCCCGCGGTCGACGGCTGGGCTCCGGCCACCGGCCCCTCGCCGCAGCAGCCTACGCGGGACGCACCCGCGGACGCGGCACAGGACGCCGGGAGCAACCCCGGCTCGGTGCCTGCATCGACGACGGTCGACGCGGGGCCGCAGCGCGCCGGGGACGCGCCACCGGTGGGCCAGGGCGCGGATCTCGGTGCGCCGGAGCTCACGGGCGCGGATACGCCCTCCAGCGGCGGCACCATCACCTTTCAGCAGATCGGCGCCACCGGGTGGTATCCGAGCCGCCGCGACCCGGAGCTCGGTCCCTGCGATGCCTACGAGCAGGACGGCTGCTGCATGGCGCGGCGCGAGGTCGACAGCGACCGCCTCACGCCGTGGAACGAGGACCTGATCATGACGCTGCGCGGACCGATGCGCGTCACCCAGCTCGCGGTCTACCAACCCGCTGCGGAGGCGCGGCAGAGCTGGTCGCGGGTGTCGAGCTGGGATGCGCGCGCGACCGCGGAGGCCCGCGGCGTCGAGCTCCGCGGGGACCTGGGCACGGGCGCGAGCTTCGATGGGGCCATCGGCAGCGAGTGTCTGGTGGACGTCTCGACCGACACGCCCTTCTCCTGCGGCGCGGGCAGCGCGCCCTACTGCACCGGGGACAGCCGCAACCTGGGCTGGTCCGGCAGCAAGCTCTTCGTGCTGCTCGCTTCCATGCCCCACGCCCATTCGCCGGACGCGCCCGCCGCCTGCTCCGATGGAAGCGACGGCAACTGGTACGACGCGCCCTGGATCGGGCTGAGCCTCGGCGAGCTCGTGCGTGCGGGCGCCTTCTCGAGCTGCCACTGCTACGCGCGCGATCCGGCCGAGTGGTGGCTCGGGGATGGCTGCGGGCAGCTCAACGCCTTCGAGGTCGTCAACGACAACAACGAGTACCGCAACCTGGAGGTCTTCAGCACGAACTTCTTCGGTTACGCGGGCTACGTGGGCGAGGGGCCCTGCGGCGAGCAGTGCGACGTCGCGCAGCTCGACCCCGCCGTGGACCTGATCGACAAGTCGAGCAGCAGCGGCGCGCTGGCTGGCGCCGTGGCGAGCCCTGGCATGGGACCGGGCGCCGCCTTTCGCCGACCGACCGCGGGGCCCCGCTACTTTCTGATCCTGCTCGACGAGACGAGTCGCACCGTCCAGCTCGCCCTCGTACACCCCGAGCGCATTCCCGAGGCCGCTGGCGCACTGCTTCCGGCGCTCCCTGCAGAGCTGGAGGCGAGCGCCATCGATGCGCTCCTGCAGCTGCGCTTGCCCTGACTCGGGTTGGGGGCTTCAGCCCAGCTGGTCGCGAGGGCGCATCGAGCGGGGCCTGATCGAGCTACGAGAGCTTAACATTCTTGCATCCGGATGGACGGATTTATCTTGAATTCGGTCCCCGCGGGGACCGAATCTACTTGGATGGAGCGGATTCTGACGAAGCGGGGCTACGCGCGGTTGTTGAAGGACGTGGGGGCGCTGATCGTGGGCGGCCGGGAGGAGGCGGAGGCTGCCGCGGGGCACGTGTTGGCGGTGACGTACTGGAAGGT
>JAPPOT010000659.1 GCA_028817855.1 Myxococcales bacterium
CGGCATCCCCGTACCACGCCCCGGCTCGGCAGATCCGAATGCGGCGGTCCTCACCTTCGGCTCGCCACCAAAGCTCGGTCTCGGGCGCGACCGAGGGGTCGTCGGCTGGACTGGAAGGCGGCACCTGCTGCGGGCGCGCTTCGTCCTGCGCCAGCCCTGGACCTGGAGGCGGGCGCTCGACAGCGGACGCGCCGCACGCCGACAGGAAGCCGCCAACGGCGACCCAGAGGACCGAGGGACGCATGGCCGTGATCATCGCACGCCTGGACGCCCGCGAGCGACCCTTCACATCCGAGAGCGAAGCCCACGTATCCGTCTACGGCCGCTAGCGGCATCCTTCAGCGGAGGTGCTTGCGGAACCAGTCGAGGATGTCGGAGGCCGGCTCGTCCCAGCCGGGTTCGTCGTAGAGCCAGTGGCCGTGCTGTTTGTATTCGCGGAGCTCACCGCCAACGGACTCATACTTCCTGGCGGTGCGGCGGACGAAGGCGGCCGGGACCAGGCGGTCCTGGGTCGCGGCGACCGTGAGGACGGGGATGCGCACCTTGCTCTCGTCGATGCGCTGCGAACCCATGTCGGCGAAGGCGCGTCCAGACTCGTGCACCATGCCCTCGTGGGCGGCGCGGCGCTGCTCGCGGGCCACGCGATTGAGCACCACGCGGTCGGCGCTTCGCCGGTGCGGTCGGATCACGCCCGGCACCAAGCCGAGCTTGTTGGCCACACCGATGCCCGCCCAGACCGCCGCCGCCTGCAGCGTGCGGGCGCCGGCGGGCGGCGTCGGGGAGATGAAGACCGCTGCGCTCGCGCAACCGCGCTCTGCGAGCACCTGCGCCAGCAGCCCGCCCATGGAGTGCCCGATCACGGCGGGGCGACGCCCGGACTCCGCCTCGATGCGCCGTGCCTGCCGCTCCAGGTCGGCCACGTAGTCGTCGAAGCTCAACGTGCGCAGCTCCGGAGGCGGCTGCTCGCGCACCCGCTGCTCCGGGCGCAGGGTCGGCGTGTACACGGACACCCCTTCCGCTTCGAAGTGGCGACGGAAGTTTGCCCACACCTCCCCGGTGCAGCACATGCCGTGAACCATCATGACCGGTGCGTCCATGCCAAGGACGCTAGCCCGGACCCGCCGCCTCGCCAACCGCATGGGGGCGCGACCGAGCACACGGAACGCGGCGACTCCCGTCGTCCTGGTGGCCGCGAGGGCGCACGATAGCTGGACCCGCCAAGCCGTTGTATGGTCACCGACCCAGAATGGAGCAACCGTTGAGCGACGAGGTCGAGAGACAGCCCTGGAACCAGGAATTCAAGGTGAGGCCACATGACCTGGATCCCGGCGGCCGACTGAGCCTGGTCGCCATGCTTCGCCTCGCCGAAGCACACCGCTGGGACGTGCTCAGGGGCGACCTGGCGGGCGCATTCACCCGAGTGGTGGTGCGCAGCCAGGGCCTCGAAATGGAGGGTGAGGCTGGCTACGGCGACCGGCTGTCCTGCTGCATGTGGGTCTCGCGCGTCGGCACGACGAGCGTGACCTTCGCCAGCGAGGCGGTGGGCGCGGACGGCAGGGTCATCGCGCGGGGCTCGACGACCCTCGTCGCGACAGACGAGGCCGGGGCACCGACGCCCATCGGCCCAGGAGTCGCGGCCCGTCGCATCGACCGACCAGCACTCGAGGTTCCGCGGCGAACATGGCGGAGGCCGAGCGGCACCGCGGCGCATGCGCTGACGGTGCAGCACCACGATCTCGACCTGCTGCAGCACGTCAATCAGGCGCGCTACGGGGACTACGTGCTGAGCGCGCGCGACGCCATCGCACGCTCGGGCGGCTACGGCGACTTCGGGCGCGCGGCGGACCGCCCGGGCGCACTCGAGCTGTCCTACGAGGGCGAGGCGAGGCTGGGCGACGAGCTCCGAATTCACAGCTGGGCCCTCGATGAACGGAGCCTGGCCTTCGAGGTCGTGCGCGCCCGCGACGACGCCACCGTGACGCTGGCCGCGGTCCGGGCCTGAGTGCCCTGGCGCGTTCAGCATGAGCTCGGCCCGGCGGCCTCCGTCAACGTTGGCTTGTCACATCGACATGCAGTCTCGTCGATCACCACGTGCCGAGTTCGAGCACCGCGCCGCTGACCCCTCGGTTCTTCGGGGCCGTGGTCGCCATCCACCTGTCCGCGTGTGGGGGCGACCCGGGCGCCGACAGGTCGCCGGGGGAGGCGCCTCCCGGCGACGGCGGGAGCTCACATGAGGGGTGGTCCCACCCCGACGCTGCTACGCCGTCCGATGGCGATATCCATGCCGCCCCCTCCGCGGAAGGCGCTGACATGCTTCCAGGGATCGAGACGTGCCTGGACGGCTTCGACAACGACGCCGATCGGCGCATCGACGAGGGCTGCTTCTGCGAACCCGGGGCCACGCAGGCTTGCTTCGGTGGCTCCCCGGAGCATGCCGGCCTCGGACGCTGTCGGACTGGCGAGCAGCGCTGTGAGGATGGGGGCGAGTTCGCCACCTGGGGACCGTGCAACGGGTGGGTGGCCAGCGTCGCCGAGCAATGCAACGACCTGGACGACGACTGCGATGCGTTGATCGACGAAGGCTGCGCCAGCGAGGCTGCGACCGTACGCCGCGCAACCTACATCAAGGCGAGCCACCCCGACCCTGACGACGCGTTTGGCTCGCGTGTCGCCTTGTCGGCGGACACCCTGGCCGTCGGTGCGTGCGGGGACGATAGCGCGGCAACCGGCATCGACGGCGATCCCGAGGACGACAGCGCCGAGGACAGCGGCGCCGTGCATGTCTTTCGACGCGCGGACGACACCTGGGTGCAAGAGGCCTACATCAAGGCCAGCAACACGGAGCCCGGCCCGGGAGGCGGCGCGGGGTTCGGCTGCAGCGTGGCGCTCTGGGGTGACACGCTGGCGGTCGGCGCGCCACGGGAGTCCAGCGCTGCGACTGGAATCGACGGCGACCAGGCCGATCGCAGCGCAACTCATAGCGGCGCCGTCTACATCTTCTCGCGGGCTGGAGACACATGGACTCCGCAGGCCTACATCAAAGCCAGCAACACCGACAACGGGGACGCCTTCGGCGCCAGCCTGGCGCTGTCGGGTGACACCCTGGCGGTCGGGGCCCCCGAGGAAGCCAGCGCCGCGACGGGCGTGAACGGTGACCAGACTGACAACAGCGTCCCGGGCGAGGGCGCCGTCTACGTCTTCACGCGGGCTGCAGGCACCTGGACTCCGCAGGCCTACATCAAGGCGGACAACACGGGTGACCTCGAAAACCACTTCGGGTTCAGCGTGGCGCTCTCCGGCGACACGCTGGCGGTGGGGTCCCGCCCCACGTTTGTCACCACGACATCGCTGGGGCGGGGCGTCCGCATCTTCGTTCGGTCGGGCGCCACCTGGAGCCAGCAGACCAGGATTGCGGGCAGCGGAGCTCACAACAACGACTGGTTCGGCGAGAGCCTGTCCTTGTCCGGCGACACACTCGCCGTGACCGCCCATGGGGAAGACCTCCCCTCACAGGACGAGGACTTCGTCTACGGCTCGCGGGGGGCTGTCTACGTCTACGTTCGTGCTGGCGCTGCGTGGAGCGAGCACGCCCGCCTGGCGTGGGATCAGGAGCACGCGCTGCCAGCCGTTGCGTTGCTTGGCGACCAGCTCGTGACCGCGACATCGGTCGAGGTTCCCGGGGTCGCGACCGAAGCGACTTGGATAGGGCACGAGCTGATACGCGTCTTCGAACGATCGCGCGAGACCTGGACCCAGCAGCTGCAACTGCAACCGACGGAGTCCGGCGACGCCGTGGGATTCTTCCATTCCCCGTCCATCGCCTTGCACGGCACAACGCTTGCCGTGGGGACCGCGGGAGACGACACCTCCGCCATCGGCGTCGGTGGCGACCCCCTGGCGCCACGGACCCGGACAAACAGCGGCGCAGCCTGGATCTACGAGCTGGGGGACGCTCCGGGCGATCCTTAGCGTCGAGACAGCATGGGACAGCGCTGACGTTGGCTGGAAGGGCGCACGCGCATCTTCGCGGAGCCACCATGGCTCGGATGGGGCTCTTGCGGTCGCTCGTCATCTCTTCACGCTTTGGCATCCATGTCCTATGTTTCCGCTCATGCGCGCTCGGACTGCCCTGCTGTTGTGCCTGTGCCCCTTCGCTGCCTGTTCGAAGGACGCCGCATCGACGGACGCGGGGGCCAGTGGCGCCGACACGACCGAAGTGACGAGCAGTTCGACAGATGGAGGCCCAGACCGGACTCCTCTGGCCGCCACTGCCGCTGACATGAACAGCCAATCCGGGCGGGATCCTGACGGCGGCGCCTTTGCAGACGCGGGCGGTGGGGCGCGGATGGATAGCGACGGCGGTACTGTGCGCGCGCCCATGCCCCTGCAGGGCTACGGCACCACCAGCACATTCGGTCACGGCGGCGACGTCTGCGTGGTGATGAACCTGGACGATCAGGGTCCGGGTAGCCTGCGTGACTGTGTCGCCAACCGTGATGGCCCCGCGGCCGACCCTACCCCGCGTCTGCTCACATTTCAGGTGGGTGGCTCGATTGTGTTGACGGCCGGGATAAGCGTCCGGCAACCCCACTTGACGATCGATGGTCTGAGCGCACCCTCGCCAGGTATCACCATCGCGAAGACCGGCATTCCGGGTGGCATTGTGGTGAACACCTGGCCGGGTATGAACACCTGTGGCCACGACGTGCTGCTGCAGGGGTTGCGCTTTCAGGGCGTCTGGACTGAAGACACGGAGGACCACAGTCAGGCGGCCGGCGTGCTGGGCATGGACGGGGAAGACCTGCCGGACTGTCTACACAACGTGGTGTTTCATCGTCTGACCGTCATCAACGCCCAGGATGGAGGCGGCGACATCTGGGGCAGCGTGACCGATGCGACAGTGCAGTATTCGGCCTTCTTGCGCAGCCTCCATCCCAACACCTACAGCCACCACGAACTGCAGGCGCGCGAGCGCATCAGCAATCACCACAACCTCTATGCCTATACCCACGAACGTAACCCCCAGATTCGCGGCGACGTACGCGACTCCAACTTCGAGCAGAACATCCTGCACAGGTGGGCAGCCTACGGTTTCGGTGGCGGATACGGGATGCGTGTGCGCTGCCGCAACGGCGTGTGCCCCAGTGGAATCAATGTGATCCGCAACCACTTCACCAGCGCCGGCGACAATCTGGACGCCGCCTTCTTGATTCCGGAACCCGAGACGGTGCCCAACGTGCACATGGCGGGCAATCGACTGCCCCCCGGCAACGCCGCCGGGACGGCGGCCGAATTCGCCCGCCCTACGCACGCAGAGGTCACCTTGTTTGACAACGCGGCCCTGATGGACACCGTCCTTCCGAGCATCGGTGCCCCTCACCGCACGCCCGAGGAGGTGGCCATCTTCGAGGAGGTCGCCAACCAGCTGAGCCACGAGCTGTAGCCGTCCGCCAGATCCACTGACGACGCACCAGAGTGGCGCCACCCGCATTTACGCCTGGTGTGCTCCGCACTTCGAACCCTCGGCTCGGACGGGGTTCTGCGATCACACGTGCGCCAAGCGCCCGCCCATCCAGCTGGCCCTCGAAGTCCGGCACACGTAGGCCGAGGGATTGGGCTACGCTCCGGGCATGCCGAGAATCACCGTGTGCATCGACGTCTCCAACTTGGCGCGGGCGACCACCTTCTACTGCGATGCGCTGGGATGCACCTTGCAGGCGACCAGAGAGACCCACCACACGCTCGACGCGGACGGGACGACCGTGCACCTTTCGCTCAAGGCCGAGGGGACACGCGCCACGCCGGTGCCCGGCAGCGCACGAACCTACGCGCGGCACTGGACGCCGGTGCATGTCGACTTCGACGTCGACGACTTGGATGCCGTCGCAACGAAAGTCGAGCATCTCGGTGGGCACATCGAGGAGACGAAGCGTGGCGAGTGGGGCACGGCAGCCTTCTGCGCCGATCCCTTCGGCAACGGCTTCTGCCTGCTGAGCCTCGCCTAGCACCCGCAGCGCCTTCAGGAACGCGCGCGTTCCTTCGAACTGCGGTCTCCGAGCTGGCGTTGCGCCCGCTTCTTTGCGGACCACGCTCGACCCCGTGTCCAGTCAGCTACAGACCATCCGACGCGCCTTGGATCACTCGTCGAGCCCAGGTTGGCACAGATGGATGGGGACCCGCTCCTGGCCGGTCTTCGACGACCCGCCGGACAGACTCGCCAATCGACTACATCTATTCGTGATCGACCAGTGGAAGGGCACGCCCAGCAACTGCTCCGACGAGCACACCGAAGTCACCTGGCACGATCTCAGCAGTGCATGGGCGCTGGAGCTTTCATCGCCAAAGTACGTCGAGATATTCGAATCCCTCCTGGAGCGATGATGGGCCGCCGCGGGTGCGGGTGCGCCACCAACCGCCGGTGGAGCGCAAACCACGCCAAAGACACGGACGAGCACAGCAACGGCGATCGACCATCGGCTCTTCGGACTGGAGCGCCGCCTCGGCCCGAGAGAGCGCCTGATGCCGGAGTGCCCAATCACACCTTGCGGCGAACGCTTCGCCGGTTCGATTGGCGGCGCGCTCGCGCGCTTCCATGGCGCGATCAAGCCGCAGACCGGGTTCAGTCTGGGACTCGAAGCCGAGCGACTGGATCTTCACTCGATCGCAGAGGCTGTCATGAGCCTGGACGACGCGCCTGATCTCCAGCGCGCACTGCCACACGTGCTGCGCTTCGCGGATAGCGAACCCGTTCCGGATGCCGTCATCCACGGGGATCCCTGTGTGGAAAACTTGTTCGCAGGTCAAGAGGGTACACTGACCGGGTTGATCGACTTCGGTGAGACGTGCGTCAGCACCCGCTACCACGATCTCCGGTACCTCCACAGCTTCGGCAAGCGCTTTGCGGACCGTGCCTTGCAAGCATACGCGCTCGAATCCGGGCGCAGCGTGGAGCGTCGCGAGAAAGAAGCGATGGCCGGGTAGCTCGAACGCGCGCATCTCGCCGTCTGGCCCGTGAGCCGCAATGCGCAGCCCTGCCCGCTCCCAACGCTCGATGAACTCGACGTTCGGCTCCATGCTACAGAAGAACTCGGCCCTCAGCGGTTCGTCACCGCACAGGGCCGCGAGCCGAGTCGATTTCAGGGGCTGCACATTGTGGAGCCCCGCAAGCGCGAGCCTGTTCGCAGGCACCTCGCAACTCAGGGGCCTGATGACCACATTGCGCCCGTCCGGATCGTTCTCAACGCTGTCCGCGTCCGCGATGCCGAGCACGTTCCGCGTGAACTCGATCAGCGCGTACTGAAAACCAGCGCACGTGCCCAGGTATGGCACGTCCCGCTCGCGAGCGTACTGGATCGCCCGCAACATCCCGAGCGCGCTCGCGAAGGGACTACCCGGCGCACCCCAAAGACCATCAAACGTGGCCAGACGTTCGATCCCGTCGGGCTCCAATACTGTAGGGGTCGCGATCCAATCCGGTTCCACAGAGAGGTCGAGCCGCGTGGCGGCGTGGAACAGCGCCGCCTCCGTTGCCCAGTGTGAGTGGAAGCCGCGGGCGAAGTCCCCGACGATACCGATCCGCAGGCGCATGGCCGACCCTAGCAGGCGCGTCTGACGCAGCAAGGCCCGCGCATGACCACCGAGTACGGTCCGCGGATCGGGCCACGAGCTCGAAAGGACCGCGAAGGGGGCTCCAAAGCCGAACGAAGTCCCAGCGGATTTGGAATGGCACGCCCGAGTACCAGATTTTCGAACTGCGGTGCTCGCGGCGATTGCCGCATAGGCTGTCGCCCACCTGAGCTCACGGCTGTAAGCTATGCTCGCGCGAACCGTGAGTGATTCGTGACGCCATCGATCCCACGAGTCCTGTTGTTCGTAGGCGCTCTAGCCGGGTGGCTGTTGGTGGTCGTTGGAACGCTTTCTGCGATCGCGAGTGCCTGGCTCTTCACGACCGGCTCCGAGGTCGGCGGAGAGGGTGGCACATTCGCGATCCTCCTGGGCTATTTCGGGGCGGGAGCAGCGCTTCTGGGGACACCGGCCGGCGTTCTGCTACTGCTCTTCACGCGGCGATGGAGATCTCGCCGCGCGGCGCGATCCTGAAGCCACAGCACCGCGTTTGCGGTG
>JAPPOT010000214.1 GCA_028817855.1 Myxococcales bacterium
CCGGTAAGCTACCCCTCAGTTGGCGTAGCCGAGGGCCTTGAGGCCTTCGCGGGTGCTCTCGTCGATGACGGTGTCTTCCTGCTGGAGCGTCTTCTTCTCCCCGGTCTGCTCCGGCGATAGCCAGTTTTTCAGGTCGCTGGCGCCGACGAACTGGCCGAGCATCGTGCGCAGATAGCGCATCGCGATCGGATGCTGCTCGACGGGCAGCTCCTTCTGCTCGCCGGGATCGCGCTGCAGATCGAAGAAGGTGGCGTTGATGCCGCGCAGGATGAGCTTCCACCGGCCGGCCCGGATCACGCGCCGGTCGTCGAGGAAATCGCTAAAGCCCACGGCGGGTCCCGCTGGCACGTCACCCATCATGTGGGGCATGCGATTGACGCCCTCCATCACGTCCGGCACGGCCACGCCGGTCGCGGCCAGGATCGTGGGCGAGATGTCGAGCGTGCCCACGGTGTCGCGGATGCGCTGGCCGGCCGGCACCACGCCCGGCAGGCGGAACATCATCGGCACGTGGATCATCTCCTGGTAGACGGAGTGGCCGTGGCCATAGGAGCCGTGCTCGTAGAACTCCTCGCCGTGGTCCGAGGTCACGACGAAGAGCGTCTGGTCGTAGAGCCCGTGGGCCTTGAGGCGCTCGACCAGCTTGCCCATCTCCGAGTCGTGGTAGCTGATCTCGCCGTCGTGTAGGGCCTCGAGGCGCTCGCGGTCGCGCGCGTTGAAGGTGACCTTGGGCGGCTTGCGCTTGGCCTTCTCGAGCAGGTCCGGCGTCTTGCGCGGCCCGACCACGCCGCTGTACTCGCGGGCGTCGTACTTCTTGAGGAACTCCTCGGGCGGGTCGTAGGGCACGTGGGGGTCGATCGTCTGGATGTAGACGAAGAAGCGCTCGTCCTTGTGCTTCTCGATCCAGTCGCCGGCCTCCTTGAAGACGTTGCCGGCCTCGGTGCTCTTCTTCTCGCGGATGTAGTTGGTGTAGTGGTCCCAGCCCTGCTTGAAGCCGAACTTGTCGCTGACGTAGCCGTTGGCCAGGAAGGTGGCGGTGGCGAAGCCGGCGTTCTTGTAGACCTCGCTCACCATCAGCGCGCTGTCCGGGAGCTTGGACTCGCTCTCCTTGGTCTGGTGGGTGACCGGATAGAGGCCGGTGAGCACCGAGGCGACCGAGGGCTTGGTCCAGTTCTCCGGCGACTGGGCGTTCTCGAAGACCGTGCCCTCCTTGGCGAACTGGTCCAGGGCCGGGGTCTCGACGCGGCTCTTCTTGTCGTAAGCGCGCAGCTTGTCGGCGCGCAGGGTGTCGATCAGCAGCACGACCACGTTCTTGACCGGCTCGACCTTGGCCACCTTCTGCTCGGGCACCAGCAGCGTCGGGCTGGCCCAGCCGACCGCGCCCGCGCCTTCGCTGGTGAGCTCCAGGCGCACGACCTGGTTCTGCAGGTGGTCCAGCTTCAGCACGCCGGACTTCCAGCTGTCGTCGAGGGCGCTCTCGAAGAGCTGCTCCGACTCGCCGCCCTCCGTGGTCGCGGTGATGCGCGCCTTGCCGCCGGTGCCGCCGGCCTGGCCGACGCGGAAGCTGAGCGCGGCCTTGGGGGGCACCTCGAGGTACCAGCTGAGCCTGGTCGGCGCCCTCGCGACCAGGGCCTTGCGCTTGACGCCGCCCACGTCGAGGTCGGCGCTGAGCTGCGCGTAGCGCGGCACGGCGCCCTGCCCCTCCGCGGCAGGCGGTCCACGACGCACGTGGATGTAGTCCATCGCCACCGAGACGTCTTCGCCACCGACCTTGCTGGTGCCGCCGAAACGCAGCAGCAGGTGGTTCTCGCCGTCCTTGACGCTCTCGGCGGGCACCTCCACGTCGTGCACCTGGAAGCCGCCGCCCTGCTGCATGCGGACCAGCGGCAGGCTGTCGCCGTTGAGGAAGATCTGCATGTTGCGGGTGCCCACGGGCTTGACGCGGAAGCTCAGCGTGTGGGGCCCGTCGCCCTCGATCGGGAAGTAGACGCGCCCGGTCTCCGAGGCCACGTGCGTGTAGGTGGTGTCGCCTTCAGTGCCGGCCTTGCCCCAGCCGGTCTTGAAGCCACCGCTCACGTACTTGTCGGCCGCGGGCGTGCCGAAGTCGATGAAGAGGCCGCCCTGATCGACGTCGGCCATATGGGCGAGATTGCCCAGGTTCATGTGGGGGCGCAGGCCGTCGTCCGTGCCGGGTTGATCCGCCGGCGCCGCGGCCGGGGTCGGCTCGAAGGCAGGTTCCGCGCTCTCGGGCTCGGGCGACGCGCTCGGCGCGGCGGGCTTGTCACCGCCTCCGCACGCCCAGACAAGCAACGACGAGGCCGCCAGGGCCCACGCAAAACGACACGACATCCAGTCCTCCATTGTGCCCAGATGTTGGGGCGGGCGCAGTATACCGAAGCGGGGGCGGCTTGCGAGGCGAGCCGATCGCCATCCACGGTGCCGCTCGGCCGAGCAACGCCCGGGGCGCCACCCTACGTGCCCCTGCACCTGCCCTCCAAGACGCCCGGCTGCCAGGCCGGGCAGGGGCAGGTTTGGCCCGACGCGGTTACTTGACCTCGACGATCCGTGTCTCGCCCGGCTCGATCGTGAGGAAGCGGAAGCTGGTCTGGCCGTCGCGCTCGATCACCAGCTGGTGCCGACCGCCGTCGAGCGCAACCCCCGTCGGTGCGGGTCCCAGGCTGCGGTCACCGATCCGCACCTTCGGGCCCGTCCCGTCGGCCTCGTACTCGATCAGCAGCAGGCCCTGACTCTCGCCTACTGGCACGCCGCGGCTGTGATCGATGAAGGGCAGGACGCGGCCGAAGGTGGGCGCGACGGAAGGCTCCCCAGCGGCGCCCTGGGGTGGGCTGCCGGGCTTCGGCCCGGCGCCGGGGGCTGGCTCGGGCTCCGGCGCGGAGGGAATCGCCGGGGTGGCGCTGCCCGGACGCACCTCGGTCCCGGCAGCGCCCGGGCTGTTCACCCAGCGATAGCCGACGAAGCCGATCACGCCGAATAGGGCCGCAACCATCGCCATGACCGCCAGCGGGCTGCGCTCCTCGGGCCGCGCATCCGGGGCCACGCTCCGGCTGCGCTCCGCGGGCGGCTGGGTGAGCAGGCTGCTGCGAACGGCGAAGCCCTGTGCATCGGGCTCGGGTGCGCAGTCGGGCTCCGGCTCGGACGTCGGGGCGGGCTCCGGCTCGGGGGGATCTGGAGCCGTGGAGTGGCCCTCGCCGACGGGCAGCGGCGGCGGCATCGCCGACACCGACTCCTCGCTTGGCGCGGTGAACGTGCGCGTCGGCAACGGTGGCGGCACGGAGAGGTCCTGGCTCTCCTCCTCCTCCTCCTCCTCGATCGGTGGCGCCTCGATGAGCTCGACCGGCGCCCTGTCGGCGGCCGCGCCGCCGGCCACATGACCGCCCCCCTCGATCCACTCGACGTCGCCATCGCCGAGGGTGGTCGGGGGAATGGACGGCGCCGCCGGCCGCTCCGACGAGTGCAGCAGCACGCCGGGATGCTCGATGCGCTCGCGCTCGGCTTCGGCGACCAGATCCTCACCGTCGTGACCGATCACCGCGGTGATCGCCCCGCGGCGCGCCAGCTCACGCAGGTGCTGCTCCAGCTCCCGGGCCGGGAAGCTTCCGTTCACGAGCAGGTCCGACACGCGCTGGTCGACCTGCTTCAGGCAGGCGACCACCTCCGCGAGCACGGTGGGTGTGGCCGTCAGCAGCGTGGCCAACACCTCGTCGTCGAGCTCGACGCGGCCGACGCGGACCAGCCAGCGATCGCTGACGGCGTCCACCAGCGCCGCGAGCTTGCGCCCCGCCTCCACCAGCGCCTGATCGAGCGGCACATCGAAGCCTCCGCGCAGGGCGCCCTCGGCCGACGTCACGCCGAAGCGCCCCACATCCACCGCGAGCAGCTGGCGCAGCGCGGGCTCCTTGCGCGAGAAGGAGCCGTCGGATGCGGTGCGCGTGACGGAGAGCCGGTTACCGTCGCGCACGTCGACCTCGAACAGGTTCCAGGCGTCGCGCACGGTGATGCGCGCCGAGCCGTGCCGGGCTGCGACCGTCTCGATCAGGTTGCGCACACCGATCGCATCGACGCGCCCCTGCACCTCGTCACCCGCCGACAGCAGTGCCTCGAGCTCCACCCGCGGGCGCAGGACGCCGGCGATCGTCGCGAGGATCTGGTGGCTGCCGGCTTCCTTGCGCAGGTAGCCCGACGCCCCCGACTCCAGCTCGCGCATGCGCTGCAGGAAGTCCTCCTTCCAGGAGAGCAGGACGACGGGCACATGTGAGAGCAACAGGTCGCGCTCGAGCTCGCGGCAGAGCGCGAAGCCGTCGATCTCGGGCATCAGGATGTCACTGATGACGACATCGGGCACGCGCCGGCGGGCCAGCTCCAGCGCCTGCTTGCCGTCCTCGGCCTCGTGCACGACCGCGCCGGCCTCGCGCAGCAAGCCGCAGAAGAACCACAGCACCGCCGGGTCGTCGTCGGCCACCAGGATCTGCCGCCCGCGCAGGGCATCCCCTACGCCGGCATAGGGTGCAGCCGGCAGGTCGTCGGTCAGGGCGAGCTCGGCCGGGCCACCGGCGTATGGGCGATCGCTGAAGAGCACCCGGCCCTCCGTGCGCTCGGCCAGGTGCGCGCGGATGCGACCGATGGCGGACCAGGTGGCAGCCATGAGCTCGGCCTTGTCTTCGAGCTCGATGTGCTCGTGTCCGCCCTGGCGCAGGGACTCGGCGATGCCACGGCGCACCTCTTCCGCCACGCTCTGGGCGATCTCGTCCACGGTGCCGCCCTCGAACTTGGCCAGCGCCGAGTGGAAAGCGTCGTCGGCGAAGGCCAGCTGGTGCAAGCGGTGAAGGAGCTCGCTCGGCGCGAGCGGCAGCTCGATGCGGGCGTCCGCACCGGTGCTGCGCGCCAGCGCCTCACCGTCGCGCTGCGGCCCCTGGCTGCAGAGCACGACCGCCTTGACCACGTCGGTGCGAACGCCGCGGAGGCGCTCGACCAGCTCTCCGCCCTGATGGCGCGCGAGGTGAGCGTCGAGCAGAACCACATCGGGCGCGACGTTGTCGAGGACCTCGACCGCGGTCTCCGGGTCGTAGCTGGTGGTGAGGTCGCAGTGCTCGAGGGGCAGGGCCTCGCGCAGGGCTGCGCCAAGCTCGGGCCCGGTCACGACCAGGACGCCGAGCACGCGGGGCGCCGCGACCTGCCCGGCGACGGTCTGCGCGACCACCGCCGGGGCCTCGACGGGCTCATCAACGTCGTCCCCCAGCGCGTCGAGGCGGAAGACCGAGGAGATCTGATCGTTGGATGGGGCCGAGGGACGCGGCCGGGACTCCGAGGCCGGCTCGGGCGCGCCCCCCCCGAGGCGCTCGGTCAGCGCAGACGCGGCAGCGACATCCTCCGGGCTCAGCTCGCGATCCTCGTCGCGGGCCTCGTCCAGGCGTTGGACCAGCTCCTTGATGGCGTCCGCGAGGGGCTCGTTCTGGAAGACCTGGGCGGACGCATAGAGGGCGTGGACGCGCCGCCGCAGACGCTCGCGGGGGGCGCCGTCCGAGGGCTCGGCCGCGACCGCGTCGAGCAGCTCCCGGAGCTCGCGGGCACGCTGGGCGAGGCTGCCCAGGAAGCGCTCGCGTGCTGCACCGAGCGCCGTACGGCCCTCTTCGTCCATCCCATCATTGTACGTCAGGCACCGACAGCGTGGGTAGCGCGATCGCGACGGCTTGATCGGGACTGCGGACGGGCCCAACCCGGTAGTCCACCGGGCGTGCGGAGATCGTGCAAGCGATCGGCTTCGCGGGGTTTTCGGTGAGTGGAGCGCACACGGTGTGTATTCGCGGCCGAAGCGGAAGCGCTGTGGAGTCGAGCGGTTGTGCGAGGGCGTGCGAATCGGTGAAATAGCCGGGTTGGAGACGGCAAGCGTGCAGTTCGTGGACGAAATCACCCTTACCGCACAGGCGGGCGACGGCGGGAACGGCTCGGCCGCGATGCGGCGCGAAAAGTACCGTCCGCTGGGGGGCCCCGCGGGCGGCGACGGCGGCGATGGGGGCGACGTGGTCTTCGAGGCCGACGAGCGCCTGACCACCCTGCTGGACCTGAAGTACAAGCGCATATTGACCGCCCAGCGGGGCGAGCACGGTCGCGGGAAGGATCAGTACGGCAAGGCAGGCCAGGCGCTGGTCGTGCGGATCCCGCTCGGGACGCAGGTCTTCGACGCGCGCACGGGCGAGCTGCTCGTGGACCTGGACAGCCCCGGACAGCGCCACGTGGTGGCCCGCGGCGGACGCGGTGGGCGCGGGAACATCCATTTCGCGACGCCCCAGGATCGGGCACCGACGCGGGCCGAGCCCGGCAAGCCGGGCCAGCAGGTGGAGCTGCGGCTCGAGCTCAAGCTGCTCGGCGACGTGGGCCTGGTGGGCTTCCCGAACGTCGGCAAGAGCACCTTCATCGCGACGGTGTCGAAAGCCCGCCCGAAGGTGGCGGACTATCCCTTCACGACGCTCGTGCCGAACCTGGGGGTGGTGTCCCGGGGCGACTTGCGCAGCTTCGTGGTGGCCGACATCCCCGGCATCATCGAGGGCGCCGCGGATGGGGCGGGCCTGGGGCATCGCTTCCTGAAGCATGTGGAGCGCACGCGGGTGTTGCTGCATCTGGTGACGGTGGATCCTTCGCCCGAGCGCGAGCCGCTCGCGGACTTCGAGGCACTGGAGCGGGAGCTGGCGCGCTTCGATCCAGAGCTGGCGAAGCGGCCGGCGCTGGTCGCGCTCTCGAAGCTCGACCTGCCTGAGGTGCGGGAAGCGGAGGCGGACTTTCGCGAGGCGATGGGCGCGCGCGAGATCCGCGTGTACGCCTTCTCGGCGGCGACCGGCGAGGGGCTCGACGCCTTGCTCGACGCGGTCGAGGCGGAGCTGGCGAAGCACCCGGTACCGGCACGGCCGCGCCGCGAGCCGCTGCCGACGGCCCGGGACCGCCCCCACGACGCGGCCAAGTCCGACGCGGACGACGCGTAGGCCGGTGGCGGCCGCGCTGCTATCTTCGTGAGCATGAGCGGAGAGCCCGAGAGTCCGGTGGCGGTCGTCGACGACGAGCGCTTCGACGAGCATCACGAGCGCAGCGGTCGTCACCCCGAGCGACCGGAGCGGCTGGCAGCGGCGCGCGCGGGGCTCTACGGAACGCTCGACCGGGCGCGGTGCCAGCAGGTGGAGGCGCGCGATGCCAGGCCGGCGGAGCTGGAGGCGGTTCACGGTGCCGACTACCTGGCGCAGCTCCGGAACGCGCTCGACGGGAGCTTCGGCCACCTCGACGCCGACACCTTCTACTCACCGGGGTCGCAGGAGGCGACCTGGCTCGCCGCGGGCGCCTCGGCCGAGCTCAGCCAGCGACTGATGGCAGGCGAGGCCAAGCGCGGTGTCGCGCTGCTGCGGCCGCCCGGGCACCACGCCGAGCCAGGACACGCGATGGGCTTCTGCATGCTCAACAACGTGGCGATCGCGGCGCAGGCGGCGCTGGCGGCCGGAGCGGAGCGCGTGGCGGTGGTCGACTGGGACGTGCACCACGGCAACGGCACGCAGCACGCGTTCTACGCCGATCCGCGCGTGCTCTTCATCTCGCTGCACCAGTACCCCTTCTATCCCGGGACCGGGGCCGCCGACGAGACCGGACGGGGCGCGGGCGAGGGCTACACCGCCAACGTGGCGCTGCCCGCGGGCCAGGGCGTGGAGACCTACGCCCACGCCTTCCGCACGATCGTGCTGCCGCTGCTCGACCAGCTCGGCCCCGACCTGCTGCTCGTGTCCGCGGGCTTCGACGCACACGCCTACGACCCCCTCGCGAACATGGAGCTCGACGCCGACAGCTACCGCGCGATGGCCTCCTCCCTGCTCGATCACGTCGATCGCGCCGGCCACGGTCGCATCGCCTTCATGCTCGAAGGCGGCTACGACCTCGGGGCGCTGCAGCAGAGCGTCGCGGGAGTCGCATCGGCGCTGAAGGGCGAGCGCCTGGAGCTGCCAGACGATGCCTGCGGCCCGGCGGGGCAGCAGGCGGTGGAGCGGACGCGGCGGGCACTGGCGGGGAAGTGGCAGCTCGGGGATGGCGCCTAGCGCGGCAGAAGCGTCCGG
>JAPPOT010000682.1 GCA_028817855.1 Myxococcales bacterium
ACTCTCTCTTGGTCTCTGCTCTGCGGCGTTGTTCGACGTTATCTGCGTTTCTTCGCACTCCCTGGACTGTGGGGGTGGGCTGTGGTGTAAATGGGTGGGGGTTGCTGAACGTCTGAAAGGCCTGGATTGGTAGGGTGGATCGGCTTTGGTGCGCGTTGTGGACTCTGGTGATAGGCTTCGTCGTTCCCCGGTCATGCGCGACCGCAGCCACATCGCGCTGGCGCTCGGCACAGCGCTTCTGCTCGCCCTACCCGCGGCCTATGCGGGGGCGGTACCGCCCGGTGCCGCGATCGGCGCGACCGCCCTGCCGGAGGCCAAGTGGGTGAAGCACCGCGTGATCCCGGGCGAGCGCATCTCGGAGATCTGCGACCGCTACGGCGTGCGCAGCCACCAGCTGATCAAGTGGAACAAGCTGGACCCGAAGCGGCCGCGCATCCGTGCGGGGCAGCAGCTGCGTGTCCACACGCGCTCGAGCGCCAGCGATCGGGAGAGGGTGCGCTACGTCGTCCAGCGCGGCGACAGCTGGGCCCGCATCGCCAAGAAGCACGACGTCGACTCCGGCAAGCTGCGCAAGCACTGGAACCGCAAGAAGGAGCGCGGGCTGCGCGCCGGCGACACGGTCGTCGTGTGGGTCGAGCGCGAGATGGCAGCCTCGAGCGCAGCGACCGCCGGTGTGACCACCGACGGTGCGGCGCCCGCACCGAGCGCACCGACACCCGCGCCGCCGCGGGTGGCGGTACCCGGCGGATCGCTGAGCGTCGGGAGCCCGTCGCGCGGGCGGCTGATCGGCGGCGCGCGCATGCCCGACAACCCCGCCCTCTACACGCTGCGCAAGCCGGAGAGCAGCTACGGCTCGACCCACGCGATGACGCAGCTGCAGGACGCCATCGCCACGTTCCGCCAGAGGAGCGGCTTCGATCGCGAGCTCGTGATCGGCGACATGAGCCGCAGGCGCGGCGGGCGCTTCCGCCCGCACCGCTCCCACCGCAGCGGACGCGACGTCGACATCCGGCTGCCGCTGGCCGCCGGCATCGCCAAGGGCACCGTGCCCACGCAGATGTCCCAGGTGGACTGGGACGCCGCGTGGGGCCTGATTCGAGCGCTGATCAACACCGGCCAGGTCGATTACATCTTCCTGTCCCGCAGCCGCCAGAAGGCCCTGCGGCGGGCGGCCACCCGGGCGGGCACGTCCGAGGCGGAGCTCGAGCGGCTGATCCAGTTCCCGACGCGCAATCGGACCGCGGTGGTGCGCCACTCGCGCGGCCACGTGAAGCACCTGCACGTGCGCTTCAAGTGCGGATCGACCGAGGCACGGTGCCGCGATTGAGCGCCGCGTAGGCCGAGGTGGCACAGGCCGCCAGATCCGCTCACAGCGCGCACACAAACCTCCAGAATTGCACGGCAATTGCCGCGCGAGGCGGACTGGCGGGATAGAATCGGGATCGCGCCCGATGCACCGGGCGCGACGTTCCCGATGTCCGATCCCGAAGACTCCAGGGAGCTCCCCGAGGCCGCGCAGGTCTCCAAATCGCAGCTGGCCGACGCACTGAACGGCGTGCTGGCGGGTTCCCTGCGCCCGGTCTGCGTGGGCCTGGCCCTGTTCTACGCCCTGCTCACGGCCTGGTACCTCTATCGGCTGGAGGGGGACACGCGGGAGACGATGGCCCTGTCGACCGGACTGCTCTCGGTCGGCCTGCTGGCGGGCGCGGTCTGGTTCGAGCGCAATCGCGTACCCGGATGGCTCGCCCACCCGGCCTCCTCCGTGATCGGCGTCGCCGTCATCGTCAACTGCCTCTTCCTGTTGGTCAGCGTGCCGGAGCCGCACATGACCACGAACCTGATGATCGCGGTGCTCGGCTTCGGCTGCCTGCTGCTGTCGATGCGGTGGTTCGCGGGGCTGTGCGGGCTTGCGATCGCGGGCTGGGCGTGGGTGGTCGGCGCGCGCGCCGACGATCCGGAGTGGTACCACTTCGGCTTGGCGCTCGGCGAGGCGACGCTCTTTGGCTTCCTGATCCTGATCGTCCGCATCCGCGCCTACAAGAACATCCAGACCCTGCACCTGCGCGACCAGCGCCTGATGCAGCACCTGCGCGAGGCCAACGCCGCGGCGCTGGTGGCGGTGAAGGCGAAGAGCGAGTTCCTGGCGAACATGAGCCACGAGATCCGCACGCCCATGACCGCAATGCTGGGAATGACCGAGCTGCTGCAGATGAGCAAGCTCGACGAAGCGCAGAAGGAGTTCGCCGACACGATCGAGCGCTCCGGCAACACACTCTTGCAGCTGGTCAATGACATCCTCGACTTCTCCAAGATCGAGGCGGGGCAGCTCACCATCGAGGAGGTCCGCTTCAACCTGCGCACGCTGCTCGAGGAAGTGCAGCGCATGCTGGACGTGAAGGCGCGTCAGAAGGGCCTGAAGTTCGAGGTCGAGATCGATGAATCGATCCCGCTGCGCTACCGGGGCGATCCCACGCGCATCAAGCAGGTGTTGGTGAACCTGATGGGCAACGCGATCAAGTTCACGCACGACGGCGGTGTGAAGCTGCGCGCGACGGGGCGTGAGCTGGAGGGCAACCGGCGCATGCTGGACCTGTCGGTGGTGGACACCGGCATCGGCATCGCGCCCGACCAGATCGAGCAGGTCTTCGAGGCCTTCACCCAGGCCGACGCCTCCACCACGCGCAAGTTCGGCGGCACGGGTCTGGGCCTGGCGATCTCGAACCAGCTGACCAAGCTGATGGGCGGCGAGCTGCGTGTGGAGAGCAAGCCGGACGAGGGCTCGGTCTTCACCATGTCACTGGCGCTGCCGGAGGCGGTGCACCGCAGCACGATCCCGGAGCCGATCGACGAGACGCTCGCGCGGTACACCGGGCGGGTGCTGCTCGTGGAGGACAACGAGGACAACCAGGTGCTCGCGCTGGAGCTGCTCGGCCGCTTCGGCTGCGAGGTGGAGATGGCCCTGGACGGGCAGCAGGCGATCGATCGCCTGGAGCACGACGACTTCGACCTGGTCTTGATGGACTGCCACATGCCGAACATGAACGGCTACGACGCCACCAAGGAGATCCGACGCCGCGAGGGCGACAACGGTCAGCACACCACCATCGTCGCGCTGACCGCCAGCGTCCTGCCCGAAGAACGGGAACGCTGCCGAGCCGTCGGCATGGACGACTACATCGCCAAGCCCTTCTCGAAACGCGACCTGCAAGACGTCCTCGAGAAGTACCTGTAGCTGGCGCGCAGAAGCGCCCTGCTCCGCGCAGCACCGCCCGCTGCCCGTCACTCGAATCGTCGAGGTTCGTTCAGGAGCGAGCGCGCCCGGAGGAGAAACCGGAGGCGTACTGGAAGTACGTCGAGGATTTCTTCGAGGACGTAAGCCGCTCCTGGGCGGACCTCGGCGATTCACTCGCTGACAGCTAGAGGATCGGCGGGTCCCGCGGGGCTTCGCCTTGGCTTTGGCGTCGACCAGATTGGAGGGTCCGTCTCAGCAAAACTCTGCTTGCCCTCGCGGGACCAGGGCGTGTCACCCACGCCACCGCCGAAGAAGCAATGTAGCGCGAAAGAGACACGTCCAAAAGCCGCATCCTTCAGAAACCTACCAACTATCTGTTCAGTGGGCAAGCCCGGGCCTGAGATTCGGGCGCTAACCCCGCGAGATCTCAGTGCTTGGCGTGGAGGCCGCACTCCTTCTGGGTGGCCTCTTCCCACCACCAGCGGCCCTCGCGCTCGTGCTGGCTGGGGTTGATCGGCCGGGTGCAGGGCTCGCAGCCGATCGAGACGAAGCCGCGCGTGTGCAGCGGGTTGAAGGGCACGCCGTTGTCGCGGATGTAGCGCCAGGTCTGCTCGGAGCTCCACTCGGCGAGCGGGTTGGTCTTGACCAGCGCGCCGTCGCGGCCGCTGAAGGCGGGGTCGAGCTGCAGCACCGGGACGTCGGCGCGGGTCGGGCTCTGGTCGCGGCGCTGGCCGGTCGCCCAGGCGCGGTGCTCGCCCAGCACGCGCTTGAGCGGCTCGACCTTGCGCACGCCACAGCACTCCTTGTGCCCGTCCTCGTAGAAGCTGAAGAGTCCCTTCTTGCGCACGAACGCGCGCAACGGCGCGGGCTCGGGGCTGATCATCTCGATCTCGAGCCCGTAGTGCTTCCGCACCTCGTCGATGAAGCGGTAGGTCTCGGCGTGCAACCGCCCGGTGTCCAGGCAGAAGACGTTGAAGTCGTGTCCGGAGCGCGCTGCCATGTCGATCAGGGCGACGTCTTCCGCGCCGCTGAAGGCGATCCCGCAGTCCTTGCCGAAGTGCTCGAGCACCCAGGTGATGACCTCCTGGGGCGTGAGCGACGACAGGTCCATCGCCAGCTCCTCGATGCGCTTGGCGTCCAGGTCCACGTCGCGCCGGAGCGACGGTGGCGCGGCCGTCAGTCGCTCGCGCAGCAGCTTGAGCACGCTGGTGTACGCCACCGTGGCGCCGTCCTCCTGCTCGACCAGGAAGAAGGGCGCCGTGTCGATGCCGTGCTCACCCGCGAGGCGCATGCCCTCCGAGCTGGGGTCGTCCTCGTGCGCCCACACGACGCGGTCGATGCGCGGCCAGGCGCCCCGTTCCTTCAGCAGGTCCTCGGCCTGGTCGCACTTGCCACAGGCGGCCCCGCCCTCCAGGCGCTTCTTGACCATCGTGATCTGCATGACGCTCTGCTCCACTTAGCAGCGATTGAGATTCCCGCAAATTCAGATCGAGATTGGTAGGAATCACAAGGCTGCTCATTTGTTCAGGTCTCAGCGAGCTTGGCAATCGGAGGATGGCGCGCTAGCCCAGGCGCCCGTGGCTCCCATCCATGACGGTGACTTCGGCCCCTTCTCCGGCTCCGAGCGGGACGAGGTGGTGTGGGGCACCTACCGGCGCACGGGCACCTGGGCCCCCGAGTTGGTGGCGCTGCTGCGGCGCCTGCTGGGGCGCGATGGGGGTACGCTGATCGACGTCGGCGCCAACGTGGGGCTGGTCGCGATTCCGGTCCTCGCGGGCAGCGGCGCGCGCTGCATCGCGGTCGAGCCGGTACCGGACAACCTCAAGCACCTGATACGCAATCTCGCGGCGCATGGGCTGGCGGAGCGCGCGGAGGTGCACCCCGTGGCGCTGTGGGACGTCCCGGGGCAGGTGCCGATGGAGCTGAGCCCGCACAACAGCGGCGACAACCGGCTGGCACCCACGGGCGGCGCGGGCGAAACGGTGATGGTACCGGCCGGCCCGCTCGACGCGCTGCTCGAGGGGCGACCACTGGCCGCGCCCTGCGTGATGAAGGTCGACACCCAGGGCGCCGAGGCGCGCGTGCTGGCGGGCGCGGCGCAGACGCTGAAGCAGGTCGATTACCTGATCGTGGAATACTGGCCGGCGGGGCTGCGACGGATGGGCGACGACGTGAAGCGACTGCAGGCGGCGCTCTCGGTCTTCAGCCACGCTGTGGTGCTCGACCAGGCGCAGCCGCCGCAGGCGCTTGCGCCCCTCACCGAGGTGCTGGAGTCGCTCGCCTGGATCCCGGACGACGGCAGCGACGAGGGCTTCTTCGATCTGCTGCTGGGACGCGGGCCCGAGCTTGCGCCCACTCTGTAGCCGCGGGCGCGTCGACGGCACCCACGTGTACTTCAGCGCGGAGGACGCCAGCGTCCGTGAACGGCTCTTGCGGATCCGCAAGGACGGCAGTGACATCCAGGAACTCTTGGGTGAGGTGGACATCCAGATCCGCCTGGTCATTTGGGATGGCGGGCTCTACTTCGTGAGCTCGACGACGCCCCCAAGGCGCGTCGCTGGACCCGAGGCGCATCGACCGGACGCGGGCTCAGTAGCCGCGGGCGCGGAAGGCGCGGGCGGCGTTGAAGACGTCGTCGATGTAGCGCTCGCTGCGGGCGGCCAGCGGCTGTCCGCGATCGAGCCAGCGCTGCACGGTGCCGGGGCCGATGTTGTAGGCGGCCAGGGCGAGCCGGAGGTTGCCGTCGAAGCGGCGCACCATGCGCGAGAAGTAATAGGTGCCCGCATCGATGTTGAACGCCGGATCGAAGGGTCGATAGGCGCGCCGCAGCTGCTGCGCCACCTCGCGCCCCGTGCGCGGCATCACCTGCATCAGGCCCTGGGCCTTGACGCGACTGACGGCGCGGCGGTGGAAGCGGCTCTCGACCCAGATGATGCCGTTGATCACGTCGGTGGGGATGCCGTGGCTGAGCGAGGCCTGGCGCACCAACGGCTGCACCGCTGCGATGCGCTGGCGCTCGGCCGCGCGGAAGCGGCGAAGGGTGGGCGGCGGGCGGTCGACATAGACGCGCGGCCGCGGCTTGAAGCGTGGAGGGTGCGGCGGGAACTCGGGCTCGACCCGGTCGGTGTACCACTCGCGGGCGGGATCGTGGATCGCGCCGGCGATCATCGAGCGGTCGATTCGCTGGGTCTCTGTGGTCGAGGCGCAGCCGACGACGAGCCAAGCTGCGCAGAGCAGGATGGCGACGCGCGCGCTCATGCGAGCCTCCGCTGCAGCTCGCGGATCCACTCCGGCGTCTCGTCCACATAGCTGCGCAGCTGCGCGCCACGCGCGCGATAGTAGAGCGCACACAGGCCCTGGTAGATGCCGGCCACGCCGAGCACGATCAGATAGAAGGCGACGATGCTGGCGCGGTAGGCGCCCTCGACCGTGCCCTTGAGCTGCTCGAGTTGTTGCGCATCCGCGCCCGAGAGCGCGGCACCCAGGTCCGGATACTCGGCCATCAGCGTCTCGTAGGGGTTGGGTCCCGTGAGGCCGATGTAGATCGACGCCACGCAGTAGAGCGCGATGGCGACGAAGACCGCGATCTGATTGATGACCAACACGCGGGCACCGGAAGGATCCAGCGCGCGCATGCGATTGCCGCCGTGGAGCTCGGCGCTGCCGAAGAGCGCGAGTAGCGCCACCGCGATCAGGAGCGATGCATCGAAGAACGAGAGAGGCAGGAAGAGCACGGCGCAGACCCACAGCGCGATGCCGTTGAAGCGGGAGACGGTGATCGCGGCGCGCAGCTTGCGCATGCGCTCGCCGGCCTGCTCGACTTGTCGAACCTGCAGGGCGTCGAGTGGGCCGAGACCCGCCGCGGCGACGTGGTCGATCGGGCCTTGGGGAGGTTGTGCCGACATCGAATGCGGACCCTGTACGAGCGCCTCGCGCATGACGGAACAATTCTAGACGAACCTTGCCGGGCGCTTCACCCGTACTCCGTGCTGCATGTCGGGCCGGGGCACACAGACCCTCCGATGTCATGCAGACTTTTCCTTAGGTGTTGGAACTTCGGCGCCGTTCAGGCGAAAATGGGACACACCGCGATGTCGACCGCCGACCTCTGTCCGAAGCACAACCTCGCGATCGCGCCCGACGGCAAGTGTGTGCTGTGTCGCCGCCCCAAGGGCATGACGCTACACCGCGACAACGAGTCGTGGCTGAGCAGGATTGTCACCTGGACGCTGCTCGGATGCCTGGTGGCGACCTTCAGCGGCCTCGTCTACATCGCGCGTACGCCGACTGGACATCAGGGTGCGCGCTTCGTGCGCAACGACAACCCGATGGGACCCTCACGCGCACGGGCCCAGGCCGAGGAGTCGATCCCGCCGTCGGAGCGCAGTCCGGTCGCACCGCCGGCCGCACCCATCGCGGCAGCGCCGGCACCGGCTGACGTGGTGCTGCCCGCACAGCTCACCATCGCCGCGGAGGACGAGGTGGCGCCAACACCCCTGCGCCGCCCGCCGGCGGCGCCGCAAATCCCCGCGGGCGAGCTTCAGGAGGCTCGCAAGAAGGTCGAGGTCGTCATGTTCGGGGCGCCGTGGTGCTACATCTGCGATCGCTCGCGCGACTTCCTGAGCGCGCGTGATGTGGAGCTGGTGGAGTACGACATCGAGCTGCATCCGGAGGCGCTCGACGCGCTGACGGACACAAATCCCGCGGGCAACATCCCGACCTTTCAAATCCAGAACGAGACGATCGTGGGCTTCCACCCCTGGATGCTGGAAGACGCGATCAACGCGGCGGCGCTCGAGCACTACGCTTCCCGTTAGTACGCCGTCCCCGAGCCCCGCTCGGTGCTTGAC
>JAPPOT010000213.1 GCA_028817855.1 Myxococcales bacterium
CCCATCACACGGGCGGGGGCGCCGGGGCGGCGGGTCGCGCGGGCGAGACCAGCGGCTTCTCGAAGGCGAGCTCGAGCGCCTCGTCGACGCTGGAGACCAGGTGCAGCTTCAGCTCCTGGCGGATCTTCTCCGGGATCTCCTCGAGCTCGGGGGCGTTGGCGCGTGGGATCACCACGTGCTTCATGCCCGCGTGGTGGGCGGCCAGGCACTTGGGCTTGAGGCCCTCGACCTTGAGCACCTTGCCGCGCAGGGTGATCTCGCCGGTCAGCGCCACGTCGGGCCGCACGCGCACCTCCTTGAAGAGCGACAGCAGCGACACCAGGATCGACAGGCCCATGGCCGGGCCGTCCTTGGGCATGGCGCCCTTGGGCAGGTGCACGTGCACGTCGAGCTTCTCGAGGAAGTCCTCGGCCAGGCCGAAGCGGGCGGCGCGCACGCGGATGTAGGTGAAGGCCGCGGCGACCGACTCCTTGAGGATGTCGCCCATCGAGCCGGTGGTGTGCACCGCGCCGCGGCCCTGCATGGCGGTCGACTCGACCAGCAGGATCTCACCGCCGCTGGGCGTCCAGGTCAGGGTAGTGGCGATGCCGGGTCGCACCAGCTTCTCGGCCACCTGCACCTCGCGCTTGGGCGCGCCCAGCACCTTCTCCACGAACTTGCCGTCGGCGTCCACGTGGGCGTCGTCGCCGTTGGCGACGCGCACCGCCACGTCGCGGCAGATCGCGGCCACTTCCTTCGAGAGCTGACGCACGCCCGCCTCGTGGGTGTACTCGGTCACGAGGCGCTCGATCGCCTCGTCCGTGATCTCGAGGTGCTCGGGGGTGAGGCCGTGATCAGAGAGCTGGCGCGGCACCAGGAACTGGCGCGCGATGGCGATCTTGTCCTCGCGCGTGTAGCCGGGGATGTCGATCACCTCCATGCGGTCGAGCAGCGCGTTCGGGATCGTGTCCTTGCGGTTGGCGGTGGCGACGAAGAGCACGTTGCTCAGGTCGGCGGGCACGCCCAGGTAGTGGTCGACGAAGGCGTTGTTCTGCTCCGGGTCTAGGGCCTCGAGCAGGGCGCTGGCCGGGTCGCCGCTGAAGTCGGCGGCCATCTTGTCGATCTCGTCGAGCACGAAAACCGGGTTGTTGGACTGGGCCTTCTTCAGGCCGGTGATCAGCCGGCCGGGCAGGGCACCCACGTAGGTGCGGCGGTGGCCGCGGATCTCGGCCTCGTCCTGGACGCCGCCGAGGGAGATGCGCACGAACTCACGCCCGGTGGCGCGCGCGATCGAGCGCCCCAGGGAGGTCTTGCCGACGCCGGGGGGGCCGACGAAGCAGAGGATGGGGCTGCGTTGATCGCGCCTGAGCTTGCGCACGGCGATGTACTCGACGATGCGCTTCTTCGGCTTGTCGAGGCCGTGGTGATCCTCGTCGAGCACGCGCCGCACCTCGGGCACGTCCAGGCGATCGGTGGTGGAGCGCTTCCAGGGCAGGTCGGCGATCCACTCCACATAGGTGAAGGAGACCTGGTACTCGGCGCTGGCCGGGTTCATGGTCGTCATGCGCGACAGCTCGCGCTTGGCTGATTTCTCGGCCTCGGGTGGCGGCTCGGCCTTGGTCAGGCGCTCGCGCAGCAGGTCCAGCTCCTCGTCCTCGCCGCCGCTCTCGCCCAGCTCGCGCCGGATCGCGCGCATCTGTTGGCGCAACAGCAGCTCGCGCTGGGAACGGCTCATCTCTTGCTGCACCATGTCGGCCACCTCGCGCTTGACGCGGTGGATCTCCGACTGGCGCTTGATCAGGCCCAGCACGGCCTTGAGGCGCGCGCGCAGGTCGAGGGTCTCGAGGATCTCCTGGCGCCGGTCGGTTTCCATCGGCACGTTGCAGGCGACCAGGTCGCACAGCGCGCCCGGGTCGTGCACGTTGTCGAGCACCACGCCCACCTCGCGCGGCGGCTGTGGCAGCGCCTTGAGCAGGTCGCGGGCGGTCTCGCGCAGGTTGGCGGTGAGCGCGTCGATCTCCTCGTCGCGCTCGCCCTGCTCGCCCATCCGCTCGACGCGCGCGCGCATGCAGGGCTCGCGCTCGAGGGGCTCGGCGATGCGGATGCGCGAGATGCCCTGCAGCACCACGCTGTACTGGCCCGAGCTCAGGCGGATCACCTTCAATACCCTGGCCAGGGTGCCGATCTCGAAGAGGTCCTCGAAGAGGGGGTCCTCTTCTTCGGGGTCGCGCTGCGCCACCACCCCGATCGTGGGACGATCGAGGCCGAAGGCCTCTTCGATCAGCCGCACCGAGCGGGCCCGGCCCACGTTCACCGGCACCACCGATGCGGGGAAGAGGACCGAATTTCGGAGCGCCAGGATCGGCAGCGACTCGAGCGTCGCGTCGGGAATAATCGAATCGCCCATGGGGTTTTCGCCTCGGTCGCGAGCTTAGCATCCGCGCGTGCGATCAGGCTCCCAACGGGCCGCATCCGAATGCCGAGTGATACATGTGGGCAAGTGCTCGCAGGCGTGACTTTGCGGTAGTCAGGGCGGGAGCGTCTGTAGTAGATGTTTTGACCCCTCAAAGGGGCTGTAGGATAGTCGCTTACACCGAATTGGGGACCCTGCATGGGCCCCGCCGCAGAGCGATGCCGAGCCACTTCACAGCACGAGGGTACCGAGCACGATGAAGAGAGCCCTGATCACGATCGCCGCAGTCACCCCGATGCTCTCGGGATGTCACGCAGTCATGTACGGCAACCTGGCCGTTCTCGCGATCGTTGTTGGCATCTTCATGGGCACGCTCTCGCTCGGCCGCGATTGAGCGACAGCGCAATCCGCTGATGAGCTAGACTTGAGGTCTTCCCCACGCCGGGGCGCGCGGGCGGGATCCATGGCCAATACCAATTCGACGCCGCCGGACACCAGGTATCGGCCGCTCAACAAGTTCCGTCTCGCCGACTTGGAGGCGATCCGGTTGGTGCTGCGCGGCGGCTCCGTGATCGATTGGCACCGCCTCAACTTCACCGAAGAGGAGGAGGCCCTGGAGTTCCTGCGCTCGCAGGAGCTGGAGCCGACCGACGACGTCGACCGGGCGCGCATGGAGTCCGTCAAGGACGAGGCGATCGCGTTCCTGCGCCGCAACTTCGACTTTCCGATCCCTAAGCCGGTGGCGAATCTCGAGCTGCCCGGCTTGCTGATGCTGGCCTCGGGCAAGGGGCACCGGCAGGTGTGCGCCTGCACGATCCTCAAGGTGATGCACATCATCCATCACCTGCAGGGCCGCGAGCTGGCTTTCACGCTGCCGATCTCCGACCAGGAGATCTTCTACCTGGTGGAGGAGAAGGTCTATCGCGTGATCGGCGGCATGCTCGCCAATGGGTTTCCGATCCTGGAGTTCATCGGCGGCCGCAAGAACAAGGACTCGCTCTACACGAAGCTGATGTCCAAGCCCGAGACGATCGCGGCCAACATCTACGACAAGCTGCGCTTTCGCATCGTGACGCGCTCGACCGACGACATCTTTCCGGTCGTCAACTACATGCTGCGCCACATCTTCCCCTTCAACTACGTCATCCCGAGTCAGTCGACCAACACGCTCTTCCACTTCCGCAGCTACTGCGCGGAGCACCCGCGCCTGCGCGAGCTCTTCGAGGGCCTGCAGCTGGCCCCCGACCTGGAGGACGGCATGGAAGATTACGACCTGCCGCGCCTGGAGCATCGTTTCAGCGCGAGCGACAACCAGGTCGTGCACTTCGTGGTCGACATGCCGGTGCGCCTGCCCGCCGAGGTGGCCAGCCGCGCTCCGAGCAGCGCCGCCAACCTCGGTGCCATCGTCTTCGTCCAGACCGAGTTCCAGATCATCGACCGCAGCAGCGAGCAGCAGAACGAGCTCGGGGAAGCCAGCCACGCCGCGTACAAGGAGCGCCAGAAGATCGCGGTGATGCATCGGCTGAAGGTGGGGATCGACAACTCCAAGAGCATCCCGCCAAGCAAGGACTGAAGCTCCAATACGCCTCCGGTCTCTCCTCCGGGCGCACTCGCTCCTGAACCAACCTCGACCGACTTTGGAGGTAGTGGCCAGCCATGTGGCTGTGGCCTTCGTCACTCCAAGGTGCTCCGGGCCCTTGGGCTGACCAGGGTGGGTTGGTTGGAACGAGGAGATTGAGGGCGGGGTTTCTCTTTCTTCATCACAAGCGCGGCGTGGGTCTCTCTGCCGATCGCGATCACGCATAGCGAGCGGATCGCAATCGCAAACGGAGGACCTCGATGAACGCCAAGCAACGCGATGCCCGTATTCGCAAGTTTCGAGAGCGACTGTTTCGCCACGCCAGCAGCGCGGTGGCCGACCTGCATCGGACGCGGGCCGAGCGCGCGGCGGCGCCGGCGTGCATTCGTCGTGACACGCCGAAGGACGCGTTGCGCATCGGCATCGTCGGCGGCGGGCAGGCCGGGCTCTATGCCGCGTCCTTGCTGCAGGACCTGGGCATCGACTTCCACATCTTCGAGGCCTCGGGCGAGCGCCTCGGGGGTCGCGTACTCACCTGGTACTTCGACGATGCGCCCCATCAGTACGCCGAGATGGGCGCCATGCGCTTTCCCGACAACTTCATGCAGGACCGTCTGTTCAAGACCTGGTCCTACCTGAACGAGACGGCGCCACGGACGCAGGGTGCGCGCGAGATCCCGAAGATCCCGTACGTCCTCTTCGACGGCAATCCCGAGCTGCGTGCCGGAAACCTCCTGTGTTTCAACGGCGAGAAGCCGGTCACGGGCAACGAAGCCAAGCGGGACAACGCGCTGCTGGGCTTCGACGCGGCGTTTGCGGATGCGAAGTACGACTACTTCAAGCACGCTGACGGGAAGCTCAAGTCTGCCGGGGAGCTACTCGACGCGGCGCTCGAGCCCTTCATCAAGCTGCTCGACAGCGTTCCCGACGACGGCGACGGCGCCGAGCGGGCTTGGAAGGCGCTGCTCGAGTTCAACGGCTACTCCGCGCGCGCCTACCTGCAGGAGGTGGGAGACGGCGAGCGGCCGTATCCGGTCGCGATCGTCGACTACATGGAGACGGTCAACAGCTACACCGGGATCTACGACCTCTCGTTCATCGAGCTGGTCCTCGACACCTACGTCTTCGACGGTGCCGAGCGCTGGTTCGCCATGGACGGGGGCACGAGCCGGATCACCGACGAGCTCGCGAACCGGCTGCCCGCCGACAAGATCACCATGGGTGCCGAGGTCTTCGAGCTCGAGCAACTCGAGGACGGAGCCCTCATCCACTACCGCATGGGCCCGGGCGTGCCCACGCGCAGCGAGCGCTTCGACCGCGTCATCGTGACGCTGCCCTTCAGCGTCCTGAAGTTCGTGCAGACGCCTCGCACCTGGTCGAAGGGCAAGTACGACGCGATGCGCATGCTCAAGATGACCAACGCGGTCAAGATCGCGCTCGGCTTCAAGTCGCGCTTCTGGGAGAAGCCCGGGCCCTACAGCCAGGGCATGCGCGGCGGGCAGAGCAACACGGACCTGACCGTGCGTAGCGTGGTCTATCCGTCCTTTGGCATCGGTGAGCCGGGCCCCGCCTACATCCTCGGTAGCTACGCCTGGCAGGACGACGCGGACAAGTGGTCGCACCTGTCGCAGCAGGAGATGCTCGAAGCGGCCTTGCGCGACGTCGCCCGGCTCCACGGCGAAGAGATCGTGCGCAGCGAATACCTGGGGCACGGCAAGGCCGTGGTGTGGAATCGCCAGCGCCTGGCGGGCGGTGGCTTCGAGTTCTTCGCAGCCGGTCAGTTCGGCGAGACCTTCGTGCAGGCGCGAGAGCCGGAAGGTGCCTTCCACTTCGCGGGAGAGCACCTCGACATGGTCCACTACTGGATCGCGGGATCCTTCAACTCCGCGTTCAGGACCGTCTGGGAAGCCCTGATCCTCGAGGGCCTCGACACCGAGAAGAACCTCGAGACCCTCCGCGAGTCGATGGGGGGAGGCGACATCCTGCCAACCATGATCCCGCGCTTCCACGGCGCGGGCTAGCGCCAGCGCTACGCCCACAACCACGTCCACCCATCGACTCGAGGAAAGAACGACCATGTCCAAGCCGAAAGCCGCACCCACCGTCAACTTCGCAGCGCTTCCCGCCCCCATCCGACAGTTCTCCAGGGCCCTCGCAACGCCACCGGCAGCCCCGGCGGCGGACCAGGAGGCAGCAACCCCGACCGACTTCGTCTACGCGTACAGCGAAGCCGACCGCACCTACACCGCACCGAGATACCCGGCGGGTGGCGTGTGGAACGGGCACACCACGCCGTGGCTCAACGACATCGCCACGATCAAGGACGCCAGCTGGCTCTGGAACGCCGAGGACACCGCCGCCCAGGACGCTCGCCAGAAGCAGGTGGCCACGCAGAAGGAAGCCATGAAGCCGGCCGGCCCCTACAGCGGCACCACCGCAGAGCGGATCACACAGCGCTTCACCCAGGGCATGTGGTCCGAGAGCGTCTTCCCCAAGGAGCAGCTCGCGAGCCTCTTCGTCTGGATCGACGACGACGCCGAGTTCGCACGCCAGCGACTCGGCGGAGCGAACACGAACGTGATCGCCGCCGCCACCGACTTCAACCTCTCCGACTGGATCGGCGCCGCCAAGAACTCCGCCGAGCTCGCGCAGCTTCACGCGACCCTGCGGGCGGCCCAGCAGGCGGGCACGCTCTACATCTGCGATTACCGGCCGGTGTTTCGATCGGTGATTCAGCGGAATCTGGTCCAGACGGGGACCCACCTGGCGGCCCCGGTCTGCATGTTCACGGTGGAGGGGGCGGAGCTGAAGCCCCAGGCGATCCAGATCACCGCGACCGATGCCACCAGCTACATCTTCACGCCCGGCGATGCCAAGGACCCGGATGGCGATGCCTGGCTGCTCGCCAAGCTCTGGGCCGCCAACGCCGACGAGGCGTGGTGGTTCTCGGGGACCCACCTCTACAACACGCACAGCATCGACATGATCTTCGGGATCGCCGCCCTCAACCGCATCGAGCAAGGGGGGCTGCCCGCCGACCACCCGATGCTGCGACTCGCCAAGCCGCACATGGTGAAGTCGTTCAACATCAACTCGGTCGTCTACAACTCCGCCGCGCCCGGTGGCGGCATCTACCAGAGTGGGCTGCTGGGACCCGACAAGGCCCAGCAGTTCTGCGACGCCGTCCTGCCCACCGGCCGCATCGGCATCTACGAGACGATCAACAACCTCTACAGGGACTACACGTTCGAGGCACAGGCCTTCGATGTCACGATGGCGGAGCGTGGCCTCAGCGGGACCGCCCTCGACGCGGTGAGCTTCCCCTACCGGGACGATGGTCGGGTCTGGTCCAATGCCATCGGCGACTTCGTCGCGTCGATCGTCGACGCCAGCTATGCCGACGACGCCGCGGTGGCGGCCGATGACGCCCTCAACGGGTGGATGGGCATGGTCGAGACCGCGTTCAACCGCCACCCGGGCGCGGGGCCGCGATTCAGCTGGACGCCGGATCGGGACACGCTGAAGAAGACCTTCGCGAATCTGATCTTCCTATGTTCGGCGCAGCACTGCGCCGTCAACGACAGCATGTTCGCGGCCTACGCCTTCACGCCCAATGGACCCTTCTCGATGCAGAAGGCGCCGCCCACGGACGCTGCCTCTGTCTCCCAACAGACCGTGCTGGACTCCCTGCCCGATCCCGCGGTTGCAGGGAGCGATGGCTCTGCCACCCCGACGAGCGACCTGAACACGATCCAGAACCAGATCGCCTTCGTGATGAGCGGGACGCCGAAGGTGTCTGAATGGATCGGGGGCACGGGGACCGCGGCCGACCTGCAGGCGGTCTACGGCTACGAGAGCGGAAGCGCCCAGGCCAAGGCGGTCGCGGGCTTCTACCAGGCGATCTGGGTTGGAGACCAATCGGTCAAGGCCACGATCACCGGCAACCAGCAGCGCCGCGTCGAGGCCTACCGGAGTCGCGCGTCGGGCGCCGTGCCCAACAGCGTCTACTACTACTACCTGAGCCCCGAGGCCGTTGGGTCGATGTTCCTCAACGCCGCCGCCACGAGGGCCATCCAGGTCTGAGCCTCG
>JAPPOT010000188.1 GCA_028817855.1 Myxococcales bacterium
CCCCCGCCCCGAGCGCGGCCTGCCAGAGAAGGCGCCTCCACCGCGGGCCGAGGCGCCGGCGCCCGCGCCGCCTGCCGCAAGAGAACCCGCGACCACGACGGTGGTCGTGCAGACCCCGCCGCCCGCGCCCTACTACGAACCCCAGCCGCCGGCGCCGGCCTTCGGCTACGTCTGGGCGCCGGGCTACTGGTACTGGTACGGCGGCCGGTACGTCTGGATCGCGGGCGTCTGGCTGCCTCCACGGCACGGCCACATCTTTGTGTCCGCGCGCTGGGTGCACGGGCCCTCCGGCTGGGTCTTCCATCCTGGCGGGTGGTCGCTCGGGATCGGCGCGGCGGTGACGATCCCGGTCTATCGGCACCGCTACTTGCACGGTCACCGCGGCCACCACCACCGGCACTACCGCAGCCAGCCGCCGCGCCACCGGCACCGCGCCCGCACCCCGCGCTCCAGCTCGCGGCCGCGCCGCGCCACCAACCGCACCTCCACTACGGCCCGCAAGCGGCGGCGCTAGCAGCGCTCCAGGCACCGTTCGCGTTTGGCCGGGCGAACGCGCTACCATGGTCACCGTGCAGAGCGGCGAGCGCCTGGGGCGGTACACGCTGATGGAGCGCATCTCGGAGGGCTTCCCCGGGCCGCGCTGGGCTGCCCACGATGGATCCACAGCGCCGGACCGCTTGCTGTCGCTGCGCCGGCTCGAGACCGACCGGCTCGGTGATCCGGAGGCCGTCCACCGACTCGCGTCGGCGGCCTTCTGGGCGATGGACCTGGCCCACGACCACGTGCACGCGCTCAAGGACGTGGTCGCCACCGGCGGTCAGCTCGCGCTGGTCGGCCCCTACGTCGAGGGCGAGACCCTGCGTGCCGCCCTGCGTCGCGCCCACCGCGAGCGCACGCCCTTTCCGCCCGGCGTCGTCGTGCGCATCGGGCTCGACCTCCTCCAGGGGCTGCGCTCGATCCAACAGGCAGCCAACCGTGACGGGGACCCCGAGTGCATGCGCTACGCGGCGGGCGGCATCAATCCCGATGGCGTGCTGATCGGGCTCGACGGAGTCACGCGCGTGATCGACGCGGGCGTCAGCGCGGTGGCGTCGGCCGAGCCCGCGTGGACGCGCGACCCGGTCCGCGCCGGTTACCACGCGCCGGAGCGCTTTGGCGGGATGCCCCTCGACGGGCGCAGCGACATCTTCGTGCTGGGCGTCGTGATCTGGGAGATGCTGGCCCTCGAGCACCTCTTTCCCGGGCTGCGCTCGGAGCACGTGGCGGAGGCGCTGTGGGCGCGGGAGATCCCTCCGCTCCATGACGTGGCCCGCGGCGCCGACCTTCCCTGGGGAATGGCGGAGGTGGTGCATCGCGCGCTCGAGCGCGAGCCGGAGGATCGCTTCCAGGACTACACCGAGCTCGAGTCGGCGCTGCAAGCGCTCAACTGCTGCGCGACCAGCGTCGAGGTCGGCGACTTCGTACGCGCGGTCGGCGGACGCCTCGCGCGCGAGCGGCGCGAACGCCTGGGGACCGAAGCGCGCTGAGGCAGCCCTCGGTGAAAGGTCCGGGCTAGCCGGCGTCGTCCTCGAGCTCGTCGCCCGCGTCGAGCTCCATGGCAGCCTCCTCCGCGCCGTCGCACGAGCAGACTGCGTCGAGCGGCGCGCAGTAGGGCTCGAGGCCCACGTTCGTGCTGCTGGCAAACTCGAAGCGACCGCGGTAGCAGCACTTCTCCTCTCCCACGGTGCAGCGGGACTTGCCGCAGAGCACCTCGCCGGCGATCGCCTCACCGACCAGCGTCGGGGTGTCCGCCGGGTCGGCGCAGACGCCGACGAAGTCGTAGGGCAGGATCTGACTGGCGCGGCACTGCTGGGTCTCGCCGGGGCAGTCGTCCCCCGGGTGGCACAGGACGTAGTCGAGCGCGCCGCAGGTGGCCGCGCAGCTGATCTCGGTGTAGCGGAAGGCCGCGTTGTTGAAGCGGCCGCAGCAGACCTCGCCGCCGGGGCAGTCCTCGTTACCGTCGCACTCGGCGCCCACCTCGACCGAGCAGATGCTGCCCGTGGTCGGGATCGGCAGGCCTGGCGGCATGGCCTCTCCCGCATCCGTGGCGGGCGGCAGGCCGGGGTCGCTGGAGGCGTCGCCGGGCAGCGGGGTGTCGTCCGCGGGGGTCGTGGCCGCGGGCGTCATCACGCCCGGGATGAAGTCGACCCCCTCGCCGATCGGCGCGTCGTCACAAGCGCCGGCGCTGACCGCAAGCAGGGCCAGGAGCGCGACGCACGCTCGGCGACACAACGACGACATCAATCCTCCAACTCGCTTCAGACCCACCCGGACACGAGCGATCACCCACCGCCTCCGAATCTACGACTGGCGGCGTCGGCAGGCAAGCGCGTCACGATCGGCACGGTGCGAAACTGCGCAGTGATATTCGCATCTTAGGTGCGGTGGGGAGGTCCCAAAGGGGGCCCTTTCGCGGCCACGCGCGGCACGATCGGCAGAGCATGTCGCCAAGGGCGCGAGGTTGTTCTAGGTTTTGCGGTCCCGGGGCACTGGAAGGAGCGGCAGCAAGCCATGTCAGGTCTGATCGATGAGTTGCGCAAGATCCTACCCGCCAGCGACGTGCTGGTCGGCGATGCGATCAGCGAGGACTACACGCACGACGAGGCCCTGGGCCTGGAGCCGGTCGCCCCGGCCGCCGTTGCACGACCCGAGACCACGGAGCAGGTCTCGCAGCTGCTGGCGCTGGCCGACCGCGAGCGCGTTCCGGTGACCACACGCGGTGCGGGCACCGGGCTGTCCGGAGCGGCGATCCCTTCCGAGGGCGGGCTGATGCTCTCGACCGAGCGCATGAAGGCGATCGAGATCGACGTCGACAACCATATCGCGGTGGTGCAACCGGGTGTCACGCTCGGCGAGCTCGAGCAGGCCGCCGAGCCCCACGGGCTGGTCTATCCGATCCAGCCGGGCGAGAGCAGCGCCACCCTCGGCGGCAACGTCGCCACCAACGCGGGCGGCATGCGCGCGGTGAAGTACGGCGTCACTCGCCACCAGGTGCTCGGGCTCGAGGCCGTGCTGCCCGGCGGCGAGGTCGTGCAGTGCGGGGGCAAGTTCGTGAAGTGCTCGAGCGGCTACGATCTGACGCAGCTGATCGTCGGCTCGGAGGGCACGCTCGCGGTGGTGACCAGCATCACGCTCAAGCTGGTGCCGCGTCTGACGCACCGCGCGACCATGCTCGCGCCCTTCGAGAGCGTCGAGCAGGTCACGCGCGCCGTGCCGGCGTTGGTGCAGTCGGGGGTGGCTCCGCTCTTCGTGGAGTACGTGGACGCGCTATCGATGGCGGGCATCGAGCGCCGCAAGGAAATCGAGCTCGGCATCCCCCAGGAGCTCAAGGACAAGGCCCAGGCCTACGTGCTGGTCGTGCTCGAGGGCGGCGACGAGGCGCGCAACGCGGAGGACCTGGAGCGCGTCGGCGAGGTCTGCCTGGAGCACGGCGCGCTCGACGTCTACGTGCTGCCGAAGAACCAGGCCAACATCGTGATCGAAGGCCGCGAGGAGAGCTTCTGGGCAGGCAAGGCCGCGGGTCTGAGCGACCAGGTCGACGTGGTCGTGCCCCGGGCGCAGCTGAGCGCGTACATGACGCGGGTGCAAGCGGTGGCCGCCGAGACCGGCACGCTGATCGTCGGCACCGGTCACGCGGGCGACGGCAACGTGCACCTCGGCATCTTCCAGCCCGACGAAGACGTACGCGCCGGCGTCCTAAACCAGCTCTTCGACCTGGGCGCCGAGATGGGCGGTGAGGTCTCGGCCGAGCACGGCATCGGGATCGCCAAGAAGAAATACTACAACGCGCGCGAGAACCCGGCGAAGCTCGCGCTCATGCGCCGCATCAAGCAGGCCTTCGATCCGAACGGCATCATGAACCCGGGCAAGGTCTTCGACCCGGCATGAGCCTCGACCTGCGAGACTTCCAGCCGCTCGATCCGCCCCAGCGCCTGCTGATGGGGCCGGGCCCGAGCATGGTGCACCCGCGCGTGGGCGCGGCGCTGTCGGCGACCACGGTGGGGCACCTGGATCCGTTCTTCCTGGCGTGCATGGACGAGATCCAGCTGCTGTTGCGCAAGGCCTTCGGCACCAACAACGCGCTGACCTTCCCGATCTCGGGCACGGGGTCCGCCGGCATGGAAGCCTGCATGGTGAACGTGCTGCAGCCGGGCGAGCGCGTGGTGATCGCCCAGAACGGCGTCTTCGGCGGGCGCATGGCGGACATCGCCGCGCGTCAGGGCTGCGAGGTGGTGAAGGTCGAGGTGCCCTTCGGCGAGACGATCGATCCGCAGGCGGTGCGCCGCGCGATCGACGGCAAGGCGACGCGCCTGGTGGGAGTGGTGCACGCCGAGACCTCCACCGGTGTGCGGCAGAGCATTCCAGACATCGCCGCGGCGGCGCGCGAAGTGGATGCGCTCACGCTGGTCGACTGCGTCACCTCCCTCGGCGGCATCCCCGTCGAGCTCGACGCCTGGGGCGTGGACCTGGCATACGCCGGCACCCAGAAGTGCCTGAGCTGCCCGCCCGGGCTGGCTCCGGTGAGCTTCTCCCAGCGCGCGGTCGAGGTGCTGAAGGCGCGCACGCAGAAGGTGTCGTCCTGGTACCTGGACGCCACCATGCTGCTCAACTACTGGGGCGGGCAGCGCGCCTACCACCACACCGCGCCGATCAACATGCTCTACGCGCTGCGCGAGGCGCTGTTGCTCTTCTTCGAGGAGGGCCCCGAGGACGTCTTCGCACGCCACCAGCTCCACCACGGCGCGCTAACCGCGGGGCTGGAGGCGATGGGCCTGTCGCTGCACGTCGCCGCGGACGACCGACTGCCGCAGCTCAACGCCGTGCGTATCCCGGACGGCGTCGACGACGCGGCCGTGCGGCGTGCTCTCCTGCTCGAGCACGACATCGAGATCGGCGGCGGCCTCGGCGCCCTGGCGGGCATGGTCTGGCGCGTCGGCCTGATGGGCCACACCGCCCGCCGCCGCAACGTGCTCACCTTCCTCGCCGCGCTCGAGAGCACGCTCAGCCAGACGAAGGCGTCGATCCACGCCGGCGCCGCGCTCGAAGCCGCGACCGCGGCCTACGACTGACGCGAGCGTCCAGCGGCGCTCAGGAGTGAGCGCGCCCGGAGACGAAACGGAGGCGCAGCAGCGCTACGGCGAGGATTCCTTCGAGGACGAGAGCCGCTCCTGGGCGGTTCTGGGCGCCCGCGGCTTGATCGCGTCCCAGTCGACCCATTCAACCTTGATCTTCTTCTTGTAGATCGCCAGCAGGTCGACGTCGTACACGAGCATGCCCGGGTTCGGGTTGGCGGCCGACTTCGGCCCGATGTCTTCCGGGATCCAGAAGCGACGCTTCTCGCCCACGACCATCATCTGCAGCCCCTCGCCGAGGCCCTTCGAGACGCGGTCGACGCCCAGCCGGCGCGGCTGGTCTTCCGAGATCGACGAGCCCTGGAGCTGACCCCGGGTGTTCCAGTAGCTGAAGTGCGCCTCGACCTTGGTGCGCGGGCCGGGCTTCATCTGGCCGGTGCCCTCGCGCAGTACCAGGTAGGCCAGGCCGGAGGCGGTGCGCTTGGCGCCCTTGGGGGGTCCGGCCACGTCCTTGGGCACCGCGGGCGGATCCGGCATCTCGATCACCTCGCGGACCTCGATGTCGTAGACCACGTCGCCGCGGGTGGTGCCCGGGTAGGTCTTGAAGGCCTGCGCCTCCGGAATCCAGAAGCGACGCGTCTCGCCCTGGGCCATCGAGGCGAGCGCCTCCTGGAAACCGGGGAAGCCGTGGTCGAGCTCGAGCACGACGCTGTCGCCGCGCACCGTCGAACTCTCGATCATCGTGCCCTGCGAGTCCCAGCCGGTGTAGCTGACGCGCACGCGGTCGTGGGGGTCCGGCTTCACGCCCCCCGGCTCACCGCGCAGCAGGCGATGCCGGATACCGCTGTCGGTGGTGGCGACGTCTACGGGCGGCTCGGTCAGATCCTCCGGCGGCGGCAGCGGTGCCTTGCCGCGCGACAGCTGCCGCAGCTCCACGTCCATCACCACGGGCCCGCCAGCACTTTCGCCCGCCAGCGCGGCCGGGATCCACAGACGGCGCTTCTCGCCCTCGACCATCAGGCCGAGGCCCTGGGCCCAGCCCGGGCTCACGTCGCCCACGCGGAAGGCCGCGGGTGCGCCGCGCCGGTGACTGCTGGCGAAGACCTTCCCATCGAGCGTCCAGGTCGTGTAGTGCACCTGGACCCGATCGTGGGGCTGTGGACGGTCGCGCCCGGTGCCGTCGCGCAGCCGCTTGGACCGCAGCCCGCCCTCGCCCGTCTCCGCGTCGGCCGGGGGGGCCTTCAGATCGGCAGGCGGCGCCAGCGGATCGGCGGGCTTGGGCGCCGGCTGGGCGGGTGCCGGGGCGTCGCCCGCCGCCGGATCGGAGCCCTCGCGATCGCCGCAGGCCGGCAGCGCGAGGGCCGAGATCAACGAGATCCACAACCGCATGGGCCGATTTGCCCCCGGAGACATGCACCCATCAACCGAAAAGCGCGAGCCACTTGCCGCATCTGTCGCCACCAAGGGACGAGGTTGTATGCACCCGATGGTCAGTACCCAGCCGAATCCCCAATGGTTTTCTGGGAAGTGGCCAATGTAGGCGCATGGAGGTAACCCCGCCTGTACTTCCACTTTGGGATGTGCAAATTACGCCTGTCGGTGGTGAATCAGGGCTTGGGGGCCTCGTCTCAGGTCGGAGGGCACTCAGGATGAAAAAGGTTTGGTCAATTCAATCGCTTCTGGTCGTCGTGATGGCAGCGGGCCTCCTGGTCGTACCCGGCGCCCCCAAGTCGGCCCAGGCGGGCGCCAAGCAGACGCTGAAGTTCGCGGTCATGGTGCCGCGCTCCCCGTCGCTGGCGGTCGAGGAGAAGAAGTACAACAAGCGGCTCGCCGACCTGACCGACGGCCAGGTGCAGGTCCGGGTCTACTGGGGCGGCGCGGCCGGCGGTGAGAAGGACGTGGTCCGCAAGATGCGGACCGGCCAGATCGACGGCACCCCGCTCAGCCTGGACGTGCTCAGCCAATTCGTGCGCGAGTGCCTGGTGCTGCAGACCCCGGGCCTGTTCAACAATTACAAGCAGGTCGACGCGGTGCGCAGGGCGCTGACGCCGGCCTTCGACGAAGAGGCCTACCGCAACGGCTTCAAGGTGATGGTCTGGGGCGACGTGGGCCGCCTGCGGCTGTTCTCGAAGAACAAGATCAAGCGCGTCAAGGACTTCAAGCAGGCCCGCCCCTGGCTGTATCCGCAGAGCGAGATGCTCAAGGAGTTCTACAAGTCGATCGGCGCCACCGGCGTCCCGCTGGACATCGGCGAGGTCTACGGCGGCATGCAGACGGGCATGATCGACACCTACTGGGCGACCGCGGCCCTGGCCGCCGCGCTGCAGTGGCACCGCACCGCCAAGTACGTCAGCTCCCAGGGGCTGGGCTTCATCAGCGGCGCGATCATCTTCCGGCGTCCGGCCTGGGACAACCTCCCCGAGGTTGCCAAGAAGGCGATGAACGACATCGTCGACGAGCAGGCGCGTGAGAACCAGAAGGAGATCCGCAAGTCGGACGACAAGATCTTCAAGCGCCTGCTCAAGCGCGGCTTCACCGGCATCGAGGCGGACGACCCCGCCGAGTGGTGGAACGCGGGCAAGAAGCTGCGCCGGCGCCTGGTCGGCCGCGTCTACACCAAGAAGCTGGTGGACAAGGCCGAGAAGATCGCGCTCAAGTACGCCTCCAAGGATCAGCTCGCCAACTGGAAGTAGGCGAGCCCCCTGCGGCGGACTGCGAGCTGATCACGCAGGAGCTGGCCTCCTATCAATCTCGGCGAGGTCGATCTCGCGACGCGCGCCGAGGTCGAGGCACGCCTGCTGTCGTGCGGGGGCTGCCTGAGGAGCTACCTGGAGCTCGAGCGCGCGATGGAAGCCTCGGCGGACTGCCCGGTCCGGATGCGCGCGCGCGGCTGCGGGCTGCCGTCGAGCGCAAGGTGGGCGCGCCTGCGACGGCGCGGCCGTCCGC
>JAPPOT010000370.1 GCA_028817855.1 Myxococcales bacterium
CCCTCCCCCCACAGACTGCCGCCGCGCCCCCGCCGCGGCGCCCCCCCGCGGCCGGGCTCTTTGCCTCGGGCCCCCGTCTGGCCGACACCTCCAAGTACGACCGCGCCGAGGAGCTGGTGCGCCAGATGCTGGCGGACCACGCGGGCGACCGCGACGCGCGCGTCTGGCAGCTGATCATCCAGGCCCGCCGCCACCGCGCCCAGTTCTCCTTCGACGACGCGATCGCGTGCTACCAGGCCGTGCTGATGCTCGACGACCAACACCTCGAAGCCCGCCGTGAGCTCGAGACCCTGGGCGGCGAAGCCGAGCGCAGCAAGGACCTGATGGAACGGGTCTTCGGCAACAGCTGAGAACCCATCTCAAGGATGCTCTCGGCGCCTTCCGGGCGGGAGCGGACCCCTCAGAGGTTGTCGATGAGCCCATCACGAAGGCGGTAGCCCTGTTGGCTTGATCTGCCTGGTGGTGTCGGGCGGCTATCTGGCGATGGTCTGAGCGATCTGCTCGAACCGCGGCACTTCCGCCCGCCACCTCATGGGCGAAAGGAGAACCGGGGATCGCCCCTCCAGGCTGTGGGTGCGCTCGCGCGTGACCGGCTCGGCACTGGCCACAATCATGATCTGGGGCGCGTCAGGGTCGGTGCAGCTGAGGCCGAGCAGGGCCCGCAGCAGCCCCGCTGCGCTCACGCCCCTCGCTCGGCCTCGAGCACCACCCGTCATCCCTGCACTCCGAGCCGTTGCCGGCCGTCGCCCAAGAGCGCCGGTTAGGACACGCTGATGTCCACCGCCGGACGCATCTCGCCGACGGTCTTCAGCACCGGGTGGATGCCGTGGCTCTTGAAGGCCTCCACCAGCGCGCGGTCGAGCTCGGCATTGCCGTCGATCGCGGTGTAGGCCAGCTGTTCCAGGATGTAGTGGAAGCGCGGTGCCCACTTGCGCGAACCCAGGCGCGCCGTGGTCGAGCAGTTGTCGACCATGTAGGCCACCCCACGGGCGTGCATGTACGGGTTGAGCGAATCGACCGACTCGATCACCGACTCATTGGCCACCTCGCTGAGCGGGTGGTCGTGCTCCATGAGCACGTCGATCTGGGCCATCATCGTGGCGACGTAGACGCCAGCGGTGAAGGGGTGCACGGGGATGGCGGCCTCGTCGCGCTTGGCGCGGACCTTCTCGCCGACCTGCCACATGGGCGTGCCGTCGATCTTGCCCATCGGGAAGCGCGCGAAGCGCTCGCCGGCCATCACCACGCCGCGGATCTCGTTGCCGGAGGCGACCTCTTGGTAGATCTCGAGCATGATCTCCTGGGCCGGCTTGTAGGCTGCCGCGTAGGCCTGCTCGAAGGTCTTCTTGCCGGCGTCGTCGAGCTTCTCGTAGACCGCCAGGATGCCCTCCTTGGAGATGGTCTTGGAGATCGGGCCGGTGATCGACTCGCAGGAGTTGAGGAAGGCGTCCTCCGGTGACATGCCGGCGTCGACGTAGCGGCGGTAGAGGCTCTCGACCACGCCGTGCACCGCGCCGAGCAGGATGCCGCGCTCGCCGTAGATGTCGCTCTTGAACTCGCTCTCGAGCGTGGTCATGAAGGTGTAGGGCGAGCCCAGGGCGACCGACCAGCCGAGCGCGTAGTCGGTGGCCTTGCCGTTGACGTCCTGGTGCACGGCGAAGCTGGCGTTGATGCCGGCGCCGTTGACCTCCTTGCCCTGCACGTAGAGGCGGCGCACCGACGGGCCCATGCCCTTCGGGCAGACAGCGACCACATTGATGTTCTTCGGGAAGTCGGCACCCACGTTGCGCATGTGGCCGAGCAGGAAGCCGTGGCTCAGGCCGAGGGTGGCGCCGGGCTTGAGCGCCTCGAAGACCTTGCCGAAGAGCTTGGCCTGGGCGGCGTCGGCGATCAGCAGCAGCACCATCTCCGACTCGGCGACGACCGAGAACATCTCGCCCAGGGTGCCGCTGTCCTCGGTAAAGCCGGCCTCGCGGGCCGCGTCCATCGAGGCCGAGCCCTCGCGCAAGCCGATCTTGACCTTGATGCCCGTGCCCTCGAGCGAGTCGCGCAGGTTCTGGGCCTGGGCCGGTCCCTGGGAGCCCCAGCCGATCACGCCGATCTGCTGGATGCCTTCAAACGCCGTGGGCAGCTTGGGGAAGAGATCGCGGCCGCCGACGACCACCGACTCCTTGTTGCCGGAGACGTCGATCACCTTCTTGTCGAAGACCTTGGATTCGAAATCGAGTGCGAGGGGCATGGGCTTTTCTCCTGAAGCTTGGAGCCCCCGATCTACCCCACCGGGCATCTTGCGTAAAATGCAAAATATGCAAGACTTAGTTGCGAAAATCGCAATAGAAGAACCAATGGATCTCGAAGGCCTGCGCCACTTCCTGCACCTCTCCCGCACGCTCCACTTCGGGCAGACCAGTCGCGAGGTGCACGTCAGCCCCTCCACCCTGAGCCGCTCGATCCAGAAGCTCGAGCGGGAGCTGGGCACCCAGCTCTTCGACCGCGACAACCGCAGCGTCAGCCTGACGGCCGCCGGCCAGCGCCTTCAGGCCTACGCGAGCCAGACCCTGACCGCCTTCGAGCAGGTGCAGGAAGAGCTGCGCGCGCCCCAGGACGCCGTGTGCGGCACGCTCTCGCTCTTCTGCTCGGTCACCGCCGCCCACAGCTTCCTGCCCAAGCTGCTGAGCGAGTTCCGAACCGCCCATCCGGAGGTCACGCTCAAGCTCGAGACCGGCTACGCCGTCAGCGCGCTCGAGATGCTCGAGCGGGACGTGGTCGACGTGACGGTCGCGGCCCTGCCCGAGCGCCTGCCGCGCAGCCTGCTCACCCGGGTCATCACCTACACGCCGCTGCAGTTCGTCGCCCCGCGCGCCGACTGCGAGGTCAGTCGCATGGTGGAGGCGCGCCGCATCGACTGGGGTCGGGTGCCGATGGTGCTGCCGGAGCTGGGCGTCGCGCGCGAGAGCGTGGACCGCTGGTTTCGCGACGCCGGCGTCACGCCGCGGCTCTACGGTGAGGTGAGCGGCAACGAGGCCGCCCTGTCGCTGATCAGCCTGGGCTGCGGTGTCGGCATCGTGCCGGGTCTGGTGATGGAGAAGAGTCCCCTGGGTAGCGAGGTGCGCGCCCTCGACGTTCGCCCGCGCTTGCCCGACTTCCGCGTCGGCCTGTGCACAAAGCGCGGCAACCTCAAGAGCCCGGTGGTGCGCGCCTTCTGGGAATCGATCTCGGGTGCCCGTTCTGATACAAACTCGTGAGTCATGCCGCGAACCACCGTCCACACCCGCACACCCTGGGAAGACAAGGTGGGCTACGCCCGCGTGGTGAAGGTGGGGCGGCAGATCTACGTCACCGGCACCACCGCCTTCGATGCCGATGGCAAGCTGGTGGGGGATGGCGACGCTTACGCCCAGGCGCGCCAGTGCCTGCGCAACATCGACGCGGCGCTGCAGGAAGCGGGCTCGGGGCTGTCGGACGTCGTCCGCACCCGCATCTACGTCACCGACATCGAGGGCGACTGGGAGCAGGTGGGCAAGGCCCACCGCGAGCTGCTCGGCGAGGTGCTGCCCGCCTGCACGATGGTCGAGGTGCAGAAGCTGATCGACCCGCGCATGCGTGTCGAGATCGAGGCTGACGCGCTGCTCGGCGCCGGCCTGGGCGTGCGCGAGGGCCGCCCGCGTATCGCCGAGGCGAGCATGGAGAGCAACTCCGATCTGGCCGAGATGCTGCGCTCGGTCGACCTGCACGTGCCGACCGAGAAGGACCAGGTCACGATGCTCAAGGCCTACGTCGGCGGCGAGCTGGTCGGCTGCGTCGGCTACGAGCACCACGAGGGCGGCGGCGTCTTGCACTCGCTGGTCGTGATCCGCGAGGCCAAGGGCGAGGGCGTGGGGCGCGCCCTGGTCGACGCGGTCGTCGATCGCCTGCGCGCGGCCGGCGCCGATCAGGTCTTCCTGGTCACCGCGGACACCTCGCGCTACTTCGCCTACCTGGGCTTCTCGCCGGTCCAGCGCAAGGACATCCCCGACAGCGTGCTGGCCTCGCCCGAGCTCGGCGGCTACGACGAGGACGAGGTCACCTTCATGCGCCGGGCGATCGCCGGGGCGCAGTGAACAAGGGGGGGCGGCGGTGAAGCTCGTCCACGCCGCAGACCTGCACCTGGACAGTCCGCTCACGGGGCTCTCCCGCTACGAGGGCGCGCCGGTGGAGGAGATCCGCGGCGCCACCCGCCGCGCGCTGTCGAACCTGGTCGACCTGTGCGTCGAGGAGGAGGCAGCCGCGCTCCTGCTCGTGGGAGACCTCTTCGACGGCAACTGGCGCGACTACTCCACCGGACTCTTCTTCGCCGCCCAGATGAGCCGCCTGCGCCAGGCCGGCGTGCGCGTGGTGATGGTGCGCGGCAATCACGACGCCGCCAGCCACATCTCCCGCAGCCTGAGCCTGCCGGACAACGTGCGCGAGCTCTCCACGCGGGCGGCCGAGACCGTGATCTTCGAGGAGCTGGGGCTGGCATTCCACGGCCAGGGCTTCCCCAACCGCAAGGTCCCCGACGACCTGGCGGCCCGCTATCCCAAGGCGTTGCCGGACCTGCTCAACGTGGGCCTGCTCCACACCAGCGCCGACGGCCGCCCCGGCCACGACACCTACGCGCCGTGCAACCTCGAGACGCTGCTCGACAAGGGCTATGACTACTGGGCCCTCGGCCACGTGCACGCGCGCGAGGTGCTGCACGAGGATCCGTGGGTGGTCTTCCCCGGTAACCTCCAGGGCCGCCACGCGCGCGAGTCCGAGCCGAAGGGCGCGACACTCGTGACAGCCGACGACGGGCGCATCTCGAGCGTGGTGCACCACGCGCTCGACGTGGTGCGCTGGCGCGTCCTATCCGTGGACGCGGCGGCCGCGCAGGACATGGAGGAGGTACTCGAGCGGGCGCGAGAGGCCCTCGAGGACGCCGCGCTCGAGGCGGACGGCCGGCTGCTCGCCTGTCGCCTGCAGGTGGAGGGGCGGACCGGCGCCCACGGCGAGCTGGTCGCGAGCCAGGACCTGCTCACCCAGGAGCTGCGCGCAGTCGCCAACGACGTGGAGGGCGGGCGCGTGTGGATCGAGAAGGTCAAGCTCGCGACGCGCGCGCAGATGGACCTTTCGGAGCTGCGCGGGCGCGACGACGCGATTGGCCAGCTGCTCGCCAGCGTGTCGGACCTTCGTGGTGACGAGGCCGCGCTGACCGAGCTGCTCGCGCCGCTCGAGGAGCTCCGCCGCCGCCTGCCACCGGAGCTGCGCGATGGGGAAGGCGGCGTACCCCTGTCCGACGTGGGCTTCGTGCGCGAGGCGCTGGAGGACGTGGCGCCGCTGTTGCTGTCGCGCCTGCGGGTGGACGCGGGGGGGGGCGGCGCGTGAGGTTCGACCGCCGCGCGTTGCTCGCCTTCGGTTCCTTCACCGGGGTGCACCTGGATCTGTCGGCGCGCGGCAGCCTGCACGTGATCTACGGTCCCAACGAGGCGGGCAAGAGCACCACCCTGCGCGCCGTGCACGCGCTGCTCTACGGGATCGAGGACCGCACCTCCGACGCCTACGTGCACGCCTACGACAAGCTGCGCCTGGGTGCGCGGCTCGTCACGGAGGGCCGCGAGGCGCTGGAGCTGGTGCGTCACAAGGGGCGCAAGAACACCCTGCGCGACGCGGACGATCAGCCCCTCGACGAGATCGTGCTCACGCGCATGCTGTCCGGCATGTCGCCCGCGCTCTTCGCCAGCATGTTCGGGCTCGACCACGAGAGTCTGCGCGAGGGCGCCGAGGCGCTGCTGACTGGGGGCGGCGACGTGGGCGAGAGTCTGTTCGAGGCCAGCGTCGGCAGCAGCAGCATCCACCGGTTGTTGTCGTCGCTCAAGGACGAGGCCGACGAGCTCTTCCGACCGCGGGGCAAGCGCAAGCTCAACAGCGCGATCGCGGCTTACAAGGACGCGCGCAAGCGCATGCGCGAGGAGGGCCTGAGCGCGGAGGCCTGGCTGAGCCAGCGCGAGGGCCTGTCGCGGGTGCGCGAGGAGGAGACCGCGCTGCGCGAGCAGCGTCGCGCCCTGCGCGAGGAGCGCGAGGGGCTGTCGCGGGCGCTGACCGTGCTGCCCCTGCTGGCCCAGTACCGCAAGGCACGCGGTGACCGGCAGGCCTTCGGCGAGCAACCGCCATTGCCGCCGGACGCGATGGAGCGGCGCGTGGCGGCCGAGCGCGCGCTCTCCGATGGCGAGCACTTGCAAGCACAGCTGGAGGCGCAGCTCGAGAAGCTGGCCAGCCGCCGCGCCCAGCTCGAGATCCCCGAGACCCTCGCCGAGCTCGACGAGGAGGTCATCCGCGGCGTGAGCGACGCTCTCGGCAAGCACCGCGCGGCCCAGGACGATCTGCCGCGCCGGCGCCAGCAGCTGCGGGCGATCGAGGGCGAGGTGCGCGCGCTGCTGCGGCGACTGGGTCGACCGGCCAAGCGCGACGCGCTCGACGAGCTGCAGGTCGACCGCCAGGCCCAGGGGCGGGTGCGTGCCCTGTCGAGCCGCGGCGGCGCGCTGGCCGCGGATGTGGAGCACGCTGAGCAGGATAGGGCGCGGGTGGCTGCCGAGCATCTGCGCATCCGGCTGCAGCTCGACGCCAGCGCGGCGCCGGCCGATCACGCGCCCCTGGAGCAGGCCCTGTCGTCGGTGCGGCGCCTGGGCGACCTCGGCTCGCGTCTGACCGAGGCCCAGACCCAGGTGGAGACGCTTGAGCAGGGCGTGGAGCGCAAGCGCGCCGCACTGGGGTTGTTCGCGGGTGAGGTTTCGGCCCTGGCCGTGCTGCCGCTGCCCGCGGCGGAGACGATCGAGCGCTTTGCCCGCGAGCTGGGCGAGCTCGAGCGGCGCGGTGGCGAGCTGCGCACGCGCGCGGGCGAGGTGGCGGTCGCGGCCGAGCGCGTGCGGCGCGATCACGAGGGCATGACCGGTGCCGGCTCGGTGCCGAGCGAGGCCCAGCTGGAGCAGGCACGCGCGCTGCGCGACAAGGCCTTCGAGCTGGTGCGGCGCAGCTGGCGCGACGGCGAGGACGTGGACAAGCCGACGGAGCGCCTCGGGAAGGAGGCGGAGCTCGGCGGGGACGCAGAGGCGCTCTTCGCGGCGCTGCGCGAGCGTGCCGACAGCCTGTCCGACCGGCTGCGCCGGGAGGCGACGCGCGTGGCGGAGCTCGCGCGGATCGACGCGGAGCGCGCGTCCCTCGAGCGCCAGGCCGAGCAGCTCGACGGGCAGCTGGCCGAGCTGGACGAGGAGCGCAACACGCACGAGCACGCGTGGGCGGAGCTCTTCGACGCGGCCGGCATCGCGCCTCGCTCGCCGGTGGAGATGCGCGCCTGGTTGGGCGAGCGCGAGCGCCTGCTGGAGCTCTTCGATCGGCTGGAGGCGGCGCGGCGCGAGGCGGCGCGGCTCACGCAGGGGCTCTCGGATGGAGGCGCACGGCTGGAGGCGGCTCTCGCCGAGGCCGGTGAGTCGGTCTCCGAGGGCGCCGACCTGCCCGCCCTGCTGTCGATGACCGAGAGCGCCGCCGAGCGTCTGGCCGAGCAGCGGGCCGAGCGCTCGCGCGCGGAGCAGCGGTTGGGGCAGCTGGCCGAGGATCTGGCGGAGCTGGACGCCGAGCTGGAGGCCAAGCGTGCGGCCCTGGCCGACCACCAGGGCAAGTGGGGCGAGGCGGTGGCGGTGCTCGGCCTGCGCGAGGACGCCACGGTGTCCGAGGCGCTCGAGGTGATCGACGACCTGCAGAACTTGATGGGCCGCGTCGACGCGCTCGAGAACATGCGCGGGCGCATCGTCGGCATCGAGCGCATCGGCCACGACTTCGAGCTGGCGGTGCGTCGCCTGAGCGACCGCCACCTCTACCAGCTGTCGGATCGAACCGTCGAGGAGGAGGCCGAAGAGCTGGTGCGGCGCTTTCACGCCGCGCGTGCCAGCCTGCGCGAGCGCGATCAGATCGACGCCGACGTGATCGAGGCCGAGCAGGCCATGGCCAGGGCGCGCGCGGAAGCCGGCCGCGCGCGCGCCGAGCTGGTTAGCCT
>JAPPOT010000639.1:0-5517 GCA_028817855.1 Myxococcales bacterium
GCCTGGGGGCGTGGGACCGGGCGGTGGCTGCTCGGCGGCCGGCTTCTCGACTTTGTCCTTGTCCTTGTCCTTGGCCGCGCGCTCCTTGCGCTCCGCGCGCTCGCGGTCCCGGCGCTCCTTGCGTTCGCGCGACCTTTGCTCCTCACGCTCGCGCTCCTCCCGCGCCCTGGGATCTTCCGCGGGCGGCGGCGGGATATCGACGCCGCTGGGCAGCGCGCGCTCCGGCGTCGCGGGCGTCGGTGTCGTGGCTTCGACCGGCTTTGGCCCGGGCTCGGGTGCCGGCCCGGGCTGCTCATGCTCGGGTTCGGCTGCGGGCATCACGACGCTGGGCGCATCGCCCTCGCTCGCTTGCTTCGTGGAGGCCTTGCGCTTGTTCATGACCGCGAATGCGAACAGGCCCACGACCAGCAGAAGCGCGACGCCGGCCAAGAGCATGCGTCGACCCCGGCCCTGGGGGCTGCTGCCCAGCTCGGCTTCCTCGGCCTCCTCGTGCAGGGGGCTGGGGCTGCCGGTCTCGGAGTCCATGGCTTCCTGCTCGGCGGCCAGGAGCTCCGCGAGGCGCTGGGCCCGCCAGGCCGGATCGTGCGGCCGCTCCAGGTCGTCGTGGCGGCGCTGCATCGCGCCGTCCTTGGTTCCAGGGCGGTCGCTTCCGCGAGCCTTGCTGCGCTCGCTGTCCCGGGCGGGCCGATCACTGCTGCGCGGCTTGCTTCGCTCGCTGCCCCGGGCCTTCGCGCGGTCGCTGTCCCGGGTGGGCCGGTCGCTCCCATGCATCTGCGTGCGGTCGAGCTCGCGCTTGCTGCGGTCGCTCTCCCGTGACTTGGGGCGGTCGTCCCGGGGCGGCGGGTCGCTTCGCTCGCCTTCGCGCGCGGGGGCGCGGTCGCTGTCCGTCGACCCTTGCTCGTCGGCCGGGAAGCTCTCCGGCTGGGTGGGCCGGCTCGCCGTGTCCTCGCCCTCGCCCAGCTCCTCGTCGATGCGCGGCAGGATCTCGCGTCGGGTGGCCTTGGAGACGCCCTTCTTCTTCTCCGGCCTCGGCGCCTCCGGCTCGGGCGCTGGGGGGGTGGTCGGCGGCGGTGCGATCTCCGCGCGCGTCATCTCCAGCTCGTCGGCCCGGTTGTAGCGCCGGGTCTTCAGCAGGCGCTCGCGCAGCTCCTCGGCATCTCTCGAGCGGCGCGCGGGCGGGTTCGAGGAGTGGCTCGCGGGCGGCCGCGACGACGACGGCAGCGGGCTGCCGCTGGGCGACGTGGCCCGGTCTTCCTCGGCGCTCTCGGGCGGCGGTGAGGACCGCACCTCGCGCATGGGGGCGACCGAGACGAGCTTCGGACGGGGCGAGGGGCTCGGGTGGGCGTCCGGAGGGTCGCTGCGGCCGCGGCGCCCCGCGTTGCCCACGTCACCGCGCTCCAAGATCCTCTCGATCAGCTTGTCGGATCCCGACTCCAGGTTGAGGAAGCGCAGGCCCATGCCCGCGGGCCGGTTCTCGCCGGCCGCCTCGTGTCGCACCCAGATGACTCGGGCGACACCGCGGATGTGCTCGTCGGCTTCCAGCAGCTCGCAGTCGATCTTGAGTAGCGAGCCGACCGTGACGGGCCGGGCGGTGCCGAGGAACATGCCGGAGCGCGAGAGGTTCAGGCAGATGCCGTCTGCCACCTCCGACTCCGAGGGTGCGCCGTAGCGCGCCAGCAGCGCGACCGACGCCCGGAGTTGCTTGCGCTCCCTGGTTGCTTCCTGCGCCATGGCCCATGCGCCCGGGATCGAGGAGGTTTCCCGCACCGAAGTGTAGCGCGGGCCCCCCGGGAAGACTACTTCTGGCCAGCCGTGCAGACGTCACACGGCTGGCCAGATTCGCGGGAGCCCCCTCAAGCGCGCCGCTAGTAGGCGTTGCGGTGGCCAAGCACCTGGCGCACCGTCATCGCAATAATCTGCAGGTCGAAAGCGAGTCCCCACTTTCGGATGTAGTCGAGGTCGTACTCGACACGCTTCTCCATCTTGTCGAGCGTGTCGGTTTCGCCGCGCCAGCCGTTGACCTGGGCCCAGCCGGTGATACCCGGCTTGACCTTGTGGCGCAGCATGTAGCCCGGGATCAGCGAGCGGTACTGCTCGTTGTGGGCCACGGCGTGGGGCCGCGGGCCGACGATCGACATCGTGCCCGTGATCACCTGCAGGAACTGGGGCAGCTCGTCGAGCGAGGTGCGCCGCAGGAAGGCGCCGAAGGGCGTGATGCGCTGGTCGTTCTTCTGGGCCTGCTGGACCACCGGGCCGTCCTCGCAGACGGTCATCGTGCGGAACTTCAGCACCCGGATCTCCTCGCCGTTGAGGCCGTAGCGGCGCTGGCGGAAGAAGACCGGGCCGGGCGAGGTCAGCTTCACGCCCAAGGCAACGAGCAGCATCGGCACCGCGATCATCATCAGGATGACCGAGCCCAGGATGATGTCCTCGACCCGCTTCAGCATGCCCTCGGCACCCTGGAACGGGTTCTCGACCACTGACATCACCGGGATGTCGCCCATCTTGGACCAGTCGGCGCGCAGCAGGTCGAAGCCGCCGAAGTCGTAGGCCAGGTAGACCGAGGCGGTGGTGTCCGACAGGCGCCGGATCAGCTCGGCGGTGCGCGGCTCGGCGCGCGGGGGCAGGGCGATGTAGACCAGGTCCACCTCGCCGCGGCGGGCCGCGTCGACCAGCTCGTCGAAGCCGCCCTCGAGATCCCAACGGAATTCGCTGCTCGGCTTGGAGCGCTCCAGGCCGCGGTCGTCGTAGAAGCCCTTCAGGCGCAGACCCATCCAGGGCGAGCGCTCGATACGGTTGGCCAGGCTCTCGCCCAGGCGGCTGACGCCGACGATTGCGGCGCTGCGGCTGTTGTAGCCACGGGCGCGGGCTTCGTGGGCCACCACACCCAGGATCAGCCGCCAGATCGTCACGACCGCCGGTGCGAGCATCGCCCAGCTCATCACGACCCGGCGCGAGTGGTCGGCCGAGGTCTTGGTCGCGAAGGCGAGGAAGAGCAGCATCAGGAACGCGATGATCCACGTCATCCAGACGCTGCGGAGCTCCTCCAGCAGGCTACCGCCGCGCGCCCAGCGATAGAGCCCGGTGGCGTGACCGGAGAGGTAGAAGAGCACGCAGCCGCTGATGGCGGCGATGCTCTGGGCGTTGCCCCAGGGCTCGCCCTGGATGCGTGACGCGAGCCACAGTGCCGCCCCCACACAGGCCAGATCGATCAACCGGGCGCCGAAGCGCAGCTCGGTCTCGAAGGGCCGGATGATTCCGCTGCTGTTAGACGTATCGGTCATCGATGTGTCTTCGTCCTGGTGTGCCCCGTTGGTGAAGCAGGACACGGGTGTGCCGTCCGTCTGCAATAACCGCACCACCCAAGAATGTTAGGCAATAACCAGCCATTGCCCCCTGCCCCCGGCCTGGCGTGCACAGCGGCTGCACAGCTCACTGCACAGCTCGTTGCACAGCTTGTGCAAGTCGGTGTTTATCCCACATCACACCCCCCGAATCTACCCTGGTTTGTTGGGGTACCAAGCCGCCTTCTGGTCCGGCCTGCAGCCATCGACCGCGAGCTAGCCAATCCCGCTGTAAGGGGGGATTGGGCCAGCCGGAATCGGTTGGCGGCGTGGGCTAGGTACAGTGGGCCCGGACCGCTCAGTGGTTGGCGAGCAGCGCTCGCGCTTCGTCCGCGCCCTCGAACTCCGCGGAGCGCGCCAGCGCCTTGCGCAGCAGCTCGAGCCCGGCTCGCGTCTCGCCGCCCGCGATCAGCTCAGCGCCGAGGTGGTAGAGCACGCGTGGGTCGTCCGGCGCCGCGCGGTGGGCCTCCCGCAGCCACCGCTCGGCCTGCGCGCGCTCGCCACGCCGGTGGTGAATCCAGCCGAGGGTGTCCGCGATGCGACCGTCCTCGGGGCGCTCGGCCTGTGCGGTTTTGGCCAGCTCGAGCGCTTCCGCCAAGCCGTCCGGCTCGTGCGCGAGCAGCAGCGCCAGGTTGTTGAGGGCAGCGACGTGGCGCGGCTCGCGCGCCAACAACGCGCGGTAGAGCTGGGTCGCACGCGTGACGTCGCCCTCCTGGCTGGCGAGCTGGGCGCGTAGGCCGAGCGCTTCGCCGTGGGTCGGATGCTCGCGCAGGACCTGGTCGAAGGCGGCCGCAGCGCGCGGGGCCCGGTCGGTGCTCCGCAGCAGCTTGCCGAGGCCGAGCCAGAGCTGGCTCGAGCGGGGATGCTGTTCCAGCCCTCGGCGCAGGGCCTGCTCGGCGGCCGGTGCGTTGCCAGCGCTGTGCTCCAGACGGGCCAGCAGCAGGTGGGCCTCGACCGGGAGTCGGCGCGCGGTCAGGCCGGCGAGGCGTGCCCGGGCCAGATCGGGCTTTCCGGCGCTGGCATCGAGCTCGGCCAGAGCCAGCTGCGCGGCGGGATGGGACCCGACCTGCTCGGGCACTCGCTCCAGCTGCGCGCGCGCCTCCGCCTGCTGCTGCAGCCGAATCAGGCTGCGTGCCAGCCAGTAACGCAGCCGCGCCTCGCCATCCGGATCATGCCCACCGCCCTTGAGGGTGGCTTCCAGCTGCGCGCGGGCTGCGGCCGCGCGCCCGCCGGCGATGTCGATGCGCGCACGCAGCACAGCGCCCTCTGCGCCGGCGTGCTCGCGGTCGTGAGGGAGTCCGTCGGCCACCTTCACGGCCTGGCGCGCCGCCTCGTGGGCCCCCGCCTCGACCGAGGCCGCGGCGAGCAAGAGCCACAGCGAGCGCGTGCGCGGTGCCTTCTGGGTGGCGCCCTCCAGCAGGGCCCGGGCGGGGGCCCACTGCCGTTGCTCGAGATAGAGCCGCGCGAGCCGCGTGGCCCGCTCCACGTCTTGCACCGGGACGTTGCGCGCCTGCTTGAGCCCTCCGCGCGCCTTGTCGGCCTCGCCCAGCATGCGGTGGAGCGCGGCCTCGACCACGAGCAGCTCGCGGCTCGCTTCCAGCGCCTTGGCGCGCTTGCGCCACGCCGAAAGCTCGCGCTGTGCGATGCCCGCGCGTTCGTCCGTATCCGCCAACGCGCCCAGCAACAGCCGCGGAGTTGGCTCGAGTGGCAGCCGCTCGCTGAGCTCCACGTAGAGCGCGCGCGCCTCGTCCCAGCGCCCGCGGGCGGTCGCGACATCGGCCAGGCCCAGCTGCGCGTCCACCGACAGCGGGGACAGCGCGCGCGCCCGCTTCAGGTACGACTCGGCCTCGTCCCACTCCGCGCGGGTCGCGTGGAGCTGGGCCAGGGCGAGCAATGTCGGAAACTGCTCCTGGATCGCCAGTGCTTTCTCGAAGGCGGCGATCGCCTGCGTCTGCTCACCCGCTGCCAGGTGCGCGCGCGCCCGCGCCACCTGGGCCTCGAGCGCGGCGTTGCCGTCGCCGCCGCTGCAACCCGGCGACCACCACAGCAGCACGGCGCACAGCAGGCGCGCCGTGGTGCGAGCACTCAGCACCGTGAACGGCGGGCTCAGGCGCGGCCGCGACGGCTCTCGCTCAGACGCAGGGCGCTGCCGACCACGAAGGCGACTGCAGCC
>JAPPOT010000639.1:5527-8033 GCA_028817855.1 Myxococcales bacterium
ACTGCAGCCGGTGCAGCGTTCGGATCCAGCTCGGGGACCGCGCTGACGCTGTCGACGGAGGAGAAGGAGATCGACTCCAGCGTGAAGCCGTTGTCCAGCCAGCCGGACCAGTCGCCCGACGCGCGGAAGGAGATCGTGGTCGTCGGCTGCGCGTCGACCGGCACCGTCAGCGTGCCGTTGGAGCTCTCGGCTGTGAACTCGGTCACCTCGCCGTCGACGGTGTAGGTCCCGACCTCGATCTGGATGATGCCCCAGTCGTAGAGGTTGGTGACCGTCAGCTCCTCGACGTCCACGACCTGATCGAACTCGATCGTGAGCTTCATCAACGTGATCGCGCCGATCGGCACCGTCGTCAGCCTGGACGGCGAGGAGCTTGAGGGCGACCGCCGGGATGTGGGCGACAGCGACCTGGAGGTCACCCGCTATCGCCTTCCCGAGGACGGGCCGGACGTGCACCGGATCTCCGCCGGCGCGCCCTTCGGCCTGGTCGTCTATGGCTACGGCCGCTTCACCAGCTACATGTACCCGGGCGGCCTGGACCTGAAGCGCATCACCGTCGTCCGCCCCGAATAGCCAAATTTCTTGCACCCCCAATTGGTGAGGTTCGAGTTCTTGTGTTAATGTATTTTGTTGGGTGCACTGGACGATTGGACCTGTCCGGCGGGCCCGAGGAGATGCATGACAAGACCTGGGGCAAAGCTGCTGCGCCCAGCGTTTTTCGCGGCTTTCTTGGTGGTCGCGTGCGCCGGCGAGGACGGAAGTGACGGGATGCTGCCCGGTGAGAGCGGCCCCGACGGGGGCGACGCCTCCGGCGACAAGGCCGGCCCGGGCGACGGGGAGCGACCCGGCGACTTCGGCAACACCGATGGGCGTGCCGACGGCGCCGGCAACGGCGATGCGGGCGTCTCCGAGCCGATCGATCCCGGCGCGCTGACGCCGGGGGAGTTGTGCGCGCCCACCACCTGCGCCGAGCGTGGGGCCACCTGCGGCGTGATCGCCGATGGCTGCGGTGGGGTGCTGCGCTGCGGCACCTGCGAGGCCGGCCTGCTGTGCGACAGCGCCGACAACACCTGCCGCGCCGTCGAGGAGGCGTGCGAGACCGCCGACAAGCAGTGCGGCGTGCTGCTCGACGCCTGCGGCGCCCCGGTGCCCTGCGGCGGCTGCCAGGTCGACCAGGTCTGTGACGCGGCCACCGGCACCTGCGGCGTCTGCCAGCCGCGCGAGTGCGGCACGCTGATGGCCTGCGGGCAGCTGGCCGACGGCTGCGGCGGGGTGCTGGAGTGCGAGGTCTGCGAGTTGGAGGACGACGCCTGCGACGCGGTCAGCAAGCGCTGCCTGCCCTGCGCGCCGACCACCTGCGAGCTCGAGGGCGCCGAGTGCGGCGTGCTCAGCGACGGCTGTGGCGGCAGCCTCGAGTGCGGTGGGTGCGACGACGGCGAGGTCTGCTTCAACAACCGCTGCCGTCCCCCGCCGCCGCCCGCCGCGTGCGAGTTGCTGATGAAGAACTGCGGCACGGTGACCGACGCCTGCAGCGGTGCCGAGGTCGAGTGCGGCCGCTGCCCGGCGGGCGAGATCTGCGTCGACAACGTGTGCGAGAGCTGCGTGCCCATGACCTGCGACGAGCGGGAGTGGGCCTGCGGCACCGGCAGCGATGGCTGCGGCGGCACGCTCGACTGTGGCGACTGCCCCAAGATCGACGAGGACGATCCCACGACCTGCTACCGCCACGAGTGCTGCGTGCCCGAGGCCTGTCCCGCGGACGCCTGCGGCGAGATCGCCGACGGTTGCGGCGGCACCGTCAGTTGCGGCGAGTGCCCGCTCTCCGCCCAGGGCGAGCCCCAGGCCTGCGGGCTGGTGAGCGCCAACGTCTGCACCCCGTGCACGCCCACCACCTGCGAGGAGCTGGGCTTCACCTGCGGCAGCGCCGCCGATGGCTGTGGCGGTGAGCTCGACTGCGGCGGCTGCCCCGACGGGGAGTACTGCAGCGTGCCCGGCCAGGCGGCCAACGTCTGCAGCCCCTGCACGCCGAAGACCGCCTGCGATCCCGGCGAGTGCGGCGAGATCTCCGACGGCTGCGGCGGCTCGATCACCTGTGGCGGCTGCGGCGAGGGTGAGGTCTGCGGCCAGGTGACCGCCAACGTCTGCGATCTGTGCGAGCCCCAGGCCTGCGACGGCGAGCTGGAGTGCGGCATGGTCAGCGACGGCTGCGGCGGCGAGACCTCCTGTGGCAGCTGCGGCGGCGGCCAGGAGTGTGTCGACAACCTGTGCTGCACGCCGAAGAGCTGTGGCGACGAGGGCGTCGACTGCAACACCACCGACGACGGCTGCGGCGGGCCCCTCGACTGCAGCTGCGAGGGCTCGCTGGTGTGCGACGCCAGCGGCAGCTGCTGCGCGCCGGTCGAGTGCATCGACGTCTGCCACCTGGGTCCGTACATCGGCCCCGACGGCTGCGGAAACACGATCGAGTGCGCGGACTGCCGCCCACCCCCCGAGTGACAGGAAGCTC
>JAPPOT010000298.1 GCA_028817855.1 Myxococcales bacterium
GCTCGAGCTGTCCCGGCTCGCTGCCGAGCGTCGCCAGCCGATCACTCGCCAACTCCAGAGGCGCCTCCGGCGACAGCCCCAGGTACGCCCGCAGCCCGCCCCGGGCCTGCCGCACGCTGGCGTTGGCCCGATGCAGCTGTAGCAACGCGAAGCTGCGCGCGCTCTTGAGCTGCAGCAGCTCCGCCTCGCTGACGTCCGGCTCGCCATCCTCGATGCGCTCCACCGTCGATTCGATCGTATCGCCCAGCTGCCGCTCCACGTCCTCGAAGAAGAGCGCCGCATCCTGCGCGAACAGCAACCCCTCGTAGAGGCGCGCCGCCTCCAGCGCCACCTCCAACCGCGTCATCCGCGTCTGGGCCTCGCGCGCGCGCCGGTCGTGCCGCGTGGCGTCGTCGCGCCGCCCGATCTTGCCAAACGTATAGAGCGGCTGCAGCACCTCCAGCTGACTGCCTACCACCACCGAGACATCGGCCAGCTCGAAGTCGTAGGCGTCCTCCTCGGAGCGTGCCGCCGTGCCGTCCACCAGCGTCGCCTTCAGGCCCGGACCCACCCCCACGCTCACCGTCACCTCGGGGTAGCCCGCCGCGTCCACCTGCCGGGCGCGAGCCTCGGCGCCCGCCTCGCGCGCGCGCGCCGCCGCCACCTGCGGGTTCTGCGCCATCGCCATGCGGATCGCCGCCGCCCGCGTCAACGGCTCCGCCCGCGCCGGCAGCGCCGACGCCGCAACTCCAACCGCAATCGACAACAGCCACAGCCGTGCCACTCGTTCAGCCATCTGCTCACTCCAGGGGATCGGGGAAGGGCGAGGTCTTCCCCCCGTCGCCCTCCGCAGCCTCGTCGCCCTCGAGGTCGTCATCGCGATCGAAGGCGTACTTCTCCACCAGCTCGAACAGGTCCAGGGGCGGCTCGGTCTGTGTAATGCGCCCCCCGTCCTGCAGGTTGTCCTCGGACGCGCCGGGCGACAGCGATACGTAGGCCTCGCCCAACAGCCCCTCGGTCTTCACCGACGCGATCGTGTCCGCCGGCAACTCCAGTGATCGGTCGATGCGCATCCCTACACGCGCCGCGTAGCGATCGATCCCGATCGAATCCACCTCGCCCACAGAGACGCCGGCCAGCTTCACGACCGCGCCCTCGGAGAGATCGCCGACGCTCGCGAAGCGCGCGCTGATGCCGTAGCGATCGGTGGGCCACAGGCTCGCGCCGCCGATCGACACCGACAGGTAACCCAGCGCGCAGAGCCCCAGCAGCACGAACATCCCGACAGCCATCTCGACGCGTGTGTACTCGCTCATCGCCCGACCTCAGTCTTGACGCCGTACGTGCCGGGCCGAAGGCACCGCGTTGCCTCGTGGCACCTGCATTGGAAGCGCCACGCGCCGCCCGCTACTCGAATCGTCGAGGTTCGTTCAGGAGCGAGCGCGCCCGCAGGGAAAACCGGAGGCGTAGCAGCGCTACGTCGAGGATTTTCCCGAGGACGTAAGCCGCTCCTGGGCGAACCTCGGCGATTCCCTATCAGTTTCAGATCCACACTCACCTCAGAACATCAGCGCCGTCATCACGTAGTCCCCCACCAGGATCAGCACGGCGATCTCCACCACCGCCGCCATCGTCGCCAGCCCGACGCCCTCGGCACCGCCGCGCGCGAAGAAGCCTCGAAAGGTCGAGACCCAGGCCATCGAGACCGCGAAGACCAGCGCCTTGATCAACCCCGACTGCACGTCGGACCACTCCACCGAGCGCCGCACGTTCGCGATGAAGGTGCTGCCCTCGAGCCCCAGCACCGACACCCCGAAGAGATAGCCCGCGCCGATGCCGCTCAGGATGAAGACCGTCGTGAGCAGCGGCCCGGCCACCACCGACGCCACCAGGCGCGGCGTGACCAGGTACTGGATCGGGTCGACGGCCATCGCGCGCATCGCGTCGATCTGCTCGGTCAGCCGCATATTGCCCAGCGTGGCGGCGATCGCCGAGCCGGCCCGCGCGGTCAGCATCAGCGCCGCCAGCACCGGCCCCAGCTCGCGGATCAGGCTCAGCGCCACCAGCGAGCCGACCAGCTCCTCGCTGCCGAAGCGCACCAACACGTTGTAGCCCTGGAGCGTCAGAACCATCCCGGTGAAGACCGAGGTCAGCACGATCAGCCAGACCGAGCGGTTTCCGATCAAGTAGAGTTGCTCGACCATCAGCCGCACGCGCAGGGGCGGCCGTAGCAGCGCTGCTACGGCGTCGCGCAGGAAGAGCGCGCGCCGTCCGGTCGAGCCGACGAAGCGCAGCGTGGCCCGTCCCAGCTGACCGGGCCAGCGGAGCGGACCCGGCGAAGCCGGCAGGGAATGGGCGAATTGCTGCATGGAGCGCTTTCCGAGGGGGAGATATCCCCCACTTGCACCACCGCAACCGCGAGGGTGATCACAGCCCGCGCCAAAGTAACAGCGCGCCCAGCGGCAGCCCATAAAAGAGCAGCACCACGTAGGTCGCCGCGCGCAGCTTGGAGCCCACTGCCACCGTCGCCAGCCAGCGCGACAGCGACAGCGGCACCCGTCGCAGGCGCGCGGACGGATAGACGAGGACGATCCCCGCCACGTTGAAGAGCATATGGACGAGCGCGATCTGCACCGCCTGCTGGAACGTCGACAGTGGCACCGCGGTGGACGCCAGGAAGGCCGTGATCGTGGTGCCAAAATTGGCGCCCAACATCAGCGGGAAGACCTGCTCCAGCGTGACCAGCCCAGTGCCCGCCAGCGGCACCAGCATCGACAGCGTCAGCGAGCTGGACTGCACCAGCGCGGTCATCCCGGCCCCGATCGAGAGGCCGACAAAGGGGCTGGCATCGAGCGTGCGCGTCACCGCGCGCTCCAGCCGGCCCCCCGCGAGCACCCGAAGCTGCCGCACCAACGCGTAGAGCGCTCCGAAGATGACCCCCATGCTGATGAACAAGAAGATCGCGGCCCCCGCGCGGGGCGTGGTCACCAGCGAAAGGCTCGCGTCACGCAGCGGGTCGAGCACCGCATCCGCCAGCGCCGACACCGGATTGCCCAGGCGCTCGCCGTCGCCGCGGGGCACACGCCGCACCAACCATCCCGAGAGCTGCTCGAAGGCACCCGTCGCCATCTCGAGCGGCAGCAGCACCGCCACCGCCAGCAGGTTGAAGAAGTCGTCGCACGTCCCCGCCGCGATCGCGCGCTCGAACTCGCGCGGCCGCGTCACGTGCCCGAGGGAGACGATCGTATTGGTCACGGTCGTGCCGATGTTGGCGCCCATCACCATCGGGATCGCGTTGGCGACCGGCAGCGGCGCGACCGGCGCCGCCACCAGCCCGACGATCATCGACGTCGTCACCGACGAGCTCTGGACGATCGACGTGCTGAGGATGCCGATCAGCAAACCCACGAAGGGGTTCTCGGAGACCTGAAAGAAGCGCTCCAGCGCCTCGCGCCCCAACAGCTCGAAGCCGACGCCCATCCCGCGGATGCCGACCAGAAACGCCAGCAGCGGCAACAGGATAGACAGGATGCGGCCGAGCCGCCGCGATCTCTCGGCGCTCACCTGTGATCAGGTAACCACCGCGCGCGCCTGTCGCCACGTCTCGGGTCGGCGGCTCGGCCGCCTCAGCGCCCTCAGGCCGGCTCGTCCTCGCCGGTCTCGATCTCGACGTCGTCCTCCTCGTCCTCGACGTCGACCTCGGCCTCGTCCGAAGCGGTCTCGTCGAAGGACTCGGGCGCGACCGAGATGGCGGCTTCGTCCTCCACCTCAGCTTCGTCGATCGTGACCTCCATCGCATCGGCGTCGTCTTCGTAGGTGCTCTCGACAGCCGCCTCGGTAGGCGCAGCCTCGACGTCGGCGGCCGCCTCGAGCCCCTCCTCGCCGACCGGCTCGGCCGCGGACTCCGCGTAGGCCTCCTCGACAGGCGCCTCCCCGTAGCTTTCCTCCGCGGACGCCTCTGCGTAGCTCGCTTCGGCGACCCCTTCGTGACCGGTGTCTTCCACTGGCGCTGCGGCTGCCTCGAAGCCCACGGCCTCACCCTCCGCCAGTGCCTCCTGCGCGTAGGTCGGCTCGTCCGCGTGGCCTTCCTCCTGGTAGCTCGGCTCCGCCGCGGGCGCCTCGGCCGCCTGAGCCTGCGCCGCGGCCTGATCGCTCGGGTGCGGCGCGCGCGCCACCCAGTACATCGGATCCAGCTCCGGGCGCGGCGCCGCCGCGGGCGCGGGCAGCCCGCCGCCGTTGTACTGGAACAGCCCGCTCGACGGGCGCGGTGTCGGTCGACGTGGCGGTGCGGGCGCCCAGTGCACGCCGAGCGCGGGTCGCGTCAACATCCCGGTCGGGATCAGCTCGGGCGTCAGGCTCTGGGGTTGGGATGCCACCGCCGGCTCGGGTTCCGCGTAGGCCGCGGCTTCGACGGGCTGCTCGGCGTACCCCTCGACGGGCTGTTCCGCGTAGGCCACCGCTTCGACGGGCTGTTCCGCGTAGGCCACCGCGTCCGCGGGCTGCTCCGCGTACTCCTCGGCTGGCTCGCCGTAGCCCTCCGCCTGGACGTAGACCTCACCCGCCTCCTCGGGCTGCGCGTAGGCCTCCGCCGGAGCCTCTTGCGCCTCGCTCACACCCTGGGGCGGCCCGATGTACGCGGTCGCTTCCTCGTCGAAGCCACCGTCATCCACGTCGTACTCGACGGCCTCGCCCTGCTCCACCTCCTCGAAGCCGGCCTCCTCGTAGGCCGACCCCTCGGCAGGCTCGCCCTCGACTGCCTCAGCCTCGGCCTCGGCCTCGCCCTCTGTGGGCTGGGCGTAGGCCGCGCTGCGCACCGCCACGATGTAGTCGTAGACGGGCTGCGATCGCTCGTCGAACTGCAGCGCCTCGAGCAGCGTCTCGTAGCGCGACTCCGGCGGCACCGCCTCGCCTTGATCGCTGATCTGGCTGGCGCGCCCCGCGCCGGCAAACGCGGGCGTGCCATCGGCCAGCGCCACCACGAAGCGCACACCCTGCCCTTCGCCCACGTTCACGCTCAGGGGCAGCAGCAGCCGCTCGCCATCGGCGCGATTCATATAGCCCTGGGCCAGGGTGGCCACGTCTTGGAAGGGGGTCGGTACCGAAAGGACGTCGTCACTCATCGTCGGATGGCTCCTGCTCCAGCGGGCGCGTGCGCTCCGGATCCTGGTCGCTCAGCAGTACATCGATGCGGCGCTCGGCCTCGTCGAGGCGCGCCCCCCCAAGCCGGGCCAGCCGCACGCCCCGCTCGAAGGTGGTGAGCGCCTCTTCCAGCGGGGCGTCACCCTCCTCCAGGGTCTCGACCACCTCCTCGAGCTGCTCGAGGATGGTCTCGAAGGGGAGCTGTTCGTCGTCGGTGGCGCGCTTGGCGCCCTTGCCCTGGGCCCTGGGTGGCAACAATCTCTCCTGAATTCAGAACGATGCCCGACCCCTGGGCGCAGGGTCAACCGCCGGCCGATTGGCTGTATCTCAATACTGACAGGGAATCGCGGCGAGCCTGTGGTGCTGCTCGCAGCCGTGCCACCAGGCGACGTGGTGCCCGGAGCTTCCGTGACCGAGCCCGAGTCCGAGTCCGAGCCCGTGCCCGTGACCGACTCCGAGCCCGTGCCCGTGACCGAGCCCGAGTCCGAGTCCGAGCCCGTGCCCGTGCCCGACTCCGTGCCCGACTCCGAGCCCGTGCCCACCGATACCTCGGCGAACCGAGCCCCGCTTCCATTAACGGGTGGTCGGGTGGGGGTGCACGCCCGCGCCTGGGCGCGGGCAAACCCAGCGGGGCTCGGGGACGGAATGACTACGGCAGGACCCGGAGCTGAGCCCGCCCCCCGGGCAGGTCCGCCAGCAGGATGTGCCCCTCGAACAGGGGCCGCATCCGCAGCCAGCGCCCGTCCTGCAGCAGCACATCCACCTCCGGGCCGAGCCCCCGCGGCACCGCCGGCCCGCGCAGCCGCGCCTGCAGCACACGCCCACCCGCGGGCGCCAGCACCACCGTCTCCTGCGCCCGCGAGAGCCGCCGCACCGCCCCCCGCACGCGCCCATCGACCTCGATGCGCCCGTGGGCCCGCAGCTCGCGCCGCGCGCGCTCCGGCGCCAACACGGAAAGCGCCCGCGCAGACGCCATCCGCAGCTCGGCCGCCGGATCCGACAGCGCCGCCAGCAGCGGCGCCACCGCACTGCGATCCCCCAGCACCGCGAGCGCGCGCGCAGACGCCACCCTCACGCGTGGATTGCTGCGCGAAGACAGCAGCCGCCGCAGGCGCAGACGCAGGGCGCGTGGCGGCTCGCCCATCGCCAGCGTGGCCGCCAGCAACAGCGCCTCCGGCCCCGTCTCGGGCCGCTCGAAGTGCGCCTCCAGCACACCCGGCGCAACCGGCGCGCGCAGCACCCCCGCGGCCGCGGCCAGGCGCCGGAAGACCTCCGGATCGCGCTCGCGCGCCAGGGCCGCTGCCACCGGAGCCGACAGCTCCGGATCGGCCAGCCACAGGGCCGCCCAACCGGCCGCGGCGCGCGCACCCACGTCCTGCCCACGCAGCGCCGCAGCCACGCGCGGCCCCACCTGCGGCTCCTGCGCCAGCGCGCGCCGCGCCCGCCGCGCGGGCGACGCCGGCAAGCCCCGCAGCCACGAAAGCCCCCGCTCCCGCAGGCCCTCCAGCTCCACCGGCTCGCCCCGCAGCGCGATGGCGAGTGGCCGTGCCACCCGCATCGCCGGCACCCCGCGGGCGTCCAACAGCTGCTCGACGCCAAAGGCCCCCGCACGCGCGAGCGCACTCGCCGCCCCATCGCCGCGCGGCCCGCGCAGCTGCGCCGCCAGCAACCGCAGCCACGTGCGGTGGGGCCGCTCCGCCGCCATCAGCGCCTCCAGCGCCGCGCCCGTGCGCGCATCGCCTTTCGCGAGCGCGCGCTCCAGCACCGGCGCCGCACCCGCCGGATCGGCCCGCACCAGCGCCGGGATCCACTGCGCCGCCCGTTTCGCGCCCGCGCGCTCGTAGAGCCGCCGCAACGTCGCTGCCTGCCGCGGCGTGGCCACCTGCCCCAGCGCCACCGCCACCGCCGCGCCGACCGGCTCCGGATCGTCCACGTGGGCCAGCAGTGGCGCCGCCGCAGCGGCCTCCCCGATCGCGCCCAGCGCCCGCACCACCGCCGCCCGCTGCCGCAGGTCGTCGATCGCCAACGCCGACACCAGCGCCGGCACCGCTGCGGCGGCAGCCGCACCCATTTTCTCCAGGCTGCGGACCGCCAGCGGCGCCGCCGGCCCGGTCAGGGCCGCGGCCAGCACCGGCCCCGCCGCCGGGCCCGACAGGCGCAGCGCGCGCGCCGCCGCGGCCCGCTGCTCGGGTCGGTCGAGAGCGTCTGCCAGCGCCGACAACGCCTCCCGATCGCCCACCGCAGATAGCACCGTGAAGGCGTGAATCGGCGCCGTCCCCGAAGCCTCGAGCCGCTTCGCCACCGGCTCCACCGCGGCCGGCGAAGCGCGCCGCGCGAGCGACAGGAGAATCGCGTCGCGCAGGGCCGGCGGCGGCTTGGCCTCCCGCCCACCCAGCAGCGCCTCCACCGCCCCCTCGGCCGGACCGTAGCGACCGAGCCGCCGCGCCAGCGCGATGCGCGAAGCCAGCGGCACGCGCGCGGCGAAGAGCTCCGCCGGGCTCGCCTCCAACCCCACCAGCGGACCCACCCAGCCGGGCCCCGCGTCGGCCCTGGCGACCGGACCTGGAAGCACAAGCAGGGCCACGGCCAGCAGCGCGCGCAGGGCACCCATGGGGGCCCAGCCTACCCGCAATTGCCGGACAAAGCGCTCGCCGCGGCCGGTTTGACCGGGGGTCACCCGCGGCCGTACCCTGCGCGGCGCCAGGGCGATGAGCGCAGCGCAGTCAAACGCGGCCGCAAGGCCGGCCGTGGTCGTGCCCGGCAACCACGACGGCGTGCACCGCGGCCACCGCAAGCTGGTGGCGCGGGCGCGCGAGCAGGCCGGCCCAGGAGGCGCCGTGCGGGTGCTCACCTTCGACCCCCACCCGGCCGCGGTGCTGGCGCCCGAGCCACCAGCTTGCGG
>JAPPOT010000570.1 GCA_028817855.1 Myxococcales bacterium
GCCCTGCAGCCCGCGCCGCGCCTCGCAGCCGATCAGGCCACCACGACCTCTCATCAGAGACCGAGGCCGTGACCGCATCCGAGACCGAGTCCGTGCCGGTGTCCGTGTCCGCACGCGCCTACGCAGCGCGCGCCGCCACCGTCCCGCTCGATCCGTCGTCGATCCGTGCCGTGGGATCGAGGGTGCGCCACAGGCGGTGTAGCAGGCCTGGCTTGCCAAAGATGGCGAAGTGGCCGAGCACGAGGAAGGTCAGGGTGCCGCCGATCCAGCCGAGCTGGTGGATCAGCATGCTCGAGACGATCGCGGTGCCGAGCACGACGCCGAAAATCAGCACCAGCATGAGCGCCGCCAACTGGGCCATGCCGCGCGGGGCACGGGAGGGCGCGCGCGTGCTGCCCCCGCGGCCGGTGCGCAGCAGGCGCTGGCCCTCGACCATCCAGCGCCCCATCCAGCCGACCATCACCGGGATCAGCACGGTGCCCATCGCGAGCAGGGTGAGCGCCACCGGTGACAGCAACCACTCGGCGATGCTGGCCGGCGTCCAGCGCAGGAACTCCTCGCGGGTCTGGGAGAAGAAGCGCTGGTAGCCCTTGCCGTCCCAGCCGTGCACCAGCACGAAGAACATGGCGAAGTAGCCGATCAGCGGTTGCAGAAAGGCCAGGTAGTGGCGTCTGGCCATCGCGAGCTTGTAGGTCACCCAGAAGCCGAGCATGCCCTGGGTGACGTTGGTGATCGCGAAGCCCACCACCAGCCACGCGGGCATGCTCCTGTCGAGCGCGTGCATCGTCTCCCAGCTGGTGAACTGCCACAGCAGGTAGATGCCGCTCGGACCGAAGAGCGTCGCCAGGTAGAGCAGGTTCTTCGTGAAGTAGGGGTTGGACATGAGGCCGCCGTTTTCCTTGGTGGGCGGCTTGTGGGCGAGCTGTTCCTTGGCGGCGTAGGCGAAGCCCGCACCGATTCCGTATGACCAAAAGACGTCGACCTGGACCATCCCATTCCTCCCAACCGAGCGCGGCGACCCCTCGCCGCGAGATCCCTCACCCGGCGCTGCGCACGCCGTCGAACATCATCGCCGTCACCGCATCGATCCAGCGCGCGCGTGCGGCGGCGCCATCGCCCGCGTCCCGCTCCGACAGCACCACCTGGCGGCCGCCCTCGAAGATCATCGCGTTGATGGCGAGCGCGGTGATCTCCACATCCAGGTCGGCGCGCAGGAAGCCGCGCGTGCGCCCGTTCTCCAGATAGGCGCCCGTGACCTGGCCAAAGAGCCTCCACATCTCGCGCAGGCGCGCGTCGAGGGCGTCGCTCACGCCCCAGGCTTCGACGAAGAGCAGCTTGGCCGCGCGCGGGTCCTCGTCGAGCAGGACTAGTAGGTTGCCCGCGATGCGCCGCACCTGCGCCCGGTACTCCTCGAGTCCGTCGCTGGCGTCGGGGCGCTCGTCGGCGAGGGCGGCGCTGATGCGCGCCACCACCAGGTCGACCACGTGGTCGAAGATGTCCTGCTTGTTCTCGAAGTAGCGGTAGAAGGTGCCGTGCCCGATCGAGAGCTCCTTCGCGATGTCCGCGATCGTGGCCTCAGCGAAGCCGCGGTCCGCGAAGACCCGGTAGGCGGCGTCCAGGATCTCGGCGCGGCGGCGCTCGGCGCGGCTCATGGGGGCAGCAGATGCGGCTTCCTGCATGCGGAATGACATGTCATTCCGCTCCGAGAAGATCAAGACCCGCTCCCCAAGTTACTGAAAATGTGAGGTTACTTTCACGGGCTTGACCCCAACGGCGGCGCGGGGGAGGACGCCCGCGATGCACCTGCGCTACCGGGCCGGGCCGCGGGCCCAGCGCACCCTGCGCGAGCACGGGCTCTCGGCGGCGACCCTGCGGGCCCTGATCGCACCGGCCGCCGGCCCCAAGTGGCTGGTCGTCGCCGGGCTCGACCGGGCCCTGCTCGGCTCACCCCTGCTGCGCGATCGCGGTGAGCCGCTGCTGTTGCTGGGCGCCTCCGCTGGCGCCTGGCGCGCCATGGCCCTGTCAGCGCGCCATCCGGCGGCCTGTCACCGGGCGCTGGCGGAGGGCTATGTCGGTCAGCGCTTCGAGCGCGGCGTGGATGCGCGCACCGTGAGCGCCGCCTACCGCGTGCTCTTGGCCAACGTCTTCCCGGACGACGACGTGGCGCATGCCCTCGCCCACCGCGACCTGGAGCTCGCGCTCATCGCGGTGCGTACCCGGGGCACCACCGGCTCCGAGCGGCGCACCCTGCAGACCACGACGCTCGGCCTCGCGGCGGCGCTCAACCTGCTGACGCCGCGCTCGCGCGAGCTCTTCTTCGAGCGCACTCTATTCACGCGCGGCACCGCGACACCGCATCGTATGCTGTCGCAGTTGGCCGGCACGCGCGCGGCGCTCACGCCAGACAACGCGCGCGAGGCACTGCTCGCGAGCGGCACCGTGCCGCTCTACATGGCGCCGGTGCGCGACATCGCGGGGGCGCCCAGCGGCCGCTACATGGACGGCGGACTGACCGACTACCACGTCAACCAGCCCGTCACGACCGGCGGCGACGGCGTCGCGCTGCTGATGCTGCACCAATCGCGAATCGTACCGAATTGGTTCGACAAGCTGGTGCCCCTGCGGGCGGCGCGGCCAGCCTGGCTGCAGGACCTGCTGCTGGTCTACCCGGACGAGCGCTGGGTGGCCTCCCTGCCCGGGGGCCAGATTCCGACACGCGAGGACTTCGAGACCTTCGTCGACGCGCCCGAGGAACGCATCGCGCGCTGGCAGGAGGCGGTGGCGCGTAGCGAGCAGCTGGGCGAGCAGCTGCTCGAGGATCTCGAGCGGGGGCGCCTGCCCGACCTGGTCGAGCCGCTTTGAAGACCATTCAACCTTGACCGACCGCCACATGGGGTCAGAATCCGCTCGTCTGTCGTGTTCTTTGGCTGGAAAATCGTCGCGCTCGCCTTCCTGACGAACTTCATCTCGGTCGGCTTCGTCTTCTATTCCTACGGCGTCTTCTTCAAGGCGCTGGCGACGGACTTCGGCGGCTCGCGCTTCGGCGTCTCGATGGGGCTGGTGGCGATGCAGCTGGTGAGCGCTTCGGTGGCGCCGCTCGTCGGACGCATGCTCGATGGCGGGCACGCGCGCTCGCTGATGACGGCCGGCGCGGGGCTGATGGGTGCGGGCTTCATCGTGGCCTCGGCGATCGGCGCACTGTGGCACTTCTATGTGGTCTTCGGCCTGCTGATGGGCGTGGGTGTGTGCATGCTCGGCGGGCTGTCGAGCTCGACCCTGGTGGCCAACTGGTTCATCGGCCGACGCGGCACGGCACTCGGGCTCGCAACCATGGGCATCAGCATGAGCGGCATGTTGATGCCGCCGATCGGCACGGCCCTGATCGCGCTGGTCGGCTGGCGCAGCACCTTCCTGGTCTACGCCGGCATCTCGCTGCTGTTGCTCGCACCGGCGGTGTGGATGTGGGTGATCAATCGCCCGGAAGACATCGGGCAAGCGCCCGATGGCGATGCCGTGCTCCACGGCGACGGCGAGGATCCGGCCGCGCCCAGCACGGCAGCGCTGCTGCGCGACCGCAACTTCTGGGTCATCGCGATCGTGGTGGCGCTCAACTTCACCTGCATGGGCGCGATCCTCACCCACAGCGTGCCGCACGTGACCGACCTGGGCTTCAGCCCAGCCGCGGCTGCCTGGATCCTGAGCGCGATGGCAGGCGCCGGCGCGCTGGGCAAGCCGGTCTTCGGTGCGGTGACCGACCGCGTCGACAAGCGCAGCGCCATGTGGCTCGCCTCGGCGATCCAGATCGCGGGCGTGCTCGCGCTGCTCCAGGCCGACACCTACCCGCTGTTGCTGCTGTCGGGCGCGCTCTTCGGCTTCGGCATGGGCGGCGTGGTGCCAATGCACGGCGCGCTCGTCGGCGCCGCCTTCGGGCGCCACGCCTTCGGGCGGGTGATGGGGCTGATGAGCCCGGCGATGCTGCCGATCAACATGATCGGCCAGCCCTTCGCGGCCTACATCTTCGACCGCACCGGAAGCTACGACTGGGCCTTCCAGAGCTTCGTCGTGGTCTTCGCCCTCTCGATGGGCGTGCTGACGATGCTGCGGCTGCCGGAGACCGAGCCGGGCCGCGGGCCCGCCCCCGCGCCCGCCCGGGCCTGAGCGGTGGCCGTCGGGCTGACGTCCGCTTGATCCAATACAGACGCAAAGCTACATTCTAACGGCAACCACACATCCGTGTACGGCGGTGTGGTCCACGGGTCGATCATGATGATGGGCGCACTGACACGAATCCCCGATGGCGTGCGCGTGAAGCTGCGGCGGATGCGCTTCGGTATGGACGACGAGGTGCCGTCGCATTGGGTCGACGACAGCCAGTTCATCTCACACTTCTTCAACGCCCTGTCGGCGATCTTTCCGGAGGGCGAGAAGTTCTTCATCGACTCCGTGCGCTTCTTCGAGGGCGAGATCAGCGACGCGGAGCTGCGCGGTCAGATCCGCGAGTTCGCGCGCCAGGAGGGCCACCACACCTACCAGCACCGGCTCTTCAACGAGATCATCACGCGCCAGGGCCTGCCGGTCGCGGTCTACGAGCAGTTCGTCCGCGAGCTGCTCGACCACGGACGCCAGCAGCGCAGCGAGAAGTTCCAGCTCGCGATGACCGCCTGCCTCGAGCACCTGACGGCGCTGATGGGTGGGCTGGTGCTCGAGCACCCCGAGTTGCTCGAGGGCATGGACCCGAAGCTGCGCCCCCTGTGGGCGTGGCATGCGGTGGAGGAGACCGAGCACAAGGCCGTCGCCTTCGACGTCTATCGCGCGGTCGGCGGCAGCTACGCGATGCGCGCCTACGTGATGCTGCAGGCCACCATGCTCTTCTTCTCGGTCGTGCACCGGATTCAGCTCGACATGATGCGCCGCGACAGCGAGCGGGTTCGCGCTCGCGACGTCCTCAAGGGGCTCGACTACCTCTGGGGACGCGCCGGCTTCTTCCGCCGCATGGTCCCTGGCTACCTGCGTTGGTACAAGCCGAGCTTTCACCCGTGGGACGACGACAACTCCTCTGTGATCGAGCACTGGAAGCGGGAGAACGCGCGGTACATCGAGAGCGCCACCGAGGAAGCCGCCGCCTGATCGGCGCGGCCGGGACGGCTGTGCTATGCAGCCGCCATGGGCGAGGTGCTCGATCCGGTCGACGAGGAGCTTGGCGACCTGCCGCCGGAAGAGGAGCTGGAGGCTCGCACGGACGCCCCGGTCGAGGACGCGCCGGTCGAGGACGCGCCGAAGAAGCCGTCGCTCGGCGCGCGTGCGCGGCGCCTGATCCCGTGGATCTCGCTCGGCGTCGGTGCGGTCAGCGCGATCCTGATGGACCGCGGGCCGGAGCGCGCGTGGATCTTCACGGGCGCGGCCGTGCTGGTCTGGATCGTGCTGGTCACGCTGCAGTGGCTCGGCCGGGTTGGGGGCGAGGAGGACGGGCGCGTACGACGCGCCATGCTGGGCGCAGCGCGCTTCTCGTCACTCATGCTCACGCAGTCGCTGGTCCAGCTGACGCTCTTCTTCGCCCTGCCCTTCTTCGTGCAGGCCGCCACCCTGGACGCCGGCCACGCGCTCTTCCTCCTGCTGCTGGGCGGGCTCTCGCTTGCCTCGCTGTGGGATCCCCTGACCGAGTGGGCGCTGCGCAAGCCGGGCCTGTCCGCGGTGCTCCCGGCGTCGGGCAGCTTCGTCGCGCTGACGGCCGTGCTGCCCGGGCTCGGGCTGTCCACGCGCCTGAGCCTGTGGCTCGCGGCCTTCGTCGCCGCCGCCGGCGTGCCGCTGCTGGCAGCGGCCCAGGTCGCGCCGGAGCAGCGCAAGCGCGTCGCGGTCGTGGCGGCGATCGTGGCACTCGCGCTGCCCGCCTCGCTCTACTTCGGCGCCGCGCGCATCGTGCCGGCCGCGCCGCTGCGGCTGGTGAAGGGGGAGATCGGCACGCAGCGCGAGGGCAAGTGGATCGCGGAGGCGGTCGAGCACCTGGAGGCACCGCCAGAGAGGCTGATCTGCGCGACCGCGATCTACTCGCCGCTCGGATTGCGGGATCAGCTCTTCCATGTGTGGCGCAAGGACGGCAAGGAACGCGCGCGGGTCGAGCTCGACATCGTAGGGGGCCGCAAGCAGGGCTACCGCACCCAGTCGCGCATCCGCGGCTTCGGTGAGGGCGAGCGGGGTGAGTACAGCTGCACGGTGGAGACCGCGAGCGGGCAGGTGCTGGGAACGCGCAGTGTCACGATCGGCAAACGTGGCTGGCTTTGACCCGGTGGGGCGCCTGCGCTAAGCCGCTTTGATGAAAATTCAAATCGAGCGGCGGTTTCAGGGACCGCCCACGATGGGGCACGGCGGCTACGTGTCGGGTCTGTTCGCCTCGCACACCCAGGGGCCAGTCCAGGTCACCCTTCGGCGCCCCAGCCCGCTGGACACCGACCTCGAGCTGCAGACCGTCGGAGAGGGTCGGCTCGCGCTGGTCCACGGCGAGGTGGTGACCGCGGACTGCGAGCCGCAGAAGCTCGAGCTGGAGGTCCCGAGGCCGCCGACCCTGGAGCAAGCGCGCGCCGCGGAGGCTGGCTCGCCCTCGCACTACAACGACGGGCGCGGCGTGCACAACCAGTGCTTCGGTTGCGGCCCCGCGCGCGAAGCGGGCGACGCCCTGCGCATCTTCCCAGGGCCGATCGAGCTGGACGGGGTGAAGATGGTGGCCGGCGGCTGGCGACCCGGCGCGAGCTTCGCGGCGGCCGACGGCAGCGTCGGTCGCCTGTGGGTGCTCTCGGCGCTGGACTGCCCGGGCGCGTTCGCCTTCATCGCCGACAAGCAGCGCGCGGGGCTGCTCGGTCGCATCGTCTTCGATCAGCTGCGCGAGGTGCGCGCCGATCAGGACTACATCGTGACCGGCTGGCAGGCCGGCCGCGACGGCCGCAAGCTCTTCGCCGGCACCGCGCTGCACGACGCCGACGGCACGCTGTGCGCGGCGGCGAAGGCGACCTGGTTCTCGATGAGCGGCAAGCCGCGGCCGCGCGCGAGCTGAGCGGGCCGCGGGCACGTGCGCGCTCCGCGTGTGTGAGAGTTCGTCAGAGCACGCTCGCCGTGCCGGTCGGATGTGACGCCGTTGGCCGCGCGAATTGCGGAACGCGGTGGGCTTGGGGGCTCACTCGCTCTCGACCACACACTCCGCATCGCGACACACGGCGCGCAGGCTCGCCGGATCGGCGCAGTCGGCGATGACGCAGGTGTCGCACCTTTGCTCGTACTGTTCGGCCAGGTGACGGGCGCCGCCTTCGAAGACGTCCGTCTCGACATCCGTACGGACCGCCACTTCGCAGACGAAGGTGGGCAGGCACGGGGCTTCCACACGGGCCAGGGTGCAGTCCTCGTCGCGGGCGCAGTGGGCGTGGGTGCGCAGCCACCGGTCCGCCTCTTCTTCCCTGCCCGCACAGCTGTCCGGCCCCACCTGGCAGTGGCGCTTGCCGTCGAGGCCGACGCGGCAGGCGGGGACGCCATCCACGGGCAGGCACTCGGCTAGGCTGCACTGCGGTGGCTCGCACGACAGCTCGGGCCAGTCGCGCTCGAGCAGGGCGCGCGGGCCGACGGTCGCACAGCACTTGCAGGCCCGATCCTCGGGCAGCTGCACGCAGTCCGAGTCCGACTCGCACTCGTCGGTCAGCACGCACTGTCCACCGACGCGGGCGGCGACGCTCGAGAAGTCGGGCGAGCAGTCGCGCTGATCGCAGTCGGGGATGCACGAACCATCGCCCTGCTCGCGCTGGGCACTGGCGGCGGCCACCGGCGCCAGGCATGTCTCCGCGAGCAGCTCGGTGCGGGTCACGGCGCGCACCTGGCCACAACAGCTGTCGAGCTCCTGCGCTGCCACGCAGGTCTCGTCCTGCACCGGCGGCCGCATGGGCCCGGCGTCGGCCTCCCCGACGCCGCTCGGCGGATTGCCAAACGGGTCCGACGCCGGGCC
>JAPPOT010000351.1 GCA_028817855.1 Myxococcales bacterium
CCCCGGGCCTGGCGCTGGCGCGAGCCGGGTCTCCGTCCCGGTCACGGTCTCGGCCGCGACTCCGGCCTCGGTCACGGTCACGGTCATGGCCTCGGTCTCGGCCTCGGCCTCGGCTAGCGGCGCGCGGCCGCCGCGGCGAACGCCTCCTCCGTGATCTGAAGGGTGCGGTCGATGTCGGCTTCGGTGTGGCCGCCGTTGATGAACATGTTGTGGTAGGGGTGCAGGTAGGCGCCCCGGCGCACGGTCTCGGCGGTCCAGCGGTTCACGCGGGACTGATCCGGGTCGTCGTCGAAGAGGATCATCGGCATCTGCGCCGGTCCGGTCTGACGCAGGCCGACCCCGTGTGCCGATGCCTGGGAGCGCAGCCCGGCTCGCAGGCGCTCGCCGAGGGCTTGCGTCCGCTCCACCACGTGGCTGCGCCGGGCCTCGCCGATGCACGCGACCGCCGCCGCCATCGCCACCGCCGAGAACCAGAAGGAGCCGGTGGTGAAGATGCGCGCGCCCGCCTCACGCAGCGCCTCGCCGCCTGCGACCGCCGACAGCGCGTAGCCGTTGGCGATCGCCTTACTCCAGGCGCTCAGGTCCGGCCGCACCCCGAGCGGCTCCCAGCTGCAGCCGTAGGCCATGCGCAGCCCAGCGCGCACGTCGTCGAGGATTAGCGCCGCCCCCGTGCGGTCGCACAGCTCGCGCACACGCCGCGCGAAGGCGGGGTCCACCAGCTCCTGGTCGCGGAAGACGTCGTGCTTGAACGGCGTCACCAGGATCGCGGCCAGGTCGTCCGCGTGAGCGTCCACCGTCTGCTCCAGGCTCTCGACGTCGTTGTAGTGGAAGCTGTGCAGGTGCGCGCGGTCTTCGCTCAGCACGCCCTCGCGCGCCGGCGTGCACCAAGGCGCGGCACCGTGGTAGGCGCCGCGGGCCTTGAGCACGGTCCGCTTGCCCGTGGCGGCGCGCGCGATCGTCACGCAGATCGTGGTCGCGTCGGTGCCGTTCTTGGCGAGCAGCATCCAGTCGGCGTGATCGACCAGCTCGACGAAGGTCTCTGCCAGCTCGACCATCACCGGTCCTGGCCCGGTCATGCAGTCGCCCCTCGCGCGCTGGGCCGCGGCCGCTTGCTCCACGGCTGCATTGCCGTAACCGAGCAGGTTCGGTCCGTAGGCCGACATGTAGTCGATGTACTCGTTGCCGTCCGCGTCCCAGATCCGACAGCCGTCGGCGCGCTCGAAGTACTGGGGGAAGCCGGCGGGCAGGCTCGCCACGCTCTGGTGCCCGTACATGCCGCCGCCCGGAATCACGCGCGCCGCCCGTGCGCGCAGCGCGTGGTCCTTCGCCAGCCGCTCCTGCTCACCCATCCCTCGCCTCCGCTGCGCGCAGACTAGCAGACTCCCACGCTTGTCGTGCTGCCCTGAGCCGTGCTGCAATCGCGCGTGATGGAGACGGGACGAGGCTCGCGCCCGGGCGCGCCGGACTACCTGCCTTTCCGCGAGTTGCTGCGCTACCGGTCCGCCGACCTGCCGCGCGATGCGCTGGCAGCCCTCACCGTGGCCGTGCTGACGGTACCGCAGGCCCTGGCCTACGCGGTGATTGCGGGCGTGCCGCCGATCATGGGGCTCTACGCCGCGACCGTTCCCACGCTGATCGGCAGCCTGGCGCGCAGCTCCCGTCACGTGATCACCGGCCCGAGCAATGCGCTGAGCCTGGTCTGCGCGAGCGTGATCGCGGGCGCTGTCACGGCCGACCCCGTGAGCGCTGCGATCGCCCTGTGCGCCGCCGTCGGGCTGTGGCAGCTCGTGCTCGGCGGTCTGCGCCTCGGTACCCTGGTCGACTTCATCTCCCAGCCGGTCGTGCAGGGCTACATCACGGGCGCGGCGACCTTGATCCTGCTGGGTCAGCTTCCGGTCGCCCTCGGCACGTCCCGCGTCGATGCCGTGGCCGCCCTCGGCGCCGGCACCCTGCCGGCCCTGCACACCCCCTCGCTCGCGGTGGGCGCGCTGAGTATCGGGCTGGTGCTGCTGTTGCGCCGGCTCGATCGCCGCCTCCCGGCCCACCTGATCGCGCTGCTGGTCGCGGTCGTCGCAAGCCTGGTCCTTGGCTTGCGTTCGCGCGGTGTCGTCACGGTGGCCGACGGCGGCGCCATCGCGGCGGGGCTGCCACCGCTCACGATCCCCGACGCGGGGCTGATGCGCGAGCTGATGCTGGGCGCCCTGGCCTGCACGGTGCTGTCGCTGGTCGAGTCCACCAGCGTCGCGCGCACGCTCGCCGGTCGCAGCGGCCAGCGCATCGACAACTCCGTGGAGTTCTTCGGTCAGGGGCTGGCCAACCTGGCGGGCGCCTTCTTCGGCGCCTACCCCACCAGTGGCAGTCTGGGGCGGTCGGCTCTCAACGAGCGCGCGGGCGCGCGCACGCGGCTCGCCGGCGTGCTGGCAGGGCTGATCATGCTGCTCGTGCTGCTGGTCGCGGCTCCCCTGCTGGAGCACGTGCCGATGGCCACCCTGGCCGGGCTGATCGTCGTGGTGGCCTTCGACCTGATCGATCGCCCGGCCCTGCGCTCCACCCTGCGCTCGGGGCGCGCGGACGCGGCCGCCCTGTGCGCGACCTTGCTCGGCACCTGGGTGCTGCGGCTGGACCTGGCGATCGCCTTCGGAGTGTGCATCAGTCTCATGCTCTACCTGCGACGCGCGCGCCTGCTGGTCGTCAGCGAGCTCGCCGTGGATGGCGGCGGCCGGCTGCGCGAGGTCGATCCCGACGAGCGCGACGAGGTGCGCAGCTGCGACGCCATCCGCGTGTTGCACGTGGAGGGTTCGCTCTTCTTCGGAGCCTCGGGTGAGCTGCGTGCCGCACTCGACGAGAGCTTCGCGCACCCGGGGGCGCGCGTGCTGGTCCTGCGCCTCAAGCGCACGGGCGGGCTCGACGCCACGACCGCCGGCGTGCTCGCAGACGCGGCCGAGCGCGCGCGCGTGCGCGACCAGACGCTCGTGCTCGCAGGCCTGCGCGCCGATGCCATGGACGTGCTGACGCGTACGTCGGCGCTCGAGCGCATCGGCGCCGACGCCGTCTTTCCATCCCAGCCGGGCTGGTTCGTGGCGATGCGCAGCGCCCTGGCCTACGCGACCCGCCTGGTCGGAGATCACGCCTGCGGCGACAGCTGTCCCGTGGGGCGCTACGCCGGGCGCGCAAGCGAGCTGCCGCCTCCGCTGTCGCCCCGCCAAGATGTTTGAAATGACTTGGCTACCGGGGCCACGCGACGGGCCGCCCAGGTTGACCCGGGAGGTCATGCAGCGCGCAAAAAGGCGCACTGGACCCTGGCCTTCTCGCGCTCGCGGCCCCATCTTGCCGACATGCCGAAGCAGTTGATCAAGGCCACCGCCAAACGCTTGGCCGAAGGCGTCGACCGCGCCTTCGCCAGCACGGCACTCGCGCCGAGCGGGCGCACCAAGCGCAACTCCTCCGCGGAGGGGCTCGGGCACGACGCGCGCATCGCCGGCCTCGCCATGCTCGAGGGCTTCTACGATCTGGCGGAGCACACCGACCGAGAGGGGCCCTTCTTCACGCGTCCGCAAGCGATCACGCCCGACCTGCAGCGGCAGCGGCGCTTCGGTCGCGACGGTGAGGTGATCGATCTGCAGTGGCGCAGCGCCTTCGAGCCCTTCTGGGCGCCGGAGGCCCTCGCCGCGGCGCTCGGCGACGACGCCGATCTGGCAGCCGCCATCGAGCGCTTCGGCCTCGACAGGAGCGCCGCCCTTCACGACAAGTACCTCTCGGTCGGCCCCAACATGGTCGGCCACGCGCGCTGGTTCCACCACCGCGATCAGGTGCGGCCCTGCGTGGTGCTGCTGCACGGGTACCTCGGTGGCAACTACTTGCTCGAGGAGCGGCTGTGGCCGGTGCGCCGACTCTTCGACGGCGGCCTCGACGTGGTGCTGAGTATCCTGCCGTTTCACGGCCCTCGCCGAGACCCACGGCGCGGCCTGCGCCCGCCCGCCTTTCCGTCGAGCGACCCGCGCTTCACGATCGAGGGCATGCGCCACATGGTCCACGACCAGCGCGCGCTCTTCGACTACCTGCGCGAGGGCCGCGTCGCGAGTCTGGGCGTGATGGGCATGAGCCTCGGCGGCTACAGCGCGGCGCTGCTGGCGACGCTCGAGCCGCTCGACTTCGCGGTGCTCTACATTCCGCTGGCGGCCATCGATCGCTTCGCGCACGAGCACGGTCGCATGGTCGGCGAGGCCGACGAGCAGCAGGCCCAGGCCGAGGCCCTGCGCCGGGCCCACGCCGTGATCAGCCCGCTGTCGCGGCCGCCGCTGTTGCCGCCGGAGCGGGCGATCGTGATCGCGGGCGAGTCCGACCTGGTCACGGGCGTCGAGCACTCGCGCATGTTGGCCGATCACTTCGGCAGCGAGCTGACGACGTTCGACGGCGGCCACATCCTGCAGGTCGGCCGCGACCGTGCCTTCGAGCCGGTCTACGAAATGCTCGCCCGCGCCGGCTTGCATGCGCCGTCGTGATGGAGAGGGAATCGTCGAGGTTTGCCCAGCAGCGGCTTACGTCCTCGAAGAAACCCTCGACGTACTCCCACTACGCCTCCGGTTTCTCCTCCGGGCGCGCTCGCTCCTGAACGAACCTCGACGAATCGAGTGGCGGGCAGGCGTGGTGCCCCCGCGCTCGTGGTACAACGCTGCGCGATGGCCTTCGACTTCGAGCGTAGCGAAGAGTTGTCCTTGTTGGTGCGCACGGCGCGGGAGCTGGCCGAGCAACAGCTGGCGCCGGCCCAGCGCGACTCCGAGCGGGCGCGCGGGGTCGCTGACGACCTGCGGCGGGGCTTCGACAGCGTCGGGCTGTCGCGCCTGGAGCTGCCCGAGTCCCTGGGCGGCGCCGGGCTGGGCGCCCTTGCGCGGGTGCTCGTGAACGAGGAGCTGGGCGCCGGCGATCCCGGCGCCGCCCTCGCGCTCGACCCCGCCGGCGTGGCGCTCTACGCCGTCGAGGAGCTCGCTGGCGAGGGCGCGCTGGGTGAGCTGATCGCGCCGCTGCTCGACGAGCCCGGTGCCCGTGCGCTGCTCGCGCTGGCCCCCGATGGACTCGACCTGGGCACCGAGCGCATCGAGGCGCGCTTGCCGTGGGTCGCGGCGGCTCGCTGCGACCTGCTCGTGTTGCTCGACCGGCGGCGCGCGGTCGTCGTGCGCGAGGGGCTGGAGCTCGAGCCCGTGCCGGGCTCCGGGCTGCGGGCGGCCGGCGCCTCCAGCCTGTCCGTCGCCGACGCGCCGGTCTTGGCCCGCTACGAGGATGAAGCGGGTGCGTCGCGTGCCCTTGCGCGTGCGCGGCTCCATACGGCCTCGCTGCTGCTCGGTGTGCTGCGAAAAGCCTCCGAGTACGCGCGGGCCTACGCCCAGGAGCGCGTGGCCTTCGGCAAGCCGATCGCCCACCACCAGGCGCTGGCCTTCATGCTGACCGACATGCACGCGGCCGTGGAGCTCGCGCGCCTGCTCGTGCACGAGGCGGCCTGGTGGATCGATCAGCGGCGCGACGACGCGGCGGCCTGCGCGGCCTGCGCCTCGGCCTTCGTCGAGGTGGTGGAGGCCTCGCGCTTCATCGGGCCGGCGGGCGTGCAAGTGCTGGGCGGACACGGCTTCATGCAGGACCACCCGGTCGAGAAGCACAACCGCGAGGCGAGGGCGCTGTCGCTGCTGTTGGGCGGGGTCGATGCTGCGCGTGAGGATGCGGGCCGGGTGCTCGCCGAAGAGGCGGCGCCCGTCGCCCTCTCGACAGCCCAGGGGGAGGGTGAGTGGACTTCCTGATCGACGCCGAGATGGGTCGTCGCCTGGCGGCCGCACGCGAGTGGGGGCAGGCCGAGGTGCGTCCGGTGGGCCGCGAGGCCGATCGCCTGGGCCGGCCGATCCCGACCAACCATCCCTACTTCGAGAAGGTGCTGGCGCGCGGAGACGCGCGCACACGCTGGCGTCCCGGCTCGCGCAGCGCGGGCTCCGCACCCCCGCGCTCGGGGCGCAGCCGCTCGACCGTGATGGCGCTGCTGCTCGCGGAGGAGCTGGCCTACTGGGATCGCGGTGTGGGCGTGGCCAACCCGGGGCCGGGCCTGCCGGAGGGCAACGTGATCGGCGCGGGCACCGAGGAGCAGAAGGAGCGCTTCCTCGGGCCCTTCCTCGAACCCGATCGGCCGCGCTGGGCCTGCTTCGCGATGACCGAGCCGGGTGCGGGTTCCGACGCTGCTGCGATCCGCACGCGCGCCCGGCGCGACGGTGATGGCTGGGTGCTGGACGGTGCCAAGTGCTTCATCGGCAATGCCAGCCGTGCCGACTGGCTGCTCGTGCAGGCGACCGTGGACCCCAACAGGGGGCGTGCGGGTCAGCGCGCCTTCTTCGTGGAGCAGGGCACGCCGGGGCTGGGCGGCTTCAAAATCGAGAAGAAGAGCGGGCTGAAGGCCTACGAGTCGACGAGCTTCTCGCTGACCGAGTGCCGCGTGCCGGCCGAGAACCTGCTCGGCGGCGAGCGGCCGCGCAGCGACCGGCCCGAGGGCTTCAAGACCGCGATGCGCACGTTCAACGCGGGGCGCCCCGTGATCGCCGCCAACTCGGTGGGCATCGGGCGCGCGGTGCTGGACGAGGCGCTGGCCTTCGCGCGTGGGCACGGCTTGCTCGGGCGCGACCGCGTGCGCGATCGGCTCGAGCACATGAAGCGGCGCCTGCGCGCGGCCCGCCTGATGTGCTTGAAGGCGGGCTGGCTGGCGCAGCAAGACAACATCGTCGAGGCCTCCCTGTCCAAGGCGATGGCCGCCCAGGTGGGACAGGAAGCGGCGACCTTCGGCATGGAGCTGATCGGCACGGTGGGCGCACGCGGCGATCACCTGATCGAGAAGCTCTACCGGGACGTCAAGGCGATGGACATCGTCGAGGGCACCGGGCAGATCCAGCGCATGATCGTTGCCCGCAAGCTGGTGGGATTGCCACGGGGATAGGAAAGATGACGCTCGCAGATCGCTACGGAGACATCGGGGTGACGCTGGGCGACGACTTCGTCGCCGAGGTCGAGCTGCGGAGGCCTCCCAACAACTTCTTCGACCAGGCCCTGATGGAGAGCCTGGCCGACGCACTCGAAGCCCTCGACCAGGAGAATGGCTGCCGCGCCGTGCTGCTGTGCGCGGACGGCAAGCACTTCTGCGCCGGCGCCGACTTCGGCCGCCGCGAGCGCGGCACGATGGCGCGCGACGGCCGCCACCTCTACGACGAGACCCTGCGGCTCTTCTCGTGCAACAAGCCGGTGGTCGCGGCCGTGCACGGCGCCGCCATCGGCGGAGGTCTTGGGCTCGCGTTGATCGCGGACTTCCGGGTGGCCGCTCCCGAGGCGCGCTTCAGCGCCAACTTCGCTCGCATGGGCCTGCACCAGGGCTTCGGCCTGAGCGCCACCCTGCCGCGCGTGGTCGGCGCCCAACAGGCCCTGCGCATGCTCTACCGCGGCGAGCGCATCAAGGGCGAGGAGGCCCTACGCATCGGTTTGTCCGACGAGCTTGTCCCCCTCGGTGAGGTGCGCGCCCGCGCGCGGGCCGTGGCCGCCGACATCGCAGCCTCCGCCCCGCTGGCGATCGAGTCCATCCGCAAGACCATGCGCGGCGACCTCCCCGAGCTGGTCCGCGCAGCCACCGAGCGCGAGCGCGTCGAGCAAGAGCGCCTCCAGAAGACAAAGGACTTCAGGGAGGGCACCGCCGCCATGACCCAACGCCGCCCTCCCAAGTTTGTTCGTGCTTGAAGGGGAAATCGCCGAGGTTCGCCCAGGAGCGGCTTGCGTCCTCGGGAAGAAGCTCGACGTAGCGCTGCTACGCCTCCGCTCGTCCCCGCGGGCGCGCTCGCTCCTGAACGAACCTCGACGATTCGAGTGCGCCTGAGCGGTGGTGCTGCTCGGGGTGCCTCGTCCTGCGCGTTTTCCATAAATATAGATGAATACGTAATATATATCGAGAAATCAGATATATAGAGG
>JAPPOT010000415.1 GCA_028817855.1 Myxococcales bacterium
GGGAGCTAACTCGGTAGCTTGTAGCCGTCGAACTGCTCGCGCAGGGTGCGCTTCTGGATCTTGCCGGTCGCCGTGTGCGGAATCTCGTCGACGAAGACCACGTCGTCGGGCATCCACCACTTGGCGATCTTCCCCTGCAGGAACTCGAGCACGCCGTCCCGGTCGATGCTGGTGCCCTCGTTCTTCACGCAGATCAGCAGCGGGCGCTCGTCCCACTTCGGGTGCGGGATGCCGATCACCGCGGCCTCGGCCAGGTCGGGGTGGCCGACAGCCACGTTCTCCAGCTCGATCGAGCTGATCCACTCGCCGCCACTCTTGATCACGTCCTTGGCGCGGTCGGTGATCTGCATGAAGCCGTGCTCGTCGATGTGGGCCACGTCGCCCGTGTCGAAGAAGCCGTCACCGTCGAGGATCTCGCCGCCCTCGCCCTTGTAGTAGCCCTTCGCGATCGCGGGCCCGCGCACGACCAGGTGGCCGAAGCTCTCGCCGTCGCGCGGCAGCTCCTTGCCGTCGTCGTCGACGATCTTCATCTCGACCATGTAGGGCGCGCGTCCCTGCTTGAGCTTGAACTTCATCCGGTCGTCCTTGGACATGTCCGACATCGCTGGCTTCATCGCCGAGAACGTGCCAAGCGGGCTCATTTCCGTCATGCCCCAGCCGTGGGTGACGGTGACGCCGTAGTTGTCCTCGAAGCGCGCCACGATCGTCTCTGGCACCGCGGAGCCGCCGATCATGACGCGCTCCAGATGCGGCAGCGACAGGTCGTTTTCCTCCAGGTGCTGCAGCAGCATCAGCCACACCGTCGGTACGGCCGCCGTGAAGGTGACCTGCTCGCGGTCGAGCAGCTCGTGGATGCTCTTGCCGTCCATCTCCGAGCCTGGCATCACGAGCTTGGTGCCCGTCATCGGCGCCGCGAAGGCGATCGCCCAGGCGTTCGCGTGGAACATGGGCACCACCGGCATCACCGCCTCGGAGGCCTTGAGCCCGAAGGCATCGGCCTGGTTGACCGTGAGCGCGTGCAGCACGTTGCTGCGGTGGGAGTAGAGCACGCCCTTGGGATTGCCGGTCGTGCCGGATGTGTAGCAGAGCCCACAGGCGGCGTTCTCCTCGACCTGCGTCCACTCGAAGTCCTCGTCCGAGTCGGCCAGCAGGTCCTCGTAGCAGATCGCGTTGTCGAGCCTGGTCTCCGGCATGTGCTCGCGATCGGTCATGATCACGAAGCCTTTGATGCCGGGGCACTGGCTCTCGATCGCCTCGCAGATCGGCACGAAGGTCAGGTCGGTGAAGACGTACTGATCCTCGGCGTGGTTGGCGATGTAGACGATCTGCTCGGTGAAGAGGCGCGGGTTGAGGGTGTGGCAGACCGCCCCGATCCCCATGATGCCGTACCAGGCCTCCATGTGCCGGTGGGTGTTCCAGGCCAGCGTTGCGACCACATCGCCCTCGCCCACGCCGAGCTTGCTCAGGGCCTTGGCGCAGCGCTTGGCACGGCCGTAGAGCTCGGCGTAGGTGTAGCGATGGATCGGCCCCTCGACCGTGCGCGTCACCACCTCCTGTTCGCCGTGGTTGATCCTCGCGTGCTCGAGGATCGACGGCACCAGCAGCGGCCAATCTTGCATCAGACCTGACATCACCCTCACCTCCAGAGTCCTTGACAGCGCCGGCTCTGCGGCAACCACCACTTGTGCCAAGTGGGTCCTCGCGGCGTCAAGGACTCTAGCGGGCTGCGCCCGGGCCCGAACGTCGGCCGAGACGCAAGCGGTTGACGCACCGGGCCAGGTCGGCCACATGTTGAGCCAGGTCGTGATGTCGAGAACCCTGCCCGCGCTTATCGGTCTGGCCCTGCTCGTCGCCTGCGGCGGTGCCAGCCCCGGGGTGCGCGACGCGCTGGCGCAGGGTCGCATCGACCTGGCGCTTGCGGCCTTCGAAGAGGACGGCAAGGACGGTGGTCTGCAGGAGATCGCGCGCGAGGTGTTGGTTCGCGAGGCCCGGGCGGACGACCTCGCGAGCAGGGGGCGCGCCCTCGGTGCCTTGCGCGGCGCGGGCACCCACGCGCGCGCTGCGCTCGAGCGTCTCGCTCAGGACTCGGACGCCGGGCTTCAGGCCCGCGCGCGTTCGATGCTCGCCGCGCTCGGCGATGAGCCCGCGCGCGAAGCGCTGCGCGCCGGCCTGGAAGCGGACAACGCGGTCGTGCTGGCGGCCGCGGTGTCGGTGCTGAACGCGGGCGATCCGGAGCAATGGGCGGCGCTGCAGCGCGCGCTGCGCTCGGGCTTCGTCGAAGTGCGCCTCGCCGCGCTGGCCCGGTTGCGAGTTGGAGCGGAGCGCGGAGCGCTGCGCGCGGAGGTCATGCGGATGGCGCGCGCCGACCCCGTTGCGGCCGTGCGTGCTGCGGCCGTCGGGGCGCTGCCCGCCCTCGGAGAGCCCTCGGTCGACGCGATCGAAGCCGCCCTCACCGATGCCGAGCGTCCGGTGCGCATGGCTGCGTACGCGGCGCTGATCCGCGCGGATCGAGCGCGCGCGGAGGCCATCTTCCTGCGGGTGCACTCCGGCGCGCCGAGCGACGACGGCATCGAGTCCGCCCGGCTGCTGCTGTCCACCGCATCCCCGCCCGTGGCCGCGCTGGCGATGCTCGAGCGCGCGCTCGCCGCCAGCGACGGCAAGTTACGCTCGCGCGCCGCGACCGCCCTGGCCGCCACACCCCACGCGCGCCTGCAGGCCGCCGCCCGTGCGCGCCTGGCGGACGAGCCTGCGCGCTCCGTGCGGCTCGCGCTCGCGCTCGCGCTGCCCGCACGGGACCCGCTGCGCCGCGAGCAGCTCGTGGCGCTCGCGGCCGAGCGCGACCTGGTCGGCACCCAGGCGGTCGCCGAGCTCGCGCGCGGCGGTGACGCCCCCGCGGTCGAGAGCCTGATCTCGCGCCTCGAGGTCGAGCAGGCGGCGGTGCGCCGCGTCGCGGTGCGCACCCTGGCCCGCGACCTCGGCCAACCCCGGGCGGTACGCAAGGCGCTGCTTGACGACGACGCCAGCGTACGCGTCGCGGCGGCGGCAGCGATCCTGGCTCGCAGCAGCTGAGCTGGCCCCTGCCTCTGTCCCTGCCCCTGCCCCCGTCCGCGGGGCTCGCTCGCGCCGCTCAGGCCCTGGGGCGGGCCTTCAGGAAGCGTTGGAGGGAGTCGCGGCCGTCGACGAACTCGAGGAATTGCACGCCCACACCGTGGCGCCGCCCGTGCTGTGCCGGCACCGTGCGCGTGACCACACCGCGCGCGACGACCGGCGTGCCCGCGCTTTCCACGCTCAGCGCCACCTCGACCCGCTGCCCGTGGTGCATCGGGATCGCGGTGCGCAGGAAGAGCCCGCCCAGCCCGAGGTCGGCGGTCGGCCCGTAGACGGCCGCGTCGTCGCGCTCCAACCAGCAGTCACAGCGCACGGCGTAGCGGTCGTATCGGCGCCGCTCGGCCTCTTTCGGATTCGTTCGGGAGTCGCCAAGCAAGTTCAAGCCCGCACCTCTCACCTGCAACGCAGCCTACAGCTCCTAGACACCTGCAACGCTGCCTACGGCTTCTAGACAGAGGATGGGGCCCGTGCAAGATCGATAGCAACTTCGCCGCATCGACCGCGGCCGGACGCCGCTCGCGAGCACCACGATGACATTCGGGAAAGATGCGGGAATTCTCACCGTCGTAGCAGCGATGATCCTGGTTGGCGTGCCTCTTTTGGTCAGTTGCGGTGGTAAGAAATCATCGCGAACCGAAGCGCGCGAGCTCTTCGATCGAATTTCGGCGCTCGATCCGGACATGCCCGAGGCCACCCGCAGGGCACGCGTCGACGACCTCGCCGGTCTTGCGCTGCGCGAGCCGGAGCTGGCCCGCACGCGCGATGTCTGCGTGACGGCCCACCGCGGCCTGCTCGACGCCGAGACGGAGCAGGCCCGCGCGCGGCGCTCGCTCGAGGCAGCCGAGAGGCGCCATCCCGACGGTCCGGTGCCCGCCGCCGAGGCGCAGCAGATCGCGGACGCCATCGCCGCCAGCAACCGGGCCCTCGAGCAGGCCCAACAGGCCCTTCCGCGTTGCGAGGCCCAGAGCCGGGAGCTCGCGCTGCGCGCCCGTTGAGCTACAACTCCCTTCGACCGTGCACGTCCTGCGCTCCACAGTTGCCGCCCTCGCCCTGGTCCCACTGCTGGCCTGCGGCAATCCCGTCCCGGGCGAGGAGGGCGCCGCGCCCTCCGGTGCAGCCGCCCCCGCCGCGCCCAAGCCGGGCGGCGGCGAGCCGATCAAGCCGCCCTTCGCGGTCTCCGGCGACGCCGACGGCCTGATGCTGGTCTGGTTCGACGCCGAGGGCGTGCACACCGCCAGCCGCCGCAGCGACATCCCGGAGGCCCACCGAAAGCACGTGCGCGTCAGCTCCCTGCAGGTCGCGCCGGAGGACCGCCTCGACCCGGCCCACGTCTACGTGGCGGACCTGCGCCAGGCCGGCGCCGACGGCAGCTACCCCGTGCGCAAGCAGACGCGCGAGGCCTTCGACGCGCTGGTGGACGGCGCGCGCCCGGCCGCGCCCGCCGCCTCGGGCGTCACGCTCTACATGGCCTCCTGGTGTGGCGCCTGCCGCTCGGCCGCCGCCTACATGCGCTCGCGCGGTGTCGAGTTCGTCGAAAAGGACATCGAGAAGGACGCCAGCGCCAGCGCCGAGATGCAGCGCAAGGCCAAGGCCGCCGGCAAGACCCCACGCGGCGTGCCGGTGATCGACTTCCAGGGCGAGATCCTACTCGGCTTCGACAAGGCCCGCCTCGCAACCCTGATCGACCGCGCTGCACAGTAGGAAGGTGCCGAGGGCGAACGTGCCCGTGCGCGTGCCCCTGCCCTTGCCCGGGTGAAGATGCAGCGCCTGCGTGCGGTGCCGGGCAAGGGCACGGCCACGTTCGCGCCTCAGCCTCGCTTGCCCTTGCGCGGTCCGCGCGTCTTGGCGTCCTTGCCGCGGTAGTGCACGCGCACTGGGGTGCCGTCGAAGCCGAAGCGCTCGCGCAGCTGGTTGATCACGTAGCGCTTGTAGCTGAAGTGCACGCGGTCGGGATAGTTGGTCGAGATCATGAAGGTGGGCGGCCGCGTGCGCGCCTGGGTCGCGAAGTAGAGCCGCACCGCGCGCCCACCGCTGGTGGGTGGCGGGTGGTGGGCGAGCACCTCGTCGAAGAAGCGATTGACCTCACCCGTGGTCACCCGTTTGCTGTGGTTGACCGTCACCTGCCGGGCGGCCGCGATCAGCCCGCGCACGCCGCGCCCGCTCTGGGCGCTCACCCGTCGGATCGACGCCCACGGCATGAAGCTGAAGACGTCGCGCGCCTTGTCCACGGCCGTGTCCCGCGCCTCGCCCTTCAGCAGGTCCATCTTGTTGAGCGCAATCACCACCGCGCGCCCCCGCTCGAGCGCCAGCGATGCGATCTTCGTGTCCTGCTCCGAGGCGCCGTGCTCGGCGTCGATCATCAGAATGATCGCGTCGCTGCGCTCCACCGCCCGCACCGCCTGGACCACCGCCAGCCCCTCGATCCCGCGCTTGACCGCGCGCTTGCGGCGGATGCCGGCGGTGTCGATCAGCACGAGTGGCCCCGCCTCGTCCTCGTAGAGGGTGTCGACGCTGTCGACCGTCGTGCCCGGCCGGTTGTCCACGATCTGCCGTTGCTCGCCGAGTAGGCGGTTCACCAGCGATGACTTGCCCGCGTTCGGCCGCCCGACGATCGCGATGCGCGGTGGCCGCGGGCGCTTGCCCCCCTCCGGGGCGCTGTCGTCCTGCCCTTCCGTGGTCGCGTCCTCGTCGTCCTCGTCCGGCGCGGCCGCCTGCGGTAGCACCTGGTTCAGGGTCTCCTCCAGGTCACCGATGCCGTGGCCGTGCAGCGCGGAGATCTCGTGCAGGCGATCGATGCCGAGCGCGTAGAGCTCCTTGGCGCCGAGGCTGCGGTCGGGGTTGTCGATCTTGTTGGCGGCGAAGATCACCGGCAGCTCGCTCTCCCGCAGCAGCCGCACCGCCTCCCGGTCCGAGGGCAGTGGGTCGAGCGTTCCGTCGAAGACGCAGATCACCGCGTCCGCCTCGGACAGCGCCACCTCGATCTGGTCCGCGATGCTCTGGGTCATCGGGTCGTCGCTGTCGGGGTCGAAGCCGCCCGTGTCGATCAGCACGTAGTCCTTGCCGAAGGCGTGGCCGTCGCCGTACAGCCGGTCCCGGGTCACGCCAGGCACGTCCTCCACGATCGCCAGCCTGCTGCGCGTCAGGCGATTGAAGAGCGCGCTCTTGCCCACGTTCGGGCGCCCCACGATCGCCACGATCGGTCGGCCCGTGTGATCGCCCGAGGCCTGCTCGGGTCGTCTGCGACTAGAACCCATCTCAAGACCTCGCGTGGATGGATTCTGGAGCGCGACGGCGTCGAGCGGCGCGTCGGCGAAGCGAGGCAATGCGCGGGTATTGTCGAGTGTGAGGCGAGGCGCCGTGCGGTGCCGTCCCGTCCGGAAGGGGTCGCGACGAGGTTTTGAGATGGGTTCCGGGGCCTGCCACTCGCTCAGCCTTCCTGTTCCGGCGCCGGGGGTGCGGGCGTTCCGAGCGGCACCGCCTCCTCGCGCCCCGTCAGCTCCTGCACGCGGCGCGGGTCGTCGGTCCAGCCCTCGGCCACCTTCACCCAGAGCTTCAGGAAGACCTTGCGCTCGATCAGCGCCTCGATCTCCTCGCGGGCCCGCGTGCCGATCTCCTTGAGGCGTGCGCCCCCCTTGCCGATCACGATGCCCTTGTGACCCTCGCGCTCCACCACGATGGTCGCGACGATCCGCGTGAGCTTCGCTTCCTCCACGTACTCGTCGATCGTGACCGCCACCGCGTACGGCACCTCCTGGCGCGTCCTGCGGATCACTGCCTCGCGCACCAGCTCGGCCGCGAAGAAGCGCTCGGGGCGGTCGGTCAGCAGCTCGGGATCGAACTGCAGGCCTGGTGGCAGCTCGCCCGCGATGGCCTCGATCAGGCCCCCCACGTTGTCGCCCCCGAGCGCCGAGATCGGCACGATGCCTGCGAAGTCGAAGCGCTCCTGGGCCTGCTGCAGCAGCGGCAGCAGGGCCTCCCGGCTCGGCAGTCGGTCGATCTTGTTGATCGCCAGCACCACCGGCCGCCCGCCATCCCGCAGCGAGTCGAGCAGGCTCATCTCCTCGCTCCCGAGCAGGTCGTCGATCCCCGCGTTCTTGTGCAGCGCCGTGACCAGCAGCACGACGTCGGCCTCCATGATGCCGCCCTTGGCGTCCTCGACCAGCGCCCGGCCCAGGGCGTTGTGCGGCCGGTGCAGCCCGGGTGTGTCGACGAAGGCGATCTGGCGCGGCGGATCCTGGCTTGCGTAGACCCCGAGGATGCAGGTGCGCGTGGTCTGGGGCTTGGGCGTGGCGATCGCCAGCTTCTGCCCCAGCACGCGGTTGAGCAGGGTCGACTTGCCCACGTTGGGCTTGCCGGCGATCGCGCAACGGCCGCTGTGGGGCTCGGTCTCGGGCATGGCGCGGCATCATAGCGCGCATCGCAGCGGGGGCGAGCGCGAGCCGCCCGCTTGACCGGGCGCGACCCCAGCGCACACCCTCCTGCCATGGCCGCCTGGTCGATCCTGCTCGGTCTGCTCGCCCTGGTCTCGACCGGGCTCGGCGTGCTGACCACGCCCGTGCCGGTGCTCGGTGCGCTCTTCTCCTTCGGTGCGCCCACCCTGGCCCTGGTCGGTGTCGTGGTCGGCGGCGTCGCCATCTCGCGCGGCAAGCGCGAGGGCCGCGCGACCGACGGCGCCACCGCGGGCGCCATCATCAGCGGTCTCGCCTTCATCCCGGCGCTCGTCACCGCGCTGACCTGCGGCGTCTGCAATGCCCTGTGCTCGGCCGGCGAGGTCCAGACCCGCGGCTTTCAGTACCAGGTGGGCCAGGGCGCGCGGCCCGATGGCGGCGTCGCCCTTCCGCCGCCCCCACCCCTGCGT
>JAPPOT010000875.1:0-6861 GCA_028817855.1 Myxococcales bacterium
CGCGCCGTCCGCGGTGAGCTCTCCGATCTCGCACGCCAGCGCATCACTCTCGTCCACGCTGAGCGCGAAGCGGCTGAAGTGGCGCGAGCCGTCCACTGGCACAAGGTTCGGTCTCGGTCCCGCTCTCGGCGTCTGCGCGATTGGCGCCAGCTGCCTGGCCTGCTCGATGCGGCTGGGTAGCGGCTTGCCCCGACTCCGCTATGCTGACCGAATCACGTTGGGAGACGGGAGATGACATCGAGGGGGGGCGCGGCGGCCGCGCTGGTGTTGGCATGGCTGATGTCGATGGCCCTGCTGGGTTGCGAAGACGAGCAGACCCTGACCGGGGGGTGCGACATTCGCACGGCCGGGTGTCAGCGTGTGGTCTTCGAGGCGACCGCGGAGGCGCGCGGTCAGGCGGGTGCGGATCGGCCGCAGGTGCGCACGATCAGCGCCGATCGGTTTGCGGACGAGTACCGCGCCGAGGTGGACGAGGCGATCGAGGAGGCGGGCGGCGCGCAGCTGGCGTGGGACGCGGCGCTGCAGATGCTCGGCCTGCTGGACGCGGGCACCACGGGCATCGAGGCGGTGGCCGAGGAGACCATCGCCACGGTGGCGGCCTTCTATGACGGGGACACGCAGGGCGTCACGGTGGTCGATCGGGGTGGCTCGAGCTCGCCCGAGCAAGACCTCTTCGTGCTCTCGCACGAGTTCGTGCACGCGCTGCAGGATCAGACGGGCCACCTGCAGGACTTCCGCGACCGCTTCGGCAGCGCCACCGACAGCCTGCTTGCGACGACGACGCTCACGGAGGGCGAGGCCACCGTGCTGGGTGCGGTCGTGCTCGAGGAGGCGGCGCCGGCGGGCAGCTTCCTCGACTGGGACGCGCTGGGCACGGGGCTGCGCGGCGGCGTATTCGATTCGATCGAGGCGGCGGAGGAGCCGATGATCGCGGCCATCTCGGGGCTGCCCTACACGTTTGGCTTCGACGGCCTGCGCCACCTTCGGAACGACCCCACCGAGATCCAGGAGCTCTACGACAGTCCTGCGCTCACCCTGCGCGCGTGGGCCAACGGCCGTGGTGGCAGCGATCCACCCGGAGGGCTCTCGTGCTACCCGACGATCGCGCCCGAGGGCTACGTGGCCGTCGACCACGATAGCCTCGGTGTGGTCGCCCTGATCGCGCTCGGGGTGTTGGCGGGTGAGCGGCCCGGCAGCGCCCGCACGGCGTCGTTCAGTTGGACCGACGACATCGTGGTCGCCTTCGAGTCGGTCGACACACCGCACGAGTACGCCGTGGCCTGGCGGCTGAGGTCCGAGGGCTCGATCGCGGATCTCGCCTGGGAGCAGCACCTGCTCGACGTGGCGCCCGACATCCAGACCGACGTGATCGATCGGGAGCTGCTCGCCTACGGCGCCACTGACCCGACCATCCTGGCCGACTGGGCGATCACAAGCGACTGCGGAGACCTGGAGGATCTGCCCGACCCCGACCAGGACGGCGACGATGCCGGCATGATGGCGCTGCGCCGCATCCTGGGCCGCTGAGGCGCCGAGGGCCGGTCCGGGCCTCCGTCACGCGGTCACGGGCTCGGCCTCGGTCACGGGCTCGGCCTCGGTCACGGGCTCGGATTTCGGCCTCGGCCTCGGTCTCGGCCTCGGGGCTCGCTTTGCTCGCAACTTGCCAGGTCGTGCGGGAGGTGCGGCCGGTGCTCGAGAGAGTGCCAGAGCACATCATATCGGGGCATCCGGATGAAAGGATATAAGTAGAATACGTACCGGTGGGTTCGCAATCTATCCATCCGTAGCACCACCGCCGCCCGCCACCTCGACGATTCCCTTCGGGTCCCCACCGCCTTCCCAATTGCGGGTGCTTGGGGTTTGTGTAGATTCCGGGCCGTGCGCGTGCCTGGTTTGACGCGGGCCCTGTTGGGGCTGTGCCTGGTCTGGATGCCGTCCTGCAAGGAGACGCTGCCGCGCACCCAGATCATGGTGGTGCTGGACGCCGAGCAGGGGATGCGTGGCGAGACCGACAGCATCGAGGTGATCATCAAGGGCAGCACCGGGCGCGAGGGGGAGCTGCGGACCGAGCGCTTCCTGCGCGTGTGGGGCGACGGCGCCGCCGGGATCGGCTGGCCGCGCCAGCTCGCGGTCGGGCCGCTGGACGCCGACGCCTCGCCCATCTTCGAGATCGTGGCGACGGCGCGGACCGCGGGCGAGGAGGAGATCGGGCGGGTGCGCGCGATCGGCGGCTACGTCGAGGGCAAGACGCTGATGCTGGTGCTGGTGATGGAGGACGCCTGCCGCGGCGAGCTCTGCACCGAAGAGACCACCTGCGTGATGGCCGAGTGCGTGAGCGCGTACTTCGAGGCCAAGGATCTGCCCGAGTACGACCCGAACGCGGTGCCGGATCTGGCGGACACCTTCGAGGACGCCGGCGTGCCGGACGCGGGCGCGCTCGACGCCGGCGCGCCGGACCTCAACTGCGACATCGACAACGGCGGCTGCGACCCGCTCACGAGCTGCAGCGTGGTGGGCGACGAGCTGTTGTGCGGGGTGTGTCCGCTCGGCTACACGGGCGACGGCTACGTCGGCTGCGAGGACATCGACGAGTGCGCCGAGCCCGACCGCGGCGGCTGCGACCCGGAGGCGCCGTGCACCAACACGGAGGGCGGCTTCCGCTGCGGGGACTGCCCCGAGGGCTTCACCGGGGGCGGCGACGTGGGCTGCCAGGACATCAACGAGTGCGCCGACAACCGCGGCGGCTGCGACGCCCAGGTCGACTGCACCAACACGCCGGGCTCGCGCGTCTGCGGCGACTGCCCCAGCGGCTACACTGGCAGCGGCGAGAGCAGCTGCCTCGACATCGACGAGTGCGCACAGGCCGACCGTGGCGGCTGCGACGCGCTCGTGACCTGCGAGAACACGGTGGGTTTCCGCACCTGCGGCGCCTGCCCGGGCGGCTACAGTGGCGACGGCGAGACCGGCTGCACGGACATCGACGAGTGCGCCGCTGCCGACGCGGGCGGCTGCGATCCGAAGACGACTTGCGAGAACGTGCCCGGCAGCCGCAACTGCACGGCCTGCCCGGTGGGGTACGCCGGCGATGGCGAGGCCGGCTGCCGGCTGCTGCTCGACGCGCTGCAGGTCTCGACCGCGATGGCGAGCCTCGACCCGACCAGCACGAGCTACGACGTGGACGCGAGCCTGCTCGACACCCGCGTGGTGCTGACGCCGGAGGTTCCGGTGGCGGGCACCGTGACGATCGACGGGATGCCGGTGACCTCGGGCGAGGCCTTGTCGGTGCCGCTCGGAGCGCCGGGCGAGACGACGATGATCGAGGTCGTGGTCTCGGAGCCCGGCCAGCCGGACAACGTCTACACCGTGAACGTGACGCGCGGGACCGACGCGCCCCAGGAGGCGTACGCCAAGGCCGACGTGCAGTGGCCCAATGCCCAGGTCGGCTCGACGGTGGCGCTCGACGGCGACCGGATGGCGGTGCTCGGCGCCGACGGGATCGGCACGCTCTGGATGTACGAGCGGGTCGTGGACGAGGAGACCGGCACGGTGAGCTGGCAGGCCGACGGGGCGCTCAGCGACGACTCGATCTTCGGCCAGGGGCTGGCGCTCGATGGCGAGGTCGTGATGGTGCACGAGACCAGCACCGACACGGTCTGGTTCTTCTCGCACGAGAGCGGATCCTGGCAGCGCCTGGGTCCCGGCATCACGGGGCACAACACCGATGCGAGCGACCTCTTCGGGCGGAGCATCGCGCTGCAGGGGGACACGGTGGCGATCGGCGCGCCGTTCGAGAACAACAGCGACAACGGCGTGTACAACGGCGACCCCGGCAGCCTCACGATCCCCGATGATGAGACCTCCACGTCGGCCGGAGCGGTCTACGTCTTCACGCGCTCTGGCGACACCTGGAACCAGACCGCTTACCTGAAGGCGCCGAACGCGGACGGGTTCGACTTCTTCGGATGGACCGTCGTCCTGGATGGCGACTGGCTCGCGGTCGGTGCAATCGGCGAGCGCGGGGCTGGACAGGGCGTGGGGCCGACGCTCGACACGGACAATAGTGTCAGCAGCGTGGGCGCGGTGTACGTGTACCGGCGCGTCGCAGGCGACTGGGTCTTTCACGAGTACCTGAAGGGCGATCCGAGCCGGCAGGGCGAGTCGGCGGGCGCGCTCGGGACCTCGATGGCGATGGATGGGGACACGCTGGCGGTAACGATGCCGGGGCAGGACGCGCTCGAGGGCGGCATCAACCCGGGGCCCGTGGTGATGAGCGGCGATGCGGTGGGCGCGGTCTTCGTCTACCGCCGGAGCTTCGCGACCGACTGGACCTGGACGCTGGAGAGCTACATCAAGGAGCCGATGCCGGCGGGCGGTGATCGCTTCGCCAACAGCGTCGCGCTGCAGGGCGACCTGATGGCGCTGGGCTTCGCGCGCGAGGGCAGTGATGCCGGGGCCTGCAGTGGCAGCGGTGGTAACGACAACGCGAACGACAGCGGTGGCGTCTACGTGCTCGAGCGCACCGGCAACAGCTGGGCCTACAGCACGTGCATCAAGGCCTCGAACCTGCAGGGGGGCGACCTCTTCGGTACGTCCGTGGCGCTCGATGATGGCACCCTCGTGGTGGGCGCGCCGGGCGAAGACAGCGACAGCACGGGAGTGGGCGGCGCCGAGGACAACGACGACAGCGCCGAGAGCGGCGCAGTCTACGTCTTCTGAGCACGCTGCCCCACGTGTGGGCCCCTGCAATCCTGGCGCGGGGGGCAGGGTGCGGGTGTGGCGCGCGCGCGCAGCGATTATCATTGTCGGGGGACGGTGTTAGCGCAGCGCCCCGCGCGAGCCATGCACCCTAGCTTACTTGTTCGCAGCACCCCGGTGCGGTTGCACGCCTTGCGCGTCGTGGTGGCGATCGTGGTGATCGCAAGCGCGGGCGGGGCTGTGCGCGCGGACGGACCGGAAGCGGAGCCGGGGCTGGGCAGTGACGGCCTGCCGGCGATCGAGCGGGTCGGTGTGGCGCGCGGACTGCCCGCGGACTCGGGCGCGCTTGCGGCGACCCTGCGCTACGGCTTGACCGAGTCGGTGTTGGACCAGGGCGAGTCCCACCACAGGGTGGGCGTGCTGCTCGGCGGCGGCTACGCGCTGGCCGAGGGGCTGGCGCTGGCGCTCGAGCTCGATGGTCGCGTGCACGCCCAGTCGGGTGGGGACGACGGAGGCGACTCCGGCTTTCTCGCGCGCACGCGCGTGGGGCTGCGCGCGGCCGCTGCGCTGGGTCCGGCGTTGCGCGGGGGCGCCGAGCTGCGCGTGCAGCTGCCGGCTGCGGCCTCGCTCGGCTCGGCGCTGAAGGGGAGCAGCCCGGAGCTGGTGCTGCTCGGCAGCTACGCGCCCTCGGCGCGCGTGCTCGCGAGCGCGATGGCGGGCTTTCGCCTCGACCGGGCGGCCGAGGCGATCGACCACGCCGACCGGATCAGCGCCTCGGATCGGGTGGCGCTGGGCGTGGCGGACGACAACGCGGTGGTGCTCGGGCTCGGTCTCGAGGCGCGGCTGGTGGGGCGGATGTCGGTGCTGGGCGAGTGGAGCTGGGAGCCGCGCGTGGGCGGCGACCAGGGGGCGCTGGAGTCCCCGATGTACGTGACGGCGGGCGTGCGCCTGCGTGCGTCGGATGCGCTGCAGTGGCGGGCATCGCTGAGCTACAGCCCGAGCGAGCGGCCCGACCTGGCGACGGCACCGGTGCTCGTGGCGCTGGAGCCGCGCCTGTGGATCGCGCTCGGGGCGACGGTGTTGCTCTCGCCCGCGCCGCCGCCCCCGCCACCGACGCCGGCGGTGGTGCAGGCGCCGGAGCCGGAGCCGGAGGTGGCGCCGGTGGTCGCGCCGGTGGTGGTGCGCGGGCAGGTGGTGCGCGAAGACGGCGTGCCGGTGGCTGGGGCCGCGCTGCGCGTGACGGCGGGCGAGCAGACGCTGGAGACGGCGACCGACGCCGAGGGTCGCTTCGAGCTGCCGCCGCTGCCGACGGGCAGCTACCCCCTGGAGGTCTCGGCGGACGGCTTCCGCACGCGCGCGATGCCGCTGGAAGTCGGTGGACAGGCGCCCGCGGAGCTGGGGCTGTCGCTGCAGCGCGCGCTGCCGGAGGGGCACATTCGCGGGCAGGTGCAGAGCTTCAGCGGGCGGCCGATCGCGTCGTCGGTGCGCATCGAGCCGCTGGGCATCGAGCTGCAGACCGACGCCGAGGGTCGCTTCGACGTGGACGTGCCGCCGGGCGACTACCGGGTGAGCGTGGAGGCGCCAGGCTATCGCGCCCAGGAGCGCCCGGCGCAGGTCGAGCAGGGCGGCGTGACCGTGCTGCTGATCGAGCTGCGGAGGGCGCGCAAGTGAGCGGGCGCGGCGGGCTGCTGCTGGCGCTTGTGCTGGTGACGGGCGCGGGCGGCTGCGAGCCGCTGGGCTGCGGGGAGCCGGCGCACCTGGCGGAGCTGGTCTCGGCCGATGGCGAGGTCACGCGCGACTTCGCGGCGGCGCCGCGCAGGTGGCAGCCGGTGGAGAAGCAGGCGCGCTTCTCGCTCGGCGATGGCGTGCGCACCGGCGCGGGTTCCTCGGCGCAGCTGCGGCTGACGGGAGGCGGGCGCATCCTGGTCGATGCGCAGACGCTGGTGCGCTTCGCCAGGCGCGGCGGCGACCCGACGCCGCAGCTCGACGTCGACATCGGGAGCATCGAGCTCGACTCGCAGGAGGGCGATCTCTCGCTCGAGACCGTGCTGGGGTTGCTCCGGATCGAGCGCGGCAGCCGCGTGCGCCTGCACGGCGGGCAGGAGCGTCAGGGCCTCGACGTGCTGTTCGGCAAGCTCACGGTGGAGCGCGACGGCAAGCGCACGG
>JAPPOT010000875.1:6871-12268 GCA_028817855.1 Myxococcales bacterium
GAGCTGGCGCAGGGGCAGGAGCTGTTGCTGGACATCGGCGGGATCACGCTGGAGCGCAAGGCCGAGCCGGAGCCAGGCGCGGAGCGGGAAGCGGTGGCCGCGGGCGATGCGGGTGTCGCGACGCCGGCGGCGGTGGCGGCGCCGGAGCCGGAGGGGGTCGAGCAGGACCCGGCGGCGCCGCGGCGCGCGGAGCTGACGATCGCGGCGGGCGAGTCGGCGACCGTGCACGACCCGCGGCCGCCGACGAACGTGCGCGTGCCCTTCGATGGCTGTGAGGGGGGTGCCCGGCTGGAGGTGGCGCGCGGGCGGCGCTTCAACCACGCGCGCACCCGCGGGCCCAAGGCCGGGATCGTGAAGCTCCAGCCGGGCAGCTACCGCTACCGCGTGCGCTGCGCGCGCGCCGATGCCAAGGCGCCGCCGACGGCGAGCGGGCGCATCGTGATCCGACGCGACGCCGGCCGGCGCAGGCTGCCGACACGCGCGCCGGCGGTGACGGTCGACGCCGATGGGCGGCCCTATACGGTGCGCTACCAGAACCTGCTGCCGAAGGTGACGCTGCGCTGGCCCGATCCGCCGCCGGCGTCGGGGTATCGGCTGACGCGCACCGGTCCGGGCGGCAAGGCGCGCACGCGCACGCTCAAGCGCGCCAGCCACACCTATCGCAGCGGGCGGCTGCGCGAGGGCACGCACGCCTTCGAGTTCAGCACGGCGGACGGCAAGCAGGTCGCCAGGGGCAGCGTGCGCGTGGCCTTCGACAACGCGGCGCGCGCGGCCTACTTGTCGACGCCGGCCAGGGCGCTGCGCGTGGGCTCGGCGGTGGAGCTGGCGGGCGCGGTGCTCTCGGGCTCGAGTGTGCGTGTGAATGGCACAGCGGTGCCGATCGACGCACAGGGCAGGTTTGCTACGCAGCTCACGCCGGATGGACGACACGACGCGGTCGTGGTGCGCGTGGAGCACCGTGCTTCGGGCGTGCATTACTACCTGAGGCGGCTACGCTGAGATGGTTGGGACGGCAACTGGCTCGAGGGGCGTTCGTGGAAGGTAGCGGGGTCGAAGCTGGTGAGGTGGTCGGAGGGCGCTATCGCCTCGAACGCCATATCGGCTCCGGTGGAATGGCGAACGTCTGGCAGGCGTGCGACCAGACGCTCGACCGTCCGGTCGCGGTGAAGTTCCTCTACGCCCACGACCCGGAGGTGCGCGCGCGCCTGTCCACGGCCTTCACGCGCGAGGCGCGCATCGCCGCGGCGGTCCGGCACCGTTACGTGGTCAACATCCTCGACTTCGGCACCCACGGCGATCAGACGCCGTACATGGTGATGGAGCTGCTCGAGGGGGAGACCCTCGGGAGCCTGATCGAGCGCCGGGGCTCGCTGCCGTTGCCGATCGTGCTCGACCTGGTGGCGCACATCCTCGAGGGGCTGATCGCGGTGCACGACGCGGGCATCGTCCACCGCGACCTCAAGCCCGAGAACGTGTTCATCGTGCACGAGCGCACGCGGGCGATCCCGAAGCTGCTCGACTTCGGCATCTCGCGCAGCGTCGATCCGCAGGGCGGGCGGCGCTCGGCGCTGACGACCCACGATGGGCAGCTGCTCGGCACGCCGCACTATATGTCTCCCGAGCAGGCGGCCGGGGAGGGGGACGTGGACGCGCGCGCCGACCTCTACAGCCTCGGGGTCATCACGTACGAGGCGCTCACCGGGGCGCTGCCGTACGACGCCGAGGGCGTGGGTGCGCTGATCGTGCAGATCATCCAGGGGGAGCACCCGAAGGTGACGGCGATCAAGCCGGAGCTGGGTGACGCGGTGGCGGAGTTCGTGGCGCGGGCGATGGTCAAGGATCGGGAGGGCCGCTTCCGCGACGCGGTGGAGATGCACGCAGCGCTGATCGAGGTGACGGAGCGCGCACTGGGCGGGGACGTGGCCAAGGCGATCTCGGTGCTGCCGACGCCGAGCGCGGCGCTGTCGCGCTCGCCCACGATCAGCGATCGGGCGCGGCGCCCGGCGGAGGCACCAGCGGGCAACCAGAGCACCCAGGTCGTGCACACCGAGCCGGTCGACGCGGTGGCGGACACCTTCAGCGCGTCGGCGCGCGATGCGAAGCCGCCGGCGCAGCGCTCGGGGCGTTGGCCGTGGGTGGCGGCGCTCGCGCTCGCGCTGGTGGGCAGCGGGGCGGCGCTGGGTCTTGCCTACCTGCCGCGGCAGGCGCCGGCGGAGACGTCTGCGATGGAGCTCGTGCGTGTCAGCGCGGCGCCCGATGAGCGCGTGGCGGCGGCGGCGGACGAGCCGGCGGAGGTGGCTGCGCCGGCAGCGACCGAGCCGGTGGCCGAAGCGCCGAGCGAGCCCGCGGCCGAGCAGACAGCGCCGGCCCAGGCGCCGGCGGCCGCGGCGACGCCGAAGAAGAAGCGTGCCCGCGAGCGGCCCGAGGTCGCGCTCGCCGGGCGCTTCGCCAAGCACAAGGGGCGCATCGCCAAGTGCTTCGATGCCGCCCAGGAGGGTGAGCAGCCGCGGCTGTCGCTACGGATGAGCCTGGCGCGCAGCGGCAAGGTGCTCGGCACCGAGGTGACGCCGGCGGGCCAGGCGTCGACGCCGCTGGGGCAGTGCGTGCAGAAGGTGGCGCGCGCGATCGAGTTCGGGCCCCAGCGCGAGGCGATCTCGTTCCGGGTCCCGCTGACCGTGCGCAGGGGAAGGTAGTACCGCGATGGGGAAGCACAGCATCATCGGGTTGAGCCTCTGGCTTGCGGTCGGCGGCTGCGCGCTGGTTGGCTTCGACGAGGTCGAGCCCGCCCTCGAGGTGGATCCGAAGAACGGCGACGACAAGGACGAGCCAGACCGCAGGCGGGACGCGGACGTGGGCGAGCCGACCGGCAGGCGCGACGGCGGCGCGATGGACGCGGCTGCGCCCGAGGAGCGCCGCGATGCGGGCGATGCCGCGACGTTGGACGGCTCCGATGGCGAGGATGGAGCCATCGATGACGACGCCGGCGACGACGCGTGCGACATCGATCCCTGGTGCGACGGCACCCAGTACGTCTACTGCGACACCGACGGCACGCTGACGCGGACCGAGTGCTACACCGGCGACAGCTGTCGCCCCGGCGTGTGCGACGCGGGCAAGGGCTGCCTGGTGGAGGACGCGCCCGACGACACGCCCTGCAACGACTTCCTGTTCTGCACCACCGGCGATCACTGCGTGGCGGGCAGGTGCGAGGGCGGCGACCCGGTGGACTGCAGCGACTTCGACGGGCCCTGCCGCGGCGGCGTCTGCGATGAGAGCAAGGAGGCCTGCACCTTCGAGGCGCGCAACCAGGACGTGAGCTGCGGCAGTGAGTTGGTCTGTCGCGATGGCTGGTGCTCGACCGGCGACCTGTGCGCGGGTGACGGCTGCACCGCGGGGTGCACGGACGAGACCGGGCCCTGCCACCTGAGCTGCCTCAACTCGGTGGCGTGCAACTTCAGCTGCGCGACCGGCGCCGACTGCGAGTTCGACTGCCAGGACAGCGCTGGCGCCTGCAACGTGGACTGCGCTTCCGGCGCGAGCTGCGTCGTCAACTGCGCGGACCCCGCTGACTGCGCGAACGTGGTGTGCGCGCTCGACGCCAGCTGCACGCTGCTCTGCGCCGAGGGCGACTGCCCGGAGCCGATGCCGCCGACGCTCTGAGCTTCGCAGCTTAGCGCCGCTTGATGAAGCTCTCGAGGACGCCCTTGAAGTCTTCACCGCCGGTGAGCGCGAGGGCGAAGAGGAGCGAGTAGCCGCCGACACCCGCGGAGTTGTGCTGCAGCTGGTCCAGGCTCAGGGTGGCGCCGCGCTGGCGCAGCAGCTCGACGTTGCGCAGGCCGAGCAGGCTGCCCCAGAAGCGCAGGGTCTGACCCGCGCGTGCACGCTCGGCGAAGACGCGGGCGGCGTCCTCCGAGGGGAGCACCGCGGTGATCTCCAGACGGTGGTAGAGCAGGTCGTCGCCGGCGGGGCCGGGCTGGAGCTCGAGGCGCAGGGGTGCGAAGCGGTGATGGGCGGTGCGCCGTCGCAGGCCGCAGCCGGGCTTGTGGCCGGCGCGCTGCCGCTCGGCCGGGCGACGGGAGAGCCAGCGGGCCAGCATCGCGGGTGGGCCGGCGATGGCGTGGTCCTCGCCCAGCAGCACCACCGCGAGCGGGCCGGGCATCGTGAACAGGCGCGTGCCGTCGGGCGCGCCGGCGATCTCCTGGGCGGCGCCGAGCCGCGCAAGGGCCGCGGGCAAGCGCGCTGCCAGACCCGGGCTGCGGTTGACCACCACACCGGGCAGCGCGGTGGTCTCGGGGAAGTGGGCGGTGAGGGCGGCCTGGTCGGGCCACAGGTCGGCGCCGCTCGCGGCGAGCTGCACGTCGAGGCGCTGGGTCTCGCGCAGCGCCCTCTGCAGAGCGCGGCAGGCGGGGTAGGCGCGCTGGCTGGCGTCCACGTGGGCGAAGAGGGCGCCCCCCCGGTCGCGCATCAGCTCCCGCGCGAGGATGGAGGGCTTGCGGCGATGCCGCGACAGGGCCCGACCGACGGCGTCGCGCAGGGTGGCGCGGGCGTCGGTGGTTGGCATTCCCTCGTCGAGGCCGCTGCGGGTGCGTTCCTCGGCGGTGAAGGGCTCGAAGCTCTCGGGGCTCCATCGCATGGTGGCGTCGACGAGCGGAGGGCGGACGTCGCCGGCGCAGCGCACCTTGCCGTCGGCGCCGGACGCGCAGGTCGACTTGGGGCCGGTGGCGAAGCGCGCGATGTCGTGTGCCCTGCCGATCCGTAGTGGGGTGTCGATGGAGTCGAGGCCGCGCTGTCGCAGGCGTCCCAGGCGACCGCCCGCGGTGGCGCCCCAGCAGTGCAGGGTGGCGTCGGCGGCGCGCGCGCAGGCGTGCTGGTGTGCCACGTCGACGGCCGTCCAGTCGCGGCGGGTGCCCATCGGGCGCAGGGTCTTGGCGTCGGGGACCGAGTCGCCGGTGACGCCGGTGGCGCCGCCCCAGCAGAAGAGGGCGCCGTCGCGGCGGATGGCGCAGCCGCGTCCGGCGTGCAGCAGCGACACGGCCATCCAGCCGGGCTCGCCGGCGGCGAGCGGTTGCACGGTGCCCGGTGGGGCCTCGAAGGGGCCGCCCTCGGCCCAGCAGCCGATGCGCCCGAGCTGATCGAGGGCGCAGGTCGAGGCCAGGCCGGCCGAGACCGCGACCCAGCGGTGGCCCGTGCCGACGGCAGTGGGCGGTGCGGCCGAGTCGGCGACACCGAAGGCGGCGCCCTCGCCCCAGCAGTGCAGCGCGCCGCCCTGCTTGATGGCGCAGCCGTGGCTCTGATCGGCGCTCACCTGTGACCAGTCGTCGTCGATGCCGATCTGGAGGGGCTGCAGCGCCACGGGTGAGCCCCCGCGAGGGTTGCCCCCGCAGTGCCGCGTGCCCG
>JAPPOT010000875.1:12278-28626 GCA_028817855.1 Myxococcales bacterium
GCAGCGTGCCCGGCGCGCGGATGGCGCACTTGACGGTGCCGCGCAGGTGCACGCGCAAGACGTCGGTGGCCGTGCCTACAGGCGGCGGTCCCCGGGCGTAGTTCCAGCAGTGGAGCGAGCCGTCGGCGCGAACGTTGCAGCCGTCGTTGCCGCCGATGCTGAGCGTGGTGCCGGTCGATATGGGGAGCGGCGAAAGCGCGGGCCTGGCGCCTGCAGCGGCCGCGGGGGCGGCGGGCACCGGCGCGGGAGTCGGGGTGGTCGCCTCTGGTGTCGGTGCAGGGGCGGCAGGTGGAGCCGGTGCGGGCGTCGTGACCGGCGGCTTTGCGACCCCGGCGCAGCCGGTGAGCAACCCAACGAGAGGCAGCATCCACACAACCGGCTGGGCGCGGTGAGGCACGCTGGGTGGGACGGTGCGCGGGTCGCAGGATTCACGCGCGCGCCGGCGCGCCATCAGCCCACCCACAGCCGCGGTCGCATCTGGGCGAACCACTCGCGGTGGCGGTCTCGCAGGCGAGGCCCGAAGTCGAGGTCCACCCAGTAGAAGGACCAGGGCTCGGGCGTGTCGAAGGCGCGCTCGAAGCGCTCGGGTGCGGCGCGGCGCAGCTCCAGGTGAAAGAGCCAGCGCCGCACATCGCGGGTGAAGGCATCGGGCGTCACGCGCAGCGGCAGGGGCTTGCCGTGGGGGTCGCGGGCCTCGAGGCGGGCGTGGTCGCCGTCGGCCTCGAGCAGGCGCGTGACCGGGCTGCCGACGGCGATCCCGCGCGCACGCCAGCGACTCGGGTGCTCGACCAGGTAGACCTGATCGTCGTCCAGCTCCAGTGCGGCGCGCTCGGGCTCGCCGGTGATGACCACGTCCGTCAGGCCGGTCTCCTCGGCCACCTCGCGCAGCACCGCGGCCTCGATCGCCTCTCCCACCTCCACCGATCCCGCCGGCAGCTGGATCCCTGCACGCGGATTCGAGTGCCGAAACACCAGCACCTCGCGCCCCCCGGGCGCAGTCCGCGCGTCGCGCGTCACGAACGCCGTAACCTTCTCGATCACCGCACCGCCCCCCATGACCGACAACTATACTCCTCGATATTCAACCCCCCAACCAGCGAGTGCCACCGGTCCGCTGACGGTCAGCACACCGAGGATTATCGCAGGTAGCGCGCGCACAGCTCGGGGCCGGCGCCCGGCAGCACGCCGGTGGCCCAGGCCAGGTCGAGGGAGGTGAAGCGCTCGCGGATCTGGGCGCCGTTGTTGACCGCCCACAGGAAGCGGCCCTTCTCGATGCCGAGGTCCTCGATGCGGTGCGCGGCGCCGGCGCGCTCGAGCACGTCCTTGACCCAGCGCGCCTCCGGTACCATCGGCTGCAGGGTCTCGCGCAGCTGCGGCCACACGCCCGGCTCGGCCAGGCGCTCGCAGGCGGCGGCCAGGCGCGCGCTCTGCTTCTCGTGGTGCTCGGCGACCGAGTTGGCGATCGCGCCCCAGCCCGTACGGTCGAGGGCGAGCGGCTCGGCGTGGAGCTGGAGCTCCTCCTGGGCGAGCACACGGGCGTAGAGGGAGGCGGCGAAGATCGTGGCGACGCCGACCTGGCGGCCGTGCAGGTCGTGCTCCTTGCCCTCGGCGCCGGCTCGCATATCGAGGGCGTGGCTGATCAGGTGCTCGCCCCCGGAGGCGGGCATGCTGCTGCCGATCAGCGTCATCGCGCAGCCCGAGAGGACGAGCGCCTCGAGCAGGGCACCGACCGCCTCGCCGTCGCCCTCGGCTAGACGCTCCGGCTCGGCCAGGAAGCGCTTCTCCACGTCGTCGATGATCGCCGCCACCTCCGGGCTGAAGCCCTCACCGAAGAGCAGCTCGTTCATCTTCCAGTCGGCGGTGCTGACTGCCTTGGCGATCACGTCGCCCAGGCCCGCGCTGGTCAGCTCACGCGGTGCGGCGGCCAGGACCGCGGGGGCGGCCGCGATCACGCGGTGGGCGCGCGCGGAGAAGAGGCTCTTCACGCCGGCGATCGACGGCGCCACGTTGGCGGCCGAGTAGCCGTTCATCGAGGCCGCGGTGGCGTAGATCGCCGCCGGCTTGGACAGTTCGAAGGCGACCCACTTGCACAGGTCGCTGATCACGCCGCTGCCGACGCCGACGAGGGTGTCGACCTCGGGCACGGCCTCGCGCAGCCAGGCCTGGGTGGTGTCGTCGCAGACCGGGCTGTGGCCGTCGTGATCGGGCAGCAGCACCTCGTGCACGTCGAAGCCCGCCTCGCGCAGGGCGCCGCCGCAGGCCTCGCCGGCCGCGGCGCCAGTGCGCGTGTCGAAGACCATCGCGGCGCGCGTGCCCGCGGACTCCTCGCGCATCAGCGCTGCCAGCTGTGGCGCGGCGTCGCTGCCGACGAAGAGCGCGCGGGGTAGGGCGCTGCGCTGCTGCGGTCGCTGGGAGGTGATGCCCGGGCCCAGGGCCTCCCACAGGTTCACTTGCAGGGCTCCACGCGCACCGGCAGCTTGTCCATCCCGCGCAGCAGCGGGTTGTTGGTGCGCACGGGCTCGCCGTCCAGGTCCATCCGCCCGACCTTCTTCAGCAGGTGCTTGACCAGGTAGCGCGCCTCCAGCCGCGCCAGGTGCGCGCCCAGACAGGTGTGCGGGCCGAAGCCGAAGGCGATGTGCTCGATCGGGTTGCGCTCGGCGCGGAACTCGTCGGGCGCCTCGAACTGCTCCGGGTCGCGGTTGGCGGAGCCGTAGAGCAGCATCACCTTGGCGCCCTGCGGGATCGTGGTGCCGGCGACCTCGGTCTCGCTCAAGGTGTTGCGGAAGAAGCCCTGGATCGGTGCGTCGAAGCGCAGGCCCTCCTCGATCAGGCTCGAGCTCAGGGCCGGGTCCTCCACCACCTTGGACCACTGGGAGGTGTCGAGCATCAGCTGGTAGGCGGTGTTGGCGATCAGGTTGGTGGTGGTCTCGTTGCCGGCCACCAGCAGCAGCACGCAGAAGGAGACGATCTCCGCGTCCTGCAGCGCCTCGCCCTCTTCGTTGGGGCGGATCAGCAGGCTGATCAGGTCGTCTTTCTCGGCTGCGCCCGGGCGGCGCTCGGCGATCACCTCCGCGAACCACATCGCGAACTCGACAATCGTCATCTCGACCTGCATCCGCTCCTCGGGCGTGGCGTCCACGGCGCCGCCCAGGGCCTCGACTGTGTTGTCGCTCCAGCGCTTGAAGTCGGCGCGGCGGTCCATCGGGATGTCCATCATCTCGGCCACGACTTGAACCGGCAGCGGCCCGGCCAGGGCGTCCACCAGATCGACGCGGCCCGCGCCGACGATGCCGTCCACCATCTCGCCGGCGATTTGATCGATGCGCTCGCCCCACTGGGCCAGCGCCCGCGGCGTGAAGCGCCCGGCCACGATGCGCCGCAGGCGCGTGTGCTCGGGCGGGTCGTAGGCGATCATCATCGGCACGGGGCGGCGCTCGTAGCCCACGCCCTCGGTCGAGGAGAAGACCTCGAAGTTGGCGAGCGCCTCGCGCACGTCGCGGTAGCGGCTGAGCACGTAGATGTCGCGCTCCTCGTTGTAGAAGCACGGCGCCTGCTCACGCAGCCAACGGTAGTGCGGATAGGGATCCCGGATCACCGCCGGGTCGAACGGATCATATCCACCAGCCATCCGCGGGACTCTACCAGCTTTCTCAACCGCAACATGCCCCTGCCCTTGCCCCGGCCGCTGCCCGAAAAATTCAACAAGAAGGTTCAGCTAGCCCTGATCTTCCACGACCTTGGCGATGTCGTGGACCAGCTGCGTGGGCTTGAAAGGTTTGCGCATCCACGTGGCGCTACCCTGCACTCCGTCCACCCAGCCGAGCTCGGACGGGCTCGCCGCCGACAGGATGATGATCGGCAGGCGGTAGCCGCGGGTGCGCGCCGCCGCGCAGAACTCCTTGCCGTTCATGTCCGGCATCATGGCGTCGGAGACGACCACGTCATAGGTCTTCTGCTCCAGCAACTCGAGCGCCTTGGCGGCGCTGTCGACGATGTCCGCGTCGAAGCCGCCGACCTCGCGCAGGGTCAGCTTGAGCAGCCGCTGCGTGACCGGGTCGTCGTCCATCGCCAGCACGCGCAGCGCCGTGCCCTCGGAGGTCGTCACCTTGGGTCGCTCCGAGATGGTGCGCTGGCGCGCGCTCATCCCGGTGGGCGGCGCCGGTGGCACTTTGACCTCCTGGGCCTCGGCCTTCGGCGGCTGGCTGTTGGCGCTGGTCGCGTCCGCCAGGTCCGCCAGCTCGCGCGCCATCCGCCCCACCGTCGCTGGCGGCGACATGCTCGCGCGCTGCTCCACCTCGCCGGCCATGTCGGTGAGGTTCTGGTGCCCGTAGGTGCCGGCCACGCCGCGCAGCTTGTGGCTCTCGGTCTTGATCTCGCGGCGTGCAGCCTCGTCGCCGTTTTCGAGTCGGTCCGCCATCGCGCGCAGCGCCGCCGCGCGATCGGCGAGACCGCGCTCCATCTTGTGTTGCAGGGCGGAGAGCTTCGCCTCGAAGGCCTTGAAGCGATCGGAGTCCATTCGCTCCAAAGATCATGCCGCAAACAATTGGACATGGACATGTGAGCAAGTTCGCGCCGCGGCGCCATCGCACCTACAACCCCCACCCGTCTCCACATCGCGTCTACGTGCACCGCGCGTCGTGCTTCGCGAGCACACTCGCGCCGTTGTACACTGGAGCGAGCCCTCGCAGCGTGCGGGGCCCATCGGCCATGAATCGCCCACGCGATCGACATTCAGCCGAAAAGATCTCGGAACCGACAGGTCCCGTGTCGTCGCCGGACACCGCACCCGACACCGCACCCGACACAGAGCCCCACCAGTCAGCGCCCGACAGCGTGGATACGCACAGCGGCGAGGGCGACGCGCGCGCCACCTGGGAAGGTCCCAGCGCCGGCACTCGCATCGGTGAGGGCTACCGCGTCGTCGGCCCGCTCGGGCAAGGCGGCATGGGCATGGTGCTGCTGGCGGTCGACGAGAACCTCGAGCGCGACGTCGCGATCAAGCTCATCCGCCCCAGCTACGCCGCCGCCAATCAAGCGCACGATCGCTTCCTCACCGAGGCGCGCGCCATGGCCCGCGTCAAGCACGAGAACGTGGTCGAGATCTACGCCTTCGGCGAGATCGACGGCGCGCCCTACTTCGTGATGGAGTACGTGCCCGGCACCAACGTCGCCAACTGGCTCGACGACCTGATCCTGGAAGACAAGCTGCCGTCGATCGACGAGTCCCTCGGCTACCTCGATCAGATCTGCCGCGGCGTCGGCGCGATCCACGAGTCCGGCACCGTCCACGGTGACCTCAAGCCAAGCAACATCCTGCTGGGACCGGCGTCGCGCGTGGCGATCGCGGACCTGGGGCTGTCGCGCCTCTTCGATCACGCGGGCCGCCCCGGCGAGCACCCGATGGCCGGCACACCCGCGTACATGGCGCCCGAGTTCTCGCGCACCGACCTGCCAGCGCACATGCTGCATCGCTCCGACGTCTACGCGATCGGCGTAATGGCGTACGAGATGCTCACCGGCGAGCCGCCCTTCGACATCGTGACCACCCAGGACATGATCGTCGCCCACGCCTCGCCGCCGCCCCTGCCCAGCCTGCTTCGGCCCGAGCTGGGCACCGCCTTTGACGAGCCACTGCTCGCGAGCCTGGCGGTCGATCCGGTCGAGCGTACCGAGAGCGCCGACCTGTTGCGCCGGCAGCTGCTGCGCGCGCGCGACAGCCTCGAGGCCAACCACGAGGAGATCCGCATCCTGCTGGCGGACGACGACAGTGACTTCCTCGAGCTCGCCCGGGAGACCCTCGCCTACGGCTTCCCCGGTGCCGAGATCGAGGCCGTGACCGACGGCTCGGCGGCCCTGGCGGCTATCGACCGAAAGGAAGCCTCCATGGCGGTGATCGACCTGGACATGCCGGGCCTCAATGGCGTCGAGCTGACCGCCGCCCTGCGCGAGCGCTACAGCATGCCGATCGTCGTCTGCACCGCGGCCGGCGGGGCGCCGGACTGGCAGCTGCTGCAGGGCATTGGCGCCGACGGCTTCCTGGTCAAGCCGATCGATCCCTTCGCGCTGATCGCCCTGGCCCGCAAGATGCTCGACAGCCAGTAGAGCCCGCGCGGCTGGCCCGACGAGTCCGCCCCGGCTCGGCTGCGCCCGCCCGCGCCGACTCGCCAGCGGGGACGCGCCGGTGAGCCCGGTGGCCGGGAATACACTCAGAAAAGCCTGTAACGGGCTCACAGTCCTCAGCGTTGGACCTTCTGCAGCCCGCTCGGCGTGAAGATCCGCCTCCATTGGGGTAAAGAGGAATGGAAGTGGGCTCGTGGAGGGCTTTGGCGGATGACACCAACTTCGTTTGTTCGAGCGGCCCTGTCGCTCAGCCTGATCGCGCTGCTGGCCGGCTGCGGTGAGGAAGAGCCGACCATCGACCGGGTCGGGGTCAACGTGGTCGACAAGGCCCTGTTCGAGGGCTCCTGGTACATGTCGCGCACCGTGATCGACGTCGATTACGAGGGCGCCGCCCTGGGCACCTTCCCGGGCGACGCAGCCAGCGACTTCGCCCAGACCTTCACCGCGATGCCGCGCATCCGCTGGGTGATCGACGAGGAGTTTCTCTTCGCCTACCGCGACTACGAGCTGACCCAGGGTGGTGACGGACAGCTGCGCGGGCCCGACGGCGAGTCCCACAGCGAGCAGGACCTGCTGGGGCAGCCGGTGGCGGTCTTCCGCATCGAAAAGCACTTCGACATCCGCCGCGCCTACAACACCGCGACCGGCGAGGAGCGCAATGTGCTGGTCGAGAACAGCACCGACAAGCGCTGGTACGAGCGCGAGTTCATGCGCGTCGACTGGTCGCGCAACCTGCTGCCTGGCTACTTCGGCCAGACCTACAACCTCAACGCCCTGCTCGGCGTCTGGAGCCGCGAGTCCGCCGAGCTCTTCGTGCAGGACGCCTCCGCCTTCCCCGACTCCTGGCAGCCGCGCTTCGATCGCATGGCGTGCGACACCTCCGCCGACGAGGCCGAGGCCTGCACCCAGGCCCAGCGCGATCTGGCCGACGACTACGCGCAGGACGAGCTCTATCACATGAGCTTCGTCACCCAGGAGGTGCTGTCCCCCGGCACCGTGCCGGACCCGATCACCGGCAACCCGACCAACTGGTGCACCGCGGTGCTCTACTCGGACGCACCCGCCTGCAGCAGCCTGGTCTCCCACGTGCGCACCAGCTTCCTGAAGGTGAGCGACAAGCGCCAGTACCAGCCGGTCAACTGGGTGGACTCGCGCTTCGACCGCTTCGGCTACTTCCGGCTCGAGCAGGACACCTACGACCGCAGCACCGACGCGGACGACCCGGCCTTCTTCTACACCGACTTCCTCAACTACAACGTCAACCGCCACAACATCTGGAAGCAGTGGTTCGACGAGGACGGCGAGCCGCTGCCCTACGATGAGCGGCAGGTGCGCCAGATCGTCTGGTACACGACGCCGGAGCTGCCCGCCCACCTGGTGCAACCCTCCTTCGACGTGGTCGCCCAGTGGAACGAGGTGATGATGGAGACGGTGCGGCGGCTGCGCGGCGAAGACCCGGCCCAGTACGCCGAGGTCGAGTGCCAGACCGACAACCCGGACGGCTACTGCTACTGCCAGACCGACGACGACGGCCAGGTCCTGCAGCCCACCTGCCCCGGCCAGTACGACCCCTTCACCGACCCCGACGACTACGACGGCGCGGTCGACCCCTACGACTGCCACGTGGAGGTGCCCGAGGACGCCGAGCCGGACATGAACGACCTGGCCCTGGGCGACAAGGACTTCTACGGCTGGTACGGCGCGCGCTTCGTCGGCGACGAGTGCGTCACCGTGCTGCGCATGAACGCCTGCACGCGTGCCTCGATCGAGGAAAACGGCGGCACCGTCGAGGGCCTCGACTGCGAGGAGCGCGGCGACCTGCGCTTCAAGTTCCTCAGCTACGTCGACCAGCCCGGCACCGGCTTCCTCGGCATCGCCACCCTGCGCGGTGACCCGGTCACCGGCGAGATCCTGACCGGCGACGCCAACATCGGCGGCCCGGCCCTCGACAGCTTCCGCACCTCGGCCCTGCAGACCTACGACTTGATCAACGGCACCCTCGACGAGCGCGAGCTGATCACCGGCGAGAACGTGCGCTCCTACTTCGAGAACCTGGGCCACGTGGACCAGCCCGCCCAGCCGCGCACCGACTTCAGCGTGGCGATGCGCAGCGACGCGCCCATGAGCGCCTCGGCCCAGTCCGCGCGCGCCGAGATCGACAGCCGCATGGACCTGGCCATGAGCCGCATCGAACGCCTGCAGGGCGCCGAGGGCCGCGCCAACATCTACTCCGACCGCGGCCAGAAGCTGATCGGCACCGACCTCGAGCGGCGCCTGAGCTCCGGCGTCGAGGCCTACGTCGCCGCCGGCCTCGACCAGCTGCCCCACGGCGCCGACTCGACCGACGTCACCGAGGCGATGCTCGACCGCATCTCGCCCCTGCGCAACGACATCCACTCGCAGCTCGAGGAGATCCGCGCGAGCGAGGACCGGCTCTCACGCGCCAACGTGATGATGCCGAACGAGTACGTGGACGACTCGGTCCAGTGGTTCGTCAACAAGCACGCCGACTGGCCGCGCGCGCGCCTGGAGTTCACGGTCAACCGCCTGCTCTACCGCCAGACCCAGCTGCACGAGCTCGGCCACTGCCTGGGCCTGCGCCACGACTTCGGCAGCAGCGCCGACTCCGAGCACTACCACCCCGAGTACTACCAGATCGTCGACCGCTACCCGCTGCCGAACCCGGAGGAGTACGACCAGGACGGCACGCCGGGGCTGTCCGCCACCGAGCAGGCCGCCTTCGACCAGGCCTTCACCGAGGTGCGCGAGAGCCGCGAGCTGGCCGGCATCGACGGCGCCATGAACTCCTCGGTGATGGAGTACAGCGCCAACTGGTACCAGCGCCTGCAGCCCCTCGGCCTCTACGATCGCGCCGCCATCGCCTACGGCTACGGCGATCTGGTCGAGGCCTACGACGGCCCGGTCGCCCACGACACCGCGCGCGACACCTTCATGAACTACCAGGGCGGACAGGAGTGCGAGTCGGACTCCGACTGCCCCTACTCCGAGGACGGCGAGCTCAGCCGCTTCCTGCTCGACGAGAACTACGCCGCCGGCCTGACCCAGCGTTGCGTGCCGAGCGAGCGCGGCAGCACGCGGATGTGCAGCAGCTTCGACCACGACGTGGTCTTCCGCGCCGAGGAGGGCGGCGACCACCAGCCCCTCACCTACCGCTTCTGCAGCGACAGCCGCGCCGACACCACGCTCGGCTGGTGCAACCGCTTCGACGAGGGCGACACCTACCGCGACATCGTCCGCAACATCGCCGACGACTACGAGCGGATGTACCTGTTCAGCGCCTTCCGCCGCTACCGCAAGGGCTTCAGCATCAGCGGCTACCGCTCGAGTCTGCTCGGGCGGCGCCTGGGCGTGCTGCAGAACATCTACCAGAACATGATCTTCCAGTACACGTCGAACCCGGACTACCGGCAGCAGCTGGGCTCCTTCGGCTTCTACGATCAGTTCCTGGCCACCACCGACATCCTCAACTTCTACGCGCGCATCATGACCACGCCCAACGTGGGTGGTTACCGCTACAACGACCAGACCGGTCTCTACCAGCGCGCCTACATCGAACCGGAAGCCCAGGAAGCAGACCTTCCCGTCCCGCTGGGCCTGGGCCGCTACTTCAACTCGGACTACCAGGCCGGTCTGTCCGGCATCGAGCGCATCGAGCGCGTGGGCAGCTTCTTCGAGAAGGTCTGGGTGATCCAGCTGCTCACCGTCCGCGGCTGGCAGCCGGACTACACGCGCGACGTGGCCTTCTACACGAACTTCTACGATCTCTTCCCCAACGAGATGCAGCAGATCTTCAACGGCATGATCCGCGGCTTCCCCGACGCCTACATGCCGCGCCTGACCTGCGCGGACGGCAGCTTCCCCCAGTGCGAGGAGCCGCGCCTGATCTACATGGACTTCTACCGCGGCGACTGCAGCAACGAGGACACCTGCCGCCCCAACCCCGCCGAGGTCACCTACGGCGGCATGCCGGTCATCGACGGCGGCGGCAGCCTCTCGCTGCAGATCTACGCCGCTCTCTACGGCCTGCAAGACTTCCCGGTCTTCTTCGACACCAGCTTCCAGAACCAGCTCTTCATCTGCATCGAGGGCTCGGGCGACTGCGTGGAGCCGGACCCCGACGCGGTCGAGGGCGAGGACTACGTGCGCTACACCAGCGACCGCTACCGCCGCTCCTTCCTGGCCTGGGCGGTCGAGCCTGCGGTCGGCGTGGGCGAGCAGGAGTCGATCGGCTTCGCCATGGTCAAGGAGGCGCGTGACCTGAGCACCACCCTGCAGATTCTGTTGCGCCTGGCCGAGGCCGACGCCGACCTGTCGGCCCTCTCCCAGGAGGATCAGGACACCCTCGCCGACATCGGCTACGACCCGCCGGACGATCCACTCGGCGTCGCCAGCGAGATCGCGCGCATCGACAACCGCGTGGTGAATCTGGAGAGCTTCTTCAACCAGATCATCGAGCTCGAGCGGGACCTGGGCATCCAGGACTTCCGGTACTGGAGGTAAGGGACCATGCGCATGCCAAGCCCCCATCGCACGCTCCTGCCCACCCTCGCCGCCGTCGCACTGCTGTCGCTCGGCGCCTGCAAGTCCGAGGTCGGCCAGGTCGACCAGGTGCAGACCAATCTGGTCGAGAAGGCCATCTTCGAGGGCGAGTGGTGGTACTCCAGCACCGTCATCGACGTGGACTTCGACGAGGCCGCGATCTTCGGTTCGTCCGGCAACGCCCCCTTCGAGGGCTCCATGTCCCGCGACCTGGCGGTCGACTACAACCGCGGCGGCCCCAACGTGATCGGCTCGCCGAGCTACTCCTACCCCATCGCGCGCATCCGCTGGGTGATCGACGAAGACCTGCTCTTCGCCTACCGCTCCTTCGAGCTGGTCGCCGGCGGCAACGACGACGGCCGCTCGCCCGAGTTCCGTGGCCAGCCGATCGCGGTCTTCGCGATCGAGTCCCACGTCGACATCCGCCAGGACTACAGCTCCGTCACCGGCGAGGAGACCAACACGCGCGTCGAGAACACCTCCGACCGCCGCTGGTACGAGCGCGAGTACATGCGCATCGACTGGTCCCAGAACCTGGTCGCCGACTTCGTCATCAACAGCGTCACCGCCAACGAGCTCGGTGCGGTCTTCTTCAAGGAGTCGACCCCCTTCTTCGTCCAGGACGGCGCCCCGGGCTACCCCGACTCCTACAAGCCCAGCTTCGTGCGCGTCAGTGAAGAGGAGGACTACCGCTTCCTCGACGAGTGGCCCGAGGATCAGCGCGAGGCGGTGCACTACATGAGCTTCGTCACCCAGGAGGCCTGGTCCCCGGGCGGCGGCTGCCTGCAGTCAGGCGGCGGCGTCTGCGCCAGCGCCACCGTCACCATGCGCAACGCCTTCCTGCGCGTGCCCCCCGAGCACGAGTACGCGACCACCACCGTTACGCACACCGAGTACGACCGCTTCGGCATCATCCGCTCCCACCAGCCGACCTACGCGCGTGGCGGCCAGGACCGCGAGGTGCTGCACATCTTCTGCATCGAGGATGAGGACTGCGGCAACGGCGGCGCCTGCGACACCGACCGCAACATCTGCGTCGGCGGGCTGACCGAGGACCGCGGCCAGACCGACTTCCTGTCCTTCTACGCTTCGCGCCAGAACCTCTACGCCGACTCCCTCACCGACGAGGCCTGCGTCTCGGACTGGGAGTGCGACGGCCGCTACCTCACCTGCGAGAATGCCGACGACCAGGAGACCTGCGAGGACAACCTGCTTGCGCGCGACGGCTCGGTCTGCGATCCGGCCGCCCGCCGCTGCACGATCCCGCTGCGCGACCGTCCCATCCGCCCGGTGCAGTACCGCCTCAGCCCCGGCTACCCGGGCTACCTGGTGCGGCCCACCATGGAGGCGATCGCCCAGTGGAACGAGGCCCTGATGCGCGGCCGCCGCGCCGTCCAGGGCCGGCTGCCGATCGACCAGATCGCCTGCGACGCCTCTCAAGAGGAGGACGAGGAGGATCCGGATCAGCGCAAGGGCGACGGCATTTGCACCACAAACCTGCAGGACGTGGGCAAGGTCGCCTGCCAGGACGTCAATCCCGCCGACTTCTGCTATTGCGGCTCGGCCGAGGACATCGGCGGCGGCTGCTTCCGCGCCTACGATCCCTTCGAGACGCCGGAGCAGGCCGAGGCCCGCGGCGTGCCCAACCCCTACGACTGCTACATCGACGGCCCGGGCGAGCCCGACAGCCCCCAGGCCTACGAGGACTACGAAGCCGAGAGCCACGAGTACGCCTTCGTCGGCGAGGAGTGCATCCTCACCGCCGTCGCCAACAGCTGCGACCTCGATCCGCAGGCCCCGTGCGAGGAGCTCGGCGACCTGCGCCACCAGTTCCTCGTGCACATCCAGCACGGCGGCGTGGCCTTCGGCGGCGTCTCCCAGCCCCTGTCCGACCCGACCAACGGCGAGCTGATCGTCAGCAACGCCTCGGTCTCGGGTGAGAGCATGGAGAGCATCGCCACCACCACCACCCAGTTCCTGCCCGTGCTGCGTGGCGAGACGCCGGAGGACGACTACTTCAGCGGCGAGAATGTACGCGGCTACTTCGGTCGCCTCGGTCTGGTGGAGCATCCGGCCTCCACCGTGCCCTCCGGCACCGACGGCTACACCGTCGCCGACGTCAGCCGCCCCTCGGACTCCTTCGAGCGCGAGAGCAACTTCAACCTCGCCGACCGCGCCTCGCGCTTCGGTCAGCTCGACGCCCGCATGCAGGCCCTGGCGCCGAAGATGGAGCAGCTCTTCGGCCAGGAGGGCCGCGCCGCGATCCTCAGCGACCGCATCCACGAGCTCAAGGGCACCGACGTGCAGGCGCGCCTCGACGCCGTGCTCCAGGCGGACGCCTCGCCGGTGTCGTCGAGCCTCAGCGACGACGACGAGCCCGCCAGCGGCCTCTCCATCGTCGAAGACGGCCCCCTCGATCGCGTCCTGCGCGAGCGCCTGCAGCAGCAGGCGATGGCGGCCAACTTCATGGACGACTTCGAGCCGCGCCTCTTCAACAACCAGTACTGGCAGTTCTGGGCGGACCTGCTCGAGCCCTTCTCACCGGCCGAGGCCTCGATCCGCATGCAGCAGGTCTACTACCGCTCGATCATGGTTCATGAGATCGGCCACTCCCTGGGCCTGAACCACAACTTCGCCGGCAGCCTCGACCGCGACCACTACCACGACCCCTACTTCGCCATGGCGCGCGAGATGCCGCTGCCCGGCTACCTCGAGTACGACAGCCCGGCGCGCGGTGGCGACGACGACGGCGACATCACCGGTCCCGAGGCCCAGCGCTGGGAAGAGGACCTGCGCTGGACCCGCCAGCAGCGCCTCGCCCAGGGCGCGGGCAACGTGATGACCTCGTCGGTGATGGACTACGACGGCGACCTGTCCGGCCTCGCCGGCATGGGTCGCTACGACGCCGCCGCGGTGATGTTCAGCTACTTCGACCGGATCGAGGCCTACGACACGCCCTCGCCCACCTCATTTTCGGGCGAGATCTCGGCCGAGGCCGCCAACTCCCTGGGCCTGCAGGGCCTGGAGCACGCCGACAGCCACCGCCGCGAGCTGTGGAGCTATTACCGCGGCGGGCAGACCTGCCAGTCCAACCGCGACTGCCCGCACTCCTCGGGCCGCGAGACCACCGCCTTCCAGCCCATCACCCAGCGCTGCGTCAACAACTCGCGCACGCCCAACACCACCGGCAACTGCGGCGACGGCGGCTGCGTCTGCAGCAACTTCCACGACGACTTCCAGGCCTACCTGAGCGGCCGCGCCTACACCACGGACGACCCCGAGTACGCGCCGGTCGAGTATCTCTACTGCAACGACAACCGCCAGAACGACCTGTCCTGGTGCACCACCTTCGACGCCGGCGAGTCGTTCCAGGAGGTGGTCGACCACTACCGCCTGGGGTGGGTGCAGCGCTACCCGAACGTCTACTTCCGCAACTACGACCGCCTCGGGCCGCGTAAGGGCTACTCCCAGAACACCGTCGTCGACGCGGTGAAGATCTTCCAGCACCTGTTCTTCCGCTTCAACTTCGAGGGCAACGACTTCCGCAACAGCATCGGCCCCCTGGGCTACGCGGACCAGCTCTTCGCCTCGGCCGACGTCTTCAACTGGCTGGGCGAGATCATCGCCATGCCGGACGTCGGCTCCTACGCCTTCGACGACGAGGCCGGCGTCTACCGCCAGATCGCCGGTCAGCCCGGCGCCCCCGGCAGCGACCTGGATCTGTTGCCCGGCCAGGGCTTCTACCTCTGGTCCGAGTACCAGGAGGGTCTCAACGGCTTCTACCGCCTCGAGCGGGCCGGCACCTTCCTCGACAAGCTGCTCGCGATCGAGGCCATCGCCCAGCGCGACTGGGGCCTGAGCTTCACGATCGACGAGCGCTACTACATCAACTTCTACGATCTCTTCGACGTGGAGGTGATCGACCTCTTCGGCGGCCTCATCCTGCGCAACCCCAAGGCCTACGCGCCGCGCGTGATGGATATGAGCGATCCCGACGAGCCGCGCATCGCCTACCTGAGTCACTACCGCTCGGGCGACCGCGGCAGCAACGAGGACACCTATTCGATGCCCGCGATCGACGGCACCGACTCCGAGGTGCTGCGCGACTCTGCCGCCATCCAGGCCCTGGCTACCTTCCCGATCTTCTACGACACCTCCTTCGAGCAGCGCCTCTTGGTGTTCAAGACCGGCAGCGGCGACGGCTACGACATCCCGACCGAGCGCAGCGACGGCACCCCCACCTGCGAGCACGGCGCCGACGGCTGTGAGGAGCCGGACTTCATCGTCTACGACTCCGACCGCCTCCACACGAGCTACGTCGCCGTCGTCATCCAGCCCAACGCCGAGACCGGCATCGACGAGCAACAGCTGGGCTTCCAGCTGCTGCTGCGTCTCAAGAACACCCAGCAGGAGCTGCGCGCCCTGCAGGCCATCGAGGACCCCAGCGCCGCCGAGGAGGATCGCATCATCGATCTGCGCCTCGAGATCGAGCGCGACGAGTCCTTCGTCGAGTACCTGATCGAGCTCGGTCGGCTCTTCGGTATCAGCAGCTACCTGTACTGAGGCGACCCCAGCCCGGCACCGCCATGTAGCCGATCCGCGCCTAGCGTGGGACCCCGGGGGTTACCCACGCACAGTTGCCGGACGCTACACTTATAAAGATGCTCCGCGCTCGTAAAAGCGAGGGCTTCACCCTGATCGAGCTGATGGTCGTCGTGACCATCCTCAGCGTGCTGGCAGCGCTCGCCATTCCGGCCTACCAGACCTACGTGCGCCGGGCGAAATCGGGTGAGGTCGCGGCCAATTTCAACGTCCTCTACAAGGGCGCGGCGACGCTTTACGAGACCCGCAACGAGAACAGGCGCGGCACCGCCGGCACGATGGACATGTTCTGCTCCCCGGCCTTCGCGCCCTTCCGGCCCGACGCCAATCCCGGCCAGACCAAGCGCCCCCTCGGCTTCGCGCCGCTGCTCAACACGCTCGGGATGAACACCGGCGAGCAGGTCTACTACAGCTACGGCGTGCTGTCGGAGCGCATCTGCGATCGCACCGCCAACGATCCGGAGATCCTCACCTTCATCGCCATCGGCGACCTGGACGGCGACGACATCAACAGCGAGTTCAGCCTCGCCGTCGGCTCGGACGAGCAAAACCGCCTCTACCACGCCAAGGGCATCTACCGGATGCGGGAGTTCGAATGACCGCCGCCGCGAGTCAGCACGGGCCCGTGATCGACGAGGGGGTCCTCGATGCGCGCCTGGTGGCCTGCTACCGGGCCGCCGAGCTGCTGGTGCGCGGCGGCCTCGCGGGCGAGACCCCGCAGCAGGCGATGAACAAGGCCCAGGAGCTGCGCGGCGCGCTGGTCGCGGCCGACGACGATGACCTGCCCGCGCTCGAGGCGCAGATCACCGCCCTCGAGGCGCACCTGCGCGCGGTCGACGACGGCATCGACGACAACACCTTCAAGGCCGGCCTCTCGGTCGTCACCCGCGGCGGCCTGCTCGGCTACGGCCGCGTGTTGCTCGGCGGACCCTTCGACAACAACCAGCGCGCCGAGCGCTTCGTCCTGCTCGCGCGCTGGCTGCTCGCGCGCGACGCGGGCGAGGGCCGACTCTTCCTGCCCTCGCGCGAGGAGCTCGCCACCTTCTTCGAGCAGCTCCTGGTCGGC
>JAPPOT010000358.1 GCA_028817855.1 Myxococcales bacterium
CCTACGGGGCCGACTACTTCGTCGGCCCCGTAGGTCCGCGGCGTCGCCGTCACGAGCCCACCCATGCACGGCGCCAGCGCCGGGCGCCCGACCCCGTCCGCACGCCCGGCGCGCGCGGTCTCGCCGACCAGCTCCCCGCGGCCGGCCACGCGCGTGAGGTAGAGGCCCGTGCGATCGCCCTTGCCGCGCCGATCCCGGTAGGCGAGCAGCGGCTGGCCCCCCAGCTCGATCAGCTGTGGCATCGCCTGCAGATGGGCCACCGGCAGCATGTTTCGCGGAGTGCCCGAGCCATCCCAATAGGCCACGCGGCTGCGCAGCTCGCCCTGGTGCAGCCAGCGCTCGGCCCAGGCCACGCGCGCCTGGCCGTCCCGCACCGCGAGCGAGGGCGCGGCCGCCATCCGCCCCGTGGTCGACAGCACCCTGGGCGGCTCCGCGCCGGCTGCCAGCGAGGCCCACCACACGCGGTGCGCGTCGGGCGCGCCGTCGTGCCAAGCCACCACCAGCTCGCGCCCATCGCGGCCGAGCGCCACCCCGGCGCTGAGCGGCCCCGCGGCGCCGACCCGCCGCCTGCGCTGGGCTCTCAGCTCACGGTCGAGCTGGTAGACCGCGAGCCCACCGCCGTCGGCGTGCTTGCCGTCGGCCGCCGGGCTCGAGCACGCCAGCTCCAGCCCGTCGTCGCGGGCAAGCACCGCAAGTCCACCCGCGCAGCGCGCACCCACGCGCCGCGCCTCGCCCGTGGGCTGCGCGTCCCGGTCGAGCGCGCGCGCGAACAACCCGCCGCTGTCGGACCACAGCGCCAGCGCGCCATCACCCCACGGCAGCAGCTCGATTCCATCGAACTCGAGCGCGACGCTGCGCGCGACGGTCCGCTCCGCCCCCAGCTGGCAGAAGCGGTCGCCCCCCTCGGCGCAGCCCGCACCCAGCCACGCGAACCAGGCAAGCAGCCCGAGGCGCGCGAGTGCCATCCTCAGAGCACACCGCGATCGCGCATGATCGCTTCGATCTGCGGCTGCCGCAGGGCGAGCTCGTCCGGGTCCTTCACGGGCTGGAAGCGCCCTTCGCCGCCGTCCCGGGGCACCTGCAGGAAGGAGCAGGACAGGTGCGACGACAGCTCGCCCACCAGGTGCTCGAATTGGATCGCCTCGCGGCCCTCCACCTTCTTCCGGACCAGGAACCAGGTCAGGGGAAAGTCACGGTCGAGCGCGGCGGCATCGAGCACGAACGTGTTGGTGTTGAAGTACGGGATCGAGTCGAGATCGAAGCCCTCCGGAAAGCGGAAGTCCTCCACGATCTGCAAGCGCCCGTCGCAACGCGCAGGGGCACCGCCTGGCTCGCCCGGTCGCCGCTCCACGACCTCGACGGTCATCTCCGCGCCGCCATCCAGGTGCGCGCCGACCACACCCGGATCCAGCACGGCGCCCAGGTTGTCGACGTTCGACATGCACAGGGTCTTGCCGCCCAGCTCCCGGAAGCGCTGCAACGCCCCCGAGGCCCGCAAGGCGAAGCTCATGTCGCCGTGCCCCGGTGCGTAGCACGAAGCCACCCCCGCACCATCGCGGTAGATCTCGCCGTCGGGCGTCAGGCGCAGGGAGATGAACTGGCAGAAGACCTCGATCGGCACCTCGTCGGTGGACTCGGCGCGGGCCATCTCCACCAGCGCATCGTGCGTGGCGAAGCTCGACATGAGCAGCACCGGCACGCGCGACCGCGCCTCGCGGGCGGCGGCGCGGATATCGGCCAGCTTGAGCGACAGGAAGCTGCGCCCGGGCAGCGCCTCGGCCGCGGCCTTCACCACTCCGCCAAAGCGCGTGGCCATCCCACCGGCCAGCACCACGCAGCCCACCTCGCCTGCGCCCAGTGCCGCAAGCCCGCGTTCGCGCAGGGCCTGCCGGGCGGCCTCGCCGCGCGCGGGCAGTGGGCGGATGTCGGCCTCCGCGGGTGCTTCGATGGTGCCGGCCAGGCGATTGTTGGCCGCGCTCAGCTCACCCGCCAGCATCCGCTCGCGCAGCTGCGCGAAGAGATCGGCATCGAAGCGGTTGCGCTCGAGCAAGGCGCGGGTCGATTCGTCAAGCTTCAGTTCCATCGGCGCCGCTGAGACAACCCCAAAAGCCCCGCCCGGTCAATCGCTGCGCAGCAGGCGGCCCTCCCTGTACCGGTAGCGCGCGGTGCGGTCATTCCAGGGCAGCAGCAGCGCCCCGTAGCCGTCGCTGGCGTCGCTTACGAAGGGATAGCTGCCGGCGCTCCAGCCGCGCGCCCGGCCTGGCTTGATGCGCAGCGCCCAGTGGCTGCCGGAGGGCACGAGATCGACGACGTTGCCGACCGCGCTGCCGCCCTGGGCCCGGCGCACCTCGAGCGCCAGGATCTGCCGCATCCCGCCGTCGGCCTCGAACGTGTAGGCCAGCAGGATCTCCCGCTGCACGTCGGCGATGTGCTGCTTGAAGCGCACGAAGACCTCGCGCCGCCCGTCGCCGGTCACATCTCCCGTGAAGAGGCGCTGAATGTCGCGGCCCGATGCGACCGGCAGCTGGAAGTAGAAGTAGCCGCTGCCGCCGCGGTAGCCCTTGCCCACCACCAGCAGGTGGGCGTCGAAGAGCATCAGCGACTCATGGCGGCCGTCCTCGGCCACGTTGACGTGGCGGACGGAGCGGGGCCGGGCGCTCGGATCGAGGCCCTGGGAGCGCCGAAAGGCCGCCACCAGCCGATCGAGCCCCGGGGGCTCCGGGTGGCTCGCCACGCGCTCGACGCCATCGTCCGCGGGCGCGCGCGCGGCAACCCGCTTCGGCTCCGGCACGTGGGCGTCCGGGTTCTGCTCTTCATCCTCGACGGCGAAGCGGGTGCCATCCCAGCGATAGACGCGGCGGCGCACCGCACCCCAGGGCACGAGCACCGGCTCCACCCCCTGCACACGCGGCTCCCGGTAGTTGTCGGGCCCCAGGCCCTTGGCCTCTCCGATACGCGCCTCGATCGTGGGCGGCTTGCCCTTGCCGATGCGCAACTCGGCCTCGACCCAGCCGTCGTCGGTCTGCTTGCGCAGCTCGAGCGACAAGAGCTTGCGAGCCTCGGGCCGGTCGAGCGCCATCACCTGGAAGACCTCGCGCTTGCCCAGCTCGTTCTGCTGCGACAGGCGCAGGGTGAGCTCCACCTTGCCGTCACCGGTCAGGTCGCGCAGGGCAGCATCGCGCACGCCCGCACCGCCGGTCACTGGCAGGTCCAGGTAGTGGAAGCCGCCGCCGCCCTGGATGTCGGGGCCGACCACGATGGCGAAGGTGCTGGCCACCACTACCCGCTCGAGCCGGCCGTCCCCGAAGGCGTCACCCACCAGGTCGCGGCGGATCGCGCCGCTCCCGATGCCCTTCTGCCGCAGGAAGTCCGAGAGCGCGGCGTTGGCACCGCCTTCGACACGCAGCGGCGGCAAGCTGCGCGCACGGGTGCCGCGGGCCGAGGCCAGCACGGCGGGGCGCGCGCCCACCTTGCCGTCCACGTCGTGCAGGCGCAGCGCGCCGCGCCCGATCTGGTGCTCGCGCCCGCCGGGCAGCACCTTCCAGGGCACGCGCGCCTCGAGCACGTAGCCGTCGCCGTCGGCGAGGGGGCCCTCCACGATCTGAATCGCGCGCTCGGCCTTCGGTGTGCCACCACCACGGGCCACCGCGCCCGAGGCGGGACTGCGCCCGATCTCGCCGGCGTACAGCCACACCTCGCTCAGCCGGTGCGTGCCGCCGGCGCGCGGTAGCGCGAGCGCAAGCACCACCGCGTCCTCGCGCCGGGCCGGTTTGCGGCTGCGCACCAGGCTCTCGTCGTAGACGCGGGCGGCCACGTAGAGCGCCTCGCCGTCATAGCCGAGGGCGTACTCGATCGACGAGTCCGCGGCTTCGCCCAGCTCGACGAAGCGCGCCCCGCGCCACTCGCCCACGTCGCCATCGACGCGGATCTGCCCGGGTTGCACCGGGGTCAGGGTCAGGGCGGCCGCCGAGACACCCGCGGGCCACAGCAGGCACAGGGCCAGGAGCGGCTTCGCAGCCGCTCTTGGGGGAAGCTTCAGGAAGTCATTTGGCACGACTCGCCTAGTGTATCGAGCGCGCGTTGCACTTTGCCACCGAGTAGCGAGGCCCGCCTCGGACCGACGAGGCAGGTGGGCCTCGTCTAGCGCAGCACCAGCGCCAGCGTTCCGACCGGACGCAACTGTCCCAGGTCGGCGAGCGGCTCGCCCGCCACCTCGAGGCGCTGGCGCTGGAAGCGCGCGTCCACGCCTAGGGCCAGCGCGACACCGACGCGGGCGGTCAGGTCGAGCTCCGCCACGAGCAGCGCCCGCACCGACGGCAAGGTGAAGCGGCGGTCGCCGCGCTCGCCGCCCGCGGCCAGGCCTTCGGCTTGGACGACGCCGAGCACGACGCCTGTGCCCAACCCGATCGCCAGCGCGCCCGCGCGGACGCTGGCCGACGCGCTCAGCTGCGGCGCGAGCTCGCTGAAGCGCACGCGCTGGCCGGCGCGCTCCACCTCCACGCTGGGTGCGAGCGCGAGCCCGCCGCCGGCGCGCAGCTGCAGCCCAGACAGCTCGGTCTGCACCCCGAGCTCCCCGAGGGCACCCCACTGACCCAGGTCGGTGTCGGCGATGACCACCACCTGCACCCCAACCTGCCCGACCGCGGCGATCGCCGGCGGCGGCGCGGCCGGCACCAACAGCGCGTCCTGCCCGGCGTCGCGCGCCTCGAGCAGGGCATCGACCACCTCGCGCAGCTTCAGCGCCAGTGTGCGGTCCACGTCCGGGCCCGCCCGCCCGGGGACGCGCACCACCTCCAGCACCGCCCTGCCCTCGCGTCGCCCCACTGCGTAGATCACCACCTCGCGCGTGCCGTCCGGCCGATCCAGCGGGGGATCCACCCAGGCCACCAGCAGCGCGCCCTCGCGCGCGGCCAGCGCGCCGGCGCGGCGCACGCGCTCCCCCACCGAGGCCCCCTGGACCGGCACCGCGTGAAGCGAAACCTCTGCAATTCCAGACAGCTGGATGCGCAGCGCGTGCTCCAGGCCGGCCGCCGGCGCACCCTGGGGCGTGGGCACGAGCAGCACCCGGTCCTGGGCCGCGAGCGGGCCCGTCCAGGACAACGCCAGGAGCATCGCCAAGACAGGCTCTCTTTTCTTCAACCCGGGCACGCGCTGGGCCCACAATTCCAATGTGACCGGCAAGGTCGTCAACTTCCGGCGCAGCGACGCGCCGGCAGAGGACCCCGTCGAGGGCTGCCGACGTGGCGACCCCGAGGCCTTGCGTGCGGTCTTCGTGGCACACTCGCCCTACCTCGAACGCCTGCTGATGCGTGTCATGGGACCTACCGCCGATGTCGAGGACGTATTGCAGAACACGTTCGTGGCCGCGATCAGGGCGTTCCCGAGCTTCCGCGGTGAGGCGGCCGTGCGTACCTGGCTGTCGCGCATCGCGATCCGCACGGCCCAGGAACGCCTGCGCCGTGCCGAGCACCATCGGCGCGGCAACCTCCCCGATCTGGAGGCGGTCGCGGATCAGACGCCAGTCGGGCGCGAGCGCGGTGTGGACGCGCGCCGCCAGCTCGATGCGGTCTACCGGCACCTGGAAAAGATCGGCCCCAAGAAGCGTGTCGCATTCGTGCTGCATGTGATGGAGGGGCACAGCATGGAAGAGGTCGCCGCGCTGACCGGCGCGACCCGTGCCGCGACCAAGTCGCGCGTCTTCTGGGCGCGGCGCGAGCTGCTCAAGCGGGCGACGCACGATCCCGTGCTCAAGGAGCTGCTGCCGGAGGCCGAGGCATGAGGGGCCTGGCCTGCATGGAAGCGGGGAGGCGCATGGCCGCTCGGGCGGCGGGCCTGAGCGAAGCCGAGCGCCTGCAGCTGGAGGAGCATCTCTCCGGCTGCCGCGAGTGCGCACGCGAAGCGCAGCTGCTCGACGGTCTCAAGCGGGTGGTGGATGACCAGCCGTCGCAGCTCGACCACGGGGCGCGCGAGCGCGCAATCGAAGCGGCGCTGGTCGCAGGCGGTGGCGTGGAGGCCACCGCTCCGACGCAGCGCAGGCTGTGGACCGCGCTGGCCGCGGCGGCCGCGCTGGGGCTGGCCTTCTGGGCGGCCAGCGGATCGCAGCCCGATGCGCCGACGCGCGGCGCGGAGCAGGCGCGCGCCGGCGAGGCCGAGGCCGCGGCGGAAGGGGTCACGAAGAGCCGGACGCTACCCGCCGATCGCGTGCTGCGTGGCGAGCTGCAGCACGGCGACAGCGTCGTGGCCCGCGACGCTGCGGCCCCGGCGGGCGTGCTGCTGAGCTCGAAGGATGGCGCGGCGGTGGCCCTCGGCCGGGCGCGCGTGGAGCTGGACGCCGGCACGGCCTTCCGCTGGCTGCCAGCCGACGACGCCGTCGTGCTGGAGCGCGGGCGGGTGCTGTGCGAGGTGACGCCCGACGCGGGCGCACGCAAGTTCGCGGTACGCACACAGCGCTTCGCTGCGGTGGTGCTCGGCACCCGCTTCGAGGTCACCGAGCAGGCGGTCGTCGTCCACGAGGGGCGGGTGCGCGTGCTGGCGGCGGATGGCAGCGTGCTGCGCGACCAGCTCCGCAGCGGCGAGCGCTACGCGCTGGCACCGCCACCTTCGGCTGACCGGAAGACGGCCGCAACACGCAGCACCCAGAAGACGGGCAAGGCCCGCACGACCCAGGAGACGCACAAGTCACGCGCCGCGCGCGCCAGGGCGCTGCTCGCCGAAGCGCGCGTCCACCTGGGGCGTGGCGAGGTGGCGGAAGCGCAGCACGCGATTGACCGGGCCATGTCCCACTCTCCTGGGCGCGCGCTGCGCGCCGAGGCGGGCTCGCTACGAGCAGATGCCCACCTGGTGACTGGCGACCGGGCGGCGGCGGTGCGGGCCTATCTGAGAGTCGCCGAGCGCTTCTCTTCGATGCCGGCGGGTGAGAACGCGCTCTTCGCGGCTGCGCACGTCGAGGTGCGGCGTGGGGGCAAACGTGGACGAGCTCTGCTGAAGCGGTACCTAGAGCGCTATCCGGACGGGCGCTTCGTGAAGGAGGCACGCTCGCGTTTGAAGGGGCTGTCTGCTACGCCCAAACCATGAGGCTGCGCGCGGCGCTCGCCGGAATTCTGCTGCTGTGGCCGCTCGCCTGCGCGGAGACGAGCACGGAGTTGGTACCCGAGGCGCTCGCCGGCGACCGCGGGGAGATGGACGGGGGCGCGGACGACGATGTCGGCGCGAGACCCGCCCCTTCCGATCGCGACGCGGCCGCTGCACCTGAGCGCGAGCGCGCGATGTGCGGCGGCTCGCCCTGCGCCTGCGACAACGGCGAGGACGACGACGGCGACGGCGAGATCGATGGCCTCGACCCCGAGTGCACCGGCCCCTTCGACGACGATGAAGAGTCATTCGCCACCGGCATCCCCGGCGGCAACATGGACTTCTGCCACGACTGCTTCTGGGACAACAACTCGGGCGACGACGAGGGCTGCCAGTACCACAGCGACTGCCGCCTCGGGCTCACCCCGACGACGGGCGGCGAGAGCAGCTGCTTCGACTGCGAGGTCTCTGACGCCTGCATCGACAACTGCGTCGTGCGCACCCCCAGCGGCTGCGACTGCTTTGGCTGCTGCGAGGTGACGGTCGGGGGTGACGCGACGGTCACGGTCCTGCTCGAAGAATCCTGCGCCACCAAGCACGCCGAAGACCCCGAACGCTGCCCGCCCTGCGTGCAGCACGAGACCTGCCGCAACGAGTGCGGCGAGTGCGAGCTGTGTCCCGGACGCAAGGCGAAGGACCTGCCCGACAGCTGCAAGAGGGGCGGGGGCGCCCAGCCCGACAACGCCTGCGAGGAGGGCGAGCAGGTCTGCGATAGCGACAACCCGTGCCCGCCCGACCTGTGGTGCCAGCTGGGATGCTGCGAGTTCATCCCGCTCTAGTCTTGCCGTCCCCGAGCCGCCGCCCGCACCCCCCACCCGAC
>JAPPOT010000734.1 GCA_028817855.1 Myxococcales bacterium
ACGCCGATGATGGATGGAGCGGCGGGCGCCACCGCGGGGCCGCCCGCGGCGCCGATGACCGACGAGCCGGTTGGGATGCCGCCGGTGGTGGAGCCGCCGACGGACGCCGAGCCGCCGATGGAGCCGCCGGAGGTCGAGCAGCCGGCGGAGCCGCCGGCGATGGCGGTGCCGTGCGGTGAGGGCTGGGGCAGCGACCCGATACCGGGCGACGTGGACCTTGGGCTCGCCAGCTCACCAGAAATCTCGGGGGTGCCCGGCGGGCTGCCGGAGGAGCGCATGATCCTCGATCAGATCAACGAGGAGCGGGTCACCGCGGGGCTCGAGCCGCTGATCTTCAGCGAGCAGATCAGCAACGTCGCGCGCAGCCACGCCGCGGACATGAACCAGCTCGACTACTTCGACCACGGCAGCTCGACGCGCGTCTACCGAGACGAGGAAGGCACCGTGATCCGCGACAACTGGCTCCCACAGCCCCGCCTCGAGGCGGTCTACCCCGGTGACTTCATGCGAGCGGGCGAGAACATCGCCAGCTTCCCCGACCTCGAGCGCGTGGTCCCCGCCTGGATGGACAGCCCCGGACACCGCGCCGCGATCCTGGACGAGTACGGCACGAGCACGACGCACGGCGGCATCGGGATCGATGGGAGGATGGTCGTGTTTTCGCCTGCGGTGTGTCGCTAGTGTCGCCCCAGCACGCGCAGCTTCGCCGCCTTCGCCCTTGCACGCTCGCGCGTCAGTAGCTCGACGTAGTCGAGCTCGGGCGCCGCGGCGGGCTCGGGCTCGGGCAGCTCCGTTCGCGCGAGCACCTCGGCGAAGGCGCCAAGCACGGGGGTCGCGCCCGCGTACTCGGCTCCATCGGCCGAGCCCAGCGCCTCGAGCACCGCGCCCACCGCAGTTGGCCCGACCTGGCCCCGGCCTGCCAGCTCCTGGAGCGTGGCCAGCAGGGCGTCGGCCGTGAAGGCCTGATCGATCACCAGGTCCGCCGCCACGCGCAGAGCCGCGGCCGCGTCGATGGCGCCCATCTCGAGCAGCGACAGGGCGGGCTGGAAGTAGTTGTAGAAGGGGCAGACGCGAGGGCCATAGGCCTCGAAAGTGGAGAGCGAGGACATGCGGTCGAGGTGAATGAAGATGCGACGGCAGTGGTCGCGGCGCTCGATCTGCTCCACCTTCCGCAGCAACCGCGGCACTTCCTCCGGAGTGACCGCGGCACGCTCGAGGACCTCCAGCAGCGTCTGGGAGGAGACCCGCCCGGCGCATAGATCCGCGTAGAGCGAGTAGGTGAATACGTCGGTCTCGGCGTCGTCGCCGAAGAGCACCTCGTCGAGCTCGGCCGGCAGGGGCTCGCGGGAGCCGAGCATCGCGCCGAGCTTGAAGCCGACCTGATCCTTCAGAAAGCGAATGTGCCCGCGCAGCAAGTTCCGCAAGCTCGGCTTGAGCGTGAAGCCGTCCCAGCGGATCCCGTCCAGCCGCAGCTTCGCCTCGAGCACGCGCCGCATCTGCTCGGGGCTGCCGGAGAGGATGTAGATGCCGGCCGGCTCGGTTGCGCGCAGCTCGCGCAGCAGGGCGGCGGCGCCGGGCACGGTGCGCTTGTCGGCGGCCCGCTCGAAGGCGCGCGCCAGCAGGTCCCGGACGGTGTCGAACTCCGTGCGCAGGTAGGTCTTGTCCAGATCCCAGCGGTAGATCAGGCGGCTGCGGTCGAGCGGCTCCTGGGGCCCCTGCGCGGTCTCGGACACCGCCCGAGCCTAGCCCGGATAGTCCACCGATGCGCGCGAAGATCGTGCGGGCGATCGGCTTCGCGGGGTTTTTGGTAAGTGGAGCGCATACGGCGTGTATTCGCGAGCGAGGCGGAAGCGCTGCGGAACCGAACGGCCGCGCGAGGGCGCGCGGATCGGTGGACTATCCGGGCTCGCCCGGATGACGGCCGTGTGCCGCTTTCGCGTGCGCGAGGTGGCGGTTATCGTGCCGCCGATGGACCGCGCGGCCGACACGCTGGTGGTGGTGGCCCACGAGCTGGAGCTCGGGGGCCTACGCGCGGCACTGCAGGCGGACGAAGGCGGCTGCCTGCGCGGCGAGATCGGGGGACGGCGCGTGCGGGCAGAGGCGGTCGGCGTGGGCCTCGCGGCGGCCGCAGTGGGCACCGCCAGCGCGCTGACCGCGGCGCGACCCGCTCACCTGCTGTTGCTCGGCAGCTACGGGCGCTATCCGGGTCGAGGCGCACCGCAGAGTGATGGCGTCGAGCTGCTGGTGCCGACGGTCGTGCGCGCCCTGGACCCGGGCGTCGCGGCCGGCGAGGCCGCCTTCCCCGAGCCGATGCCGGTCGAGCGCGCCACGGACGAGTCCCTGTCGGAGCCGCTGGCCGCCGCGAGCGGCGCCCTGCGCGCGGCCTTGGGAGTGACCGCGGCGATCACCACCGACGACGGTCTCGCCTTCCGCCTCGCGGCGGGCGAGTGCCACGGCGAAAACCTCGAGGCGCTCGGCGTCGCCCTGGCCTGCGAGCGGGTGGCGGTCCCGTTCACCGCCCTGCTCGGCTGCACCAACGAGGTCGGCTCACGCGGCCGCGAGCAGTGGCGGCGAAACCACGCCGCCGCGGCGGAGGCCACCAGCGCGGCCGCGCTGGCGTGGCTCGAGACCGGCTAGCCGCCCTCCGGCGCCGTCGCGAGCCGGTCGTAGAACTCGGCGCCGTCGTCCTCGTTGGGTCGAGCCAGGGAGATGATCGGGATCAGGATTAGCGGCACGAGGGTCGTCGCGTAGGAGGGGTCGGTCCCGGCGCCATCGTGCACGAAGAAGTAGTGCGCCATCCGCTCGAGGACCGACGAGCTCGCGTCGACCTCCAAGCCCGCCGCCAGCGCGACCTTGATCGCGAGGAACCAGAGCATGCCGCCCACGTAGCCGCCGACCATGCCCCACATGGCGCCCGCCTCACTGGTCTTGCGCCAGTAGAGAAGGTACCCGACCGCCACGGCAGGCGGCACGACCATGGCGAAGCCGAAGAGGAGCAGGTCGAGCAGCGAGACCTCGGTCTTGGAGACGTAGAAGGCAACCGCCGCCGCCGCGTAGGCGTAGAACCAGGTGGTGATGCGATAGAGCCGCACCGTGGGCGGGCTGAAGCGATCCCCCAGACGCGTGAGCCAGTCGTTGACGAACATGGTGGCGCTCGACAGCAGGATCGGGCCACCCGAGGAGATCACCGCCGCCACGATCGCCGCCAGCGCGATGCCGCCGATGACCGGGTTGATGTCCATCGCCAGCTGCGTGAGGTTCTGGTAGCCGCGCAGGCCCGCGGTCAGCCCGTACTTGGCGAGCGTGACGATGCCGACGTAGCCCGCCAGCAGGGGCATCAAGGAGGCGATCACGCCGGCGACCAGGAAGGAGGGCACGAGGATGCGCTCGCTGCGCGCCGCGGTGGAGAAGTTCGTGTAGACGGACGCCGCCGGTGTGTGAATCGCGGCCGAGAAGAACATTCCTATGACCGCGCCCCAACCGGCGCCGGCGAAGGACCACCAGCGGGTTCCGTCGACTTCGCCGGCCTCCAGATGCCCGTCCACCGCGGCGACCACTCGATCCCAACCGCCGGCCGCGTCGACTCCGGCGGAGCCCACCGCCCACAGGCCGAACAGGATCACCGCGCAGTGGATCAGGTTGGTGACCGCCGAGCCCCAGAGCCCGCCGAGGGCGACATAGGTCGCGAGGATGGCCGCGGCGATGAGCACGCCCAGGAGCATGCCGATGCCGGTCAGCTTGGTGAGGATCGCCGCGATCAGGTAGACCTCGATCACGTCCACGATCAGATACTCGGTCTGCACACAGAGGCTGGTGACCACCTGGCAGCGGCGCGAGCCGAAGCGCTCGTAGAAGATCTCACCGACGGTCTTGAGGTTCAGGCGACGGTAGGCGCGCGCGAAGAAGAGGCCGACGATGGCGATCGCGAGGAAGGTGTTGATCGAGTACCACCACATGTACCAGAGCCCGCCGCTCATGGCGCGCTCCGCCACACCGTAGGTCCCGGCACCTCCGATGCGCGTGCCGGCGATCCCCACGGCCACCATGGTCAGGCCCATGCCGCCGCCGGCAACCGCCCAGCCCGAGGACGAGCTGGCGCGCCGGGCGAGCAGGGAGCCCACCACGGTGACCACGACCAGATAGACGACGATGACGGCGACCGAGTCGTATTGCATCGCGAACGCTGACGGCCCCTCGCCGTCCACCACCCGCCCCCGTGTACAACAGTCGCGTAACGGAAGCTACAGCCGTCGGTCGATGACCTCGGCCAACTGGGCGAAGGTCTTCACGCCACGCAGCTCGTAGTCGGGAATCTCGATGTCGAACTCCAGCTCCAGCTCACTGAGCAGCTCGAGCACCTGCATGCTGTCGATCCCGAGGCTGTCGAAGACATCGCCCTCGGCCTTCAGGCCCGAGGCCTCGACTTTGAAGCGCCCGGCGGCGAGCTCGATCAAGCGGTTCACGGTGGACATCGCGCGGCAGTGGAGCACCACAAAGCACGCAAATCAAGCCACACTCAACGCGCCCCCTGGCCGAAATCGGAACGCCGGCGACCGCGACCGCGACCGCGACCGCGACCGCGACCGCGACCGAGACCGAGACCGAGACCGCGACCGAGACCGCGACCGAGACCGCGCGCAGCGCGTCCTTTGCGCGGCAGCGCAGCGGGTCGCGGAAGCGGGACGCGACTGCCATAGAGAGAGTGCCGCGCATTTCCCTCACCTGTGGCACGACGTGAGGCTGTCGGGGTGGGGAAGTCCGGACCGGGGTGCTTTGCCGTGCCAACGCCCTGGCAAGCAACCCTCGGCGTTGGCGCGGCAACGCAGGCCCGGTTGCGCGGCGCACGCGAGACGTTCAAGCCCACCACCACCGCCGCATTTGCAACCGGGCCGACCCCGGTCCGGGCTTCCCCACCCCGACGGCCGCCAGACTACCTCTGACGCAATGCCCGGCACGGCCCACGCGCCTACCCCTTCAACTCCTCCAACAACCCCGCATCCAACCGAGCCTTCACGGTCCGCCGATCCAACCCCAGTCGCCGCGCCGCCTCCACGTAGCTGCCCGTGCGGTGGTAGACCAGCGTGATGTAAGCATCGAGCATGCCGTCGGCGTCCAGCTCGGCGTCCGCGAAGCGCTGGGCGATGCGCTCGAGGGGCTCGTGGGGCTCGCTCGAGCGTACGGGCGAGTAGCTGCCACGCACGATGATGCTGCGCACGCTCTGCTCCAGCTCGCGCACGTTGCCCGGCCACCGGTAGCCCGCGAGGTGTTGCTCGATGAACTCGCACACCTCGTCGATCGCCGCCTCCTGCTCGATCTCGTCGACGAAGCGGCGCACGGTCTTGCCGACGAAGACGCGCAGGTCCTGGGGACGCTCCGACAGCTGCGCGTGCAGCGAGGGCGTGCGGATGGTGTCCGAGCAGAGGCGGTAGTAGAAGTCCTCCCGGAAGCTCCCCTGCTGCATCTCGGCAGCCAGGTCCCGATTGGTCGCCGCGATCAGCTTGCCCGCGAAGTTGCGCTCCGCGCTCTCGCCGACACGAGAGAAGGTGCGGGTCTGCAGCACGCGCAGCAGCTTCACCTGAATGGCCGGATCCAGCTCCCCGATCTCGTCGAGGAAGACCGTGCCGTGGTCCGCGCAGGTCTCGAGCCAACCCTGGCGGTCCTCGACCGCGTCGGTGAAGGCGCCCTTCTTGTGGCCGAAGAGCTCCGACTCGAGCACGGTGGGCGCCAGCGCCGAAATGTTGAGCGCGTGGAATGCGGCCGAGCTCTCCTCGGCGAAGCGCAGGGAATCCGCGTCGAAGGGGATGTAGCGTGACATGCCGATCGCACGGGCCACCAGCTCCTTGCCGGTCCCGGACGGCCCCGTGATCAGCGTCGTGATCTCGTCCATGCCGGAGTAGAGGGAGCGCTGGTAGCGCCGCATGTCGTGGGTGAAGATCGACTCCCAGACCGACGCGCGCAGCGTGACCGCGGCATCTGAGGCACCGAGGATGTTCTCGTAGACCAGGTAGAAGGCGCGCCGGAGCTGAAATAGGATCGCGAAGAGGTGGGGCAGCTGCTTGGTCACCCGCAGGGCCTCGCCGGGCACGTCGCACAGACGCGCGGCCTCGTCAGAGAAGAGCTTGAACGAGGAGACCCTGCGCTTGGTGAGGCCGCCCGCCGCCGACTTCTGCGCCAGCGTGTGCAGCAGCTCCTCGAGCCGGTAGTAGAGGTGGTAGCGGACCAGGTCCTCGTAGAGCGCGCGATCCTCGGGCCGCAGTGGACGGCCGTCCCGCATGCGCGCGCGGCCCTGCTCGAGCAGCGCCGATGCGCGCTCGGCCAACACCTCCGTGTTCGGGTTCTCGCCGTGGTCGCCCAGATTCCACGCGCGCTGGACGTCCTTGTGCGCCGCCCCCAGCGCCCGCTTCTCCAGCTCGATGCGGCGCGGCAGGAACGGGTTGGTGTAGCAGAGCTCGGCGATCGCCTCGGCCGCCGGCTGATCATCGCCCGAATAGAGGGACATGGTTGCTTTTTACACCCTTTGCCCAGGCCTGTGCATCGGCTGTACATGCGCGTCGGTGATGACTTCGACCGCCGGGCCGGCCTTACGGGGCATCTGGCGCGGTTTGAATTCTGCGCAAAACCGCCCCGATCCGTCGCTTGACGCTGTTCGCAGCCGCTTGGTAGGTGTCGGGACTACCCCGCGAAATAGCACCACAGGAGAGCACCCAATGGCGATCGATTTTACCTTCCCCACCGAGGTCGAGGACGTGCGGCTCAGGGTCCGCGAGTTCATCGAGGAGGAGGTCAAGTCCAAGGAGGACGACGGCCTTTGGGAGGCGGACAACCGCCAGAAGCTGATCGAGGTCATCCTCAAGGGCCGCCATAAGGCCAAGCAGGCTGGCCTGTGGATGCCGCACATGCCCGAGGAGTGGGGCGGCATGGGGCTCGGGCCGACGGCGGTCGCAGCGGTCTCCTCCGAGTGCGCCAAGACACGCCTCGGTTCCTTTATCCTGAACTGCCAGGCGCCCGACGAGGGCAACATGCACACGCTGCTGCACTTCGGCACCGACGAGCAGAAGGAGAAGTACCTCAAGGGCCTGTGCGACGGCATGCAGCGCTCCTGCTTCGCCATGACCGAGCCCGAGGTCGCCGGCTCCGACCCGACCCTGATCCAGACCCATGGGGTGCGCGACGGCGACGACTGGGTGATCAACGGGCACAAGTGGTTCATCTCGGGCGCGCGCGGCGCGAACTTCGCGATCCTGATCGCCCGCACCAACGCGGACGCGGAGATCCCGCAGGAGCGCAACACGGCGTTCATCGTCGAGACGAACTGGGACGGCTGGAACATCGTGCGCGACGTGGAGACGATGTCGGGCAGCCACAACCACTGCGAGATCAAGATCGAGAACCTGCGCGTCCCGGACAAGAACATCCTGGGCCGTGTCGGCGGCGGCCACGAGCTCGGACAGGTCCGACTGGGCCCGGCGCGCCTGGCCCACTGCATGCGGTGGATCGGCCAGATCGAGCTCGCCCTCGACATGATGATCGAGCGCGCCAAGACGCGCTTCTCCCACGGCTCATTGCTCTCGGAGAAGCAAGGCATCCAGTGGCTGATCGCCGACAGCGGCCGCGAGCTCTACGCGGCGAAGCTGATGGTTCTGCACGCCGCCTACAAGATCGAGAACAAGATGGATTTCAAAACCGAGGTCAGCTACGCGAAGCACCACGTGGCCCAGACCCTGTGGAACGTGATCGACCGCGCAGTCCAGGTCCACGGCGCCCTCGGCTACTCCACCGACACTCCGCTGTCGAGCATGCTGGCCCAGGCCCGCTGGGCGCGCTTCGCGGACGGCGCGGACGAGATCCATCAGATGCGCACGGCCCAGATGCTGCTGCGCGCCCACGACGAGAAGGGCTCCACGCGACGGGCCACGTGCGCCCTGCCCATTTGAACCTACAG
>JAPPOT010000777.1 GCA_028817855.1 Myxococcales bacterium
CATGATCGTCGTCTCGGCAGGCCTCCGCCCGCGCGATGCGCTGGCCCGCGCCCGCAGCCTGGCGGTCGGCGAGCGCGGCGGCGGCGTCGTCGACGACGCCCTGCGCACCAGCGACCCCGCGGTCTACGCCGTCGGCGAGGCCGCCCTGCACCGCGGCTTCATCTACGGGTTGGTGGGACCCGGCTACGAGATGGCGGACGTGGCGAGCCAGAACCTGCTGGGCGGCGCGGCCGAGTTCACGGGCGCCGACCTCTCGACCAAGCTCAAGTTGCTCGGCGTCGACGTCGCCAGCTTCGGCGACCCGATGGGTGGCGATCCGTCGTGCGAGATCGTCTACCAGGACTTCGTCAAGGGCGTGTACAAGAAGCTCGTCCTGAGCGAGGACGGCCGCGCGCTCGCGGGTGGCATCCTGGTGGGCGATGCCAGCGAATACGGGCAGCTGCTGCACCTGACCAAGTCCGCCGCCGCGCTGCCGGAGGAGCCCGAGTCCCTGATCCTCGGCAACCGCGGCGAGGGCGCGGGCGGCGGCGTGGCGGACCTGCCGGACGAGGCCCAGGTCTGTTCCTGCAACAACGTCACCAAGGGTGACATCTGCCAGGCCGTACGCTCCGGCGACGGCCGCAGCCTGCCCACCCTCAAGAGCTGCACCTCGGCCGGCACCGGCTGTGGCGGCTGCGTGCCGATGGTGACCGACCTGCTCGCGGCGGAGCTGGCGGCCCTCGGCCAGGCCACCAAGCCCCGCCTGTGCGAGCACTTCGACTACACGCGCCAGGAGCTCTTCGATCTGGTGCGGGTGAAGGGCATCCGCACCTTCGAGGCGCTGGTCGCCGCGCACGGCCGCGGCGAGGGCTGCGAGATCTGCAAGCCGGCGGCGGCCTCGATCTTCGCCAGCGTCCACAACGAGATGATCCTGGAGTCTGCCAACACGCTGCAGGACACCAACGATCGCTTCCTCGCCAACATCCAGCGCCAAGGCACCTACTCGGTGGTGCCGCGCATCCCGGGCGGCGAGATCGCGCCCGACGGGCTGATCCGGCTGGGCGAGATCGCGAAGAAGTACGGCCTCTACACCAAGATCACCGGCGGCCAGCGGATCGATATGTTCGGCGCCCGGCTCGGGCAGCTGCCGGACATCTGGGAGGAGCTGGTCGACGCGGGCTTCGAGAGCGGGCACGCCTACGGCAAAGCCCTGCGCACGATCAAGAGCTGCGTCGGCAGCACCTGGTGCCGCTACGGCGTCCAGGACTCGGTCGGGATGGCGATCAAGCTCGAGCAGCGCTACCGCGGCATCCGCGCGCCGCACAAGATCAAGAGCGCGGTGAGCGGCTGCATCCGCGAGTGCGCCGAGGCCCAGAGCAAGGACTTCGGCGTGATCGCGACGGACAAGGGCTACAACCTCTACGTCTGCGGCAACGGCGGCAGCAAGCCGCGCCACGCGGACCTGCTGGCGGCCGACCTCGATGGGGAGACGCTGATCAAGTACATCGACCGCTTCCTGATGTACTACATCCGCACGGCCGACAAGCTCACACGCACGTCGGTCTGGCTGACCAAGCTCGAGGGCGGGCTAGACCACGTGCGCGCGGTGGTGGTCGACGACAGCCTGGGGCTGGGTGCCGAGCTCGAGGCCCAGATGCAGGCCCTGGTCGACGGCTACCAGTGCGAGTGGGCAGCGGTGGTGAAGGACCCGCTCAAGCGCGCCCGCTTCCGCCACTACGCCAACAGCGAAGACGCGGACGACAACGTGCGCATGACCCGCCAGCGCGATCAGCACCGCCCGGCCGACTGGCCCGAGCCGCTCAGCGCCCAGCGCGGCAAGCTGCGGCTGCCGATCGTCAACTCGGGCTGGCGCGACGTGGGCGCCGCGGCCGATGTGCCGGACAACGGCGGCATCGCGATCAAGCACGGTGGCGCCCAGATCGCCGTCTTCAACATGGCCTCCCGCGGCAGCTGGTACGCGGTGCAGAACATGTGCCCCCACCGCCGCGACATGGTGCTCGCGCGCGGCATCCTCGGCGACGTGGAGGGCACCCCGAAGGTGGCCTGCCCGATGCACAAGAAGACCTTCTCGCTCGAGACCGGCGAGTGTCTCAGCGGCGAGGACTTCGCCGTCTCCACCTTCCCGGTGAAGGTCGAGGATGGGCGCATCTACGTGGAGCTTCCGCCGGCCGAGTCGCTGCCGGCGGCGATGTGCAACGCGCACGCGGAGCACGCGGCAACTGAAGAGGCGGTGGGTGCCGCCGAGTGATTCGACCCCGGGCCTTGGCCAATGGGCAGCGGTAGCATGACAGCGAGAGTGTCGGACCTGGAGCTCGCATCCCCCGCGAGCGAGGAGACCACCAAGCGCGAGAAGCGCAGGCTGCCGCTGGTGCAGGCGTTGCTCGACGAGCAGCGCGCCCTGAGCGCGGTCGAGCGCTTCTCCCAGCTGCACGAGGACGCGCGCGAGCCGCTGCAGTCGCGCTACTACCGCGACCTCCTGCCGGCGAGCCCGCCCGGGCCCGGACAGCAGTACGCCTTCGAGGTGGACCTGGACCGCTGCTCGGGCTGCAAGGCCTGCGTGACGGCCTGCCACAGCCTCAACGGCCTCGACGGCGGCGAGACCTGGCGCTCGGTGGGCCTGCTGCACGGGGGCACGCCCGAGGCGCCGGTCCAGAAGACGGTCACGACCGCCTGCCACCACTGCGTCGACCCCGGCTGCCTCAAGGGCTGCCCGGTGGGCGCCTACGAGAAGGACGCCGACACCGGCATCGTGCGGCACCTGGATGACCAGTGCATCGGCTGCCAGTACTGCATCTTCACCTGCCCCTACGAGGTGCCGCAGCTCAACGCCGACAAGGGCATCGTGCGCAAGTGCGACATGTGCAGCGACCGCCTGGCCGAGGGGGAGGCGCCCGCCTGCGTGCAGGCGTGCCCGACCGAGGCGATCGCGATCCGCGTGGTGGACCAGGGTGACGTGCAGAGTGATGCCCAGGTCGACGCGTTCCTGCCCGGCGCGCCGTCGCCCGGCATCACGCTGCCGACGACGACCTACAAGACGGAGCAGGCGCTGCCGCGCAACATGCTGCCGGCTGACTTCTTCGCGGTGCGCCCGGCGCGCCAGCACATGCCGCTGGTGCTGATGCTGGTGCTGACCCAGCTCTCGGTCGGCGCCTTCTGCGTCGATCGCATCTTGCCGCTGATCCTGCCCGAGACGGCGCTGGCGCTGGTGCGGCCGGTGCACGGCCTCTTCGCCCTCGGGCTGGCGGTGCTGGCGCTGGGCGCGGCGACCGCGCACCTAGGTCGTCCCCAGTACGCCTTCCGCGCGCTGATCGGGCTGCGCACCTCGTGGCTGAGCCGGGAGATCGCGGCCTTCGGGGCGTTCGCCGGGCTCGGGGCGGCCTACGCCGCGGCCAACCTGGCCGAGGTGGGCACACTGCCGCTGCCGTTCACGCTGCCGCCCTACGTCACGCCGATGCTCGGCGACGCGGCGGCGGTGGTCGGGCTGATCGGGTTGTGGTGCTCGATCATGCTCTACGTCGTCACCAAGCGGCGCTTCTGGAGCTTCGACCGCACGGCGGCGCGCTTCGTCGGCAGCGCGGTCGTGCTCGGCATCGCCACGGGGCTGCTGTCGACTTTCGCCGCCATGGTCGACGCGGGCGGCCTCGGCCAGGGTCCGCTGTCGCTGGCCCGCGTGGGCGCCTACGCGCTGGCGATCGCGACCGCCACCAAGCTCGCGGCGGAGTCGGCGGTGCTGCTGCACCTGCGTGACCGACAGTACGGTGAGCTCAAGCGCACCGCCGTGCTGCTCACGCGCGAGCTCGGCAAGCTCGGCATGCTGCGCTTTGGCTGCGCCGTCGTCGCCGGAATCCTGCTCCCGCTCGGCTTCATCGCGCGGCTCGACAGCGGCGACGCCCTGGCGGCCCTGATCGTGATGTCGGTCTGCCTGGTGGTGCTCACGGTGGGCGAGGTGCTCGAGCGCATGACCTACTTCGCGGCGCTGAGCTCACCCCGCATGCCCGGAGGACTCTCCTGATGGGACGCATGCAAGCGCGCTTGCAGAACCTGCTGCTGGACCGCGAGGGTCCGCTCACGCGCGAGCTGGTCCGCGCCCCGGGTGGCTTCGGCCTCGGTCAGGTGCCGGAGAAGCTCAAGCCCGACGCCACGACCACCATGGTCTGCGGCTACTGCTCCACCGGCTGCGGGATGGACGTGCACATGAAGGAGGGGCGTGCGGTCAACCTCTCGCCCTCCACGGACTACGCCGTGAACCTGGGGATGGCCTGTCCCAAGGGGTGGGAAGCGCTGACGCCGCTGTCGGCCAAGGACCGGGCCACGCGCCCGCTGCTGCGCGACAAGGGCGGCCGGCTGCGGCCGGTCGACTGGGAGACAGCCGCGGACACCTTCGTCACGCGCATGCGCGCCATCCAGGAAGAGCACGGGCCCGAGTCGGTGGCCTTCCTCGGTACCGGGCAGATGGTGAGCGAGGAGCTCGCCCTGCTCGGTGCCTTCGCCAAGTTCGGCATGGGCATGAAGCACGGCGACGGCAACACGCGCCAGTGCATGGCGACGGCGGTGGTGGCGTACAAGCAGGCCTTCGGCTTCGACGCGCCGCCCTACACCTACAAGGACTTCGAGGAGTCCGACGTGCTGGTCTTCGTCGGGGCCAATCCGTGCATCGCGCACCCGATCATGTGGGAGCGGGTTTGCAAGAACCCGCACGACCCGCGCATCGTCGTGCTCGATCCGCGGCGCACCGAGACCGCACAGGCCGCCACCGACCACGTGCCGCTGCGGCCGAAGTCGGACCTGACGCTGCTCTACGCGATCGCCCACGTGCTGATCCGCGACGGGTTGATCGACCGGGGATTCCTCGACGCGCACACCGCCGGCTTCGACGACTTCGCGGCGCACGTCCAGGCCTTCACGCCCGAGCGGGCCGAGGAAGCGAGCGCCATCCCTGCGCCGGAGATCGAGCGCATCGCGCGCCTGATCGGCGAGGGCGAGCGCGTCAGCTTTTGGTGGACGATGGGCGTCAACCAGAGCCACCAGGGGGTGCGCACCGCGCAAGCGCTGATCAACCTCGCCCTGATGACCGGCAACATCGGCCGGCCCGGCACCGGCGCCAACTCGATCACCGGCCAGTGCAACGCGATGGGCTCGCGCCTCTTCAGCAACACCACCGGGCTGTTGGGCGGCCACGCCTGGGACAACGCCGAGCACCGCGACAAGGTGGGGCGCATTCTCGGCATCGATCCGGCGCGCATGCCGACCGAGCCAGGCTGGGCCTACGACCAGATCATGGAGGGCATCCTGGCCGGCAAGATCCGCGGGCTGTGGGTGGTCGCGACCAACACGGCCCACTCGTGGATCTCCCAGGACGACGCGCGGGCCATTCTCGATCGGCTGGACTTCCTGGTCGTACAGGACATGTACGCGACGACCGAGACCGTGGAGCACGCCGACCTGCTGCTGCCGGCTGCCGGCTGGGGTGAGAAAGAGGGGACCTTCATCAACTCGGAGCGACGCATCGGCCTGGTCAAGCAGGTCAGCCGCGCGCCGGGCGAGGCCCTCAGCGACTTCCGCATCTTCAAGCTGTTGGCCGAGGCCTGGGGGGTCGGCGAGATGTTCCGTCGCTGGTCCTCGCCGGAGGCGACCTTCGAGCTGCTCGCGCGGTGCACGGCCGGTCGTCCTTGCGACATCACCGGCATCGACGGTTACGACACGCTCGACGCATTGCGCGGTGTCCAGTGGCCCATGCCGAAGGGCGCGCAGGTGAAGCGGCGGGCCGAGCGCAGGCTGTTCGAGGATCGGCGTTTTCATCACCCGGACGGTCGCGCCAAGCTGCTCTTCACCGAGCCGGAGCCGCTGCCCGAGGCGACCAGCGAGGCCTTCCCGCTGCTGCTACTCACCGGACGCGGCAGCTCCGCCCAGTGGCACACCCAGACGCGCACCGGCAAGAGCCCGGTGTTGCGCAAGCTTGCCCCCAACGTGCCCTACGTGGAGATCAGCCCGCGCGACGCGCAGGAGCTCGGCATCGAGGCCGACGAGCTGGTGCAGGTGCGCTCCCAGCGCGCGACCGTCAAGGCGAAGGCCTTCGTCAGCCACGTGGTCCAGCCGGGTCACGTCTTCATGCCGATGCACTTCGCGCTGACCAACCGTCTGACGCTTGCCGCCTTCGACCCGTACTCGCGCCAACCGGCCTACAAGGGCTGCGCGGTCGTGATCGAACGCATCGAGATGGGCACACCCGAGGTGCGATGATCCAACGTTGTTGCAGGTCAGAAATGTGCGCGAAACCCGAAGAAGTCAGGTTCAGCACAGATGGGAAGTAGTGAGTCCGACGCCGCCCGCATCGGTCGCGAGCTCGAGGAGCTGGCGCGGGCGTCGGCGGCCACCCACGGGCTCTCGATCGGCGTTTCGGGTGGCGAGGCCGACCTCGCCCTTGCGCCCTACCGGGACTTCGGTGTGGTGGTCGGCGACCGCCAGCTCACCGTGCATGTCGGCGGCGAGGTGGGAAGGCCGGGTGTGCTCCTCGACCGCCTCGACAGCGAGCGTCTGCTCTTCGAGTACGCGGGCGCCTTCCTGCAGCTGCACCGCGAGGAAGCCCGGCCGCGCGAGGCCGCGTCCGAATTCGTGCGCCGCGTCGGCATTGACTACGTGCGCGAGCGGGTCGCCAAGGACCCCCAGGGACGCAGCGCGCTGTTTCGGACGTTTCACGGACTGACCGGCTGTCCGTGCATTTCACCCGCGGCTTCGTAAAAGTGCCCACGATTAGGCGTATTTAGCCAGGGAGCCGCGCGAGGCCGTTGCAGCGGCCAGCCGGCGCTGGCTGGCGGGGACCTCTTGGCCACGGGTCCGATCGAATGTTATCTCCGTGTTTCGCCTCAGGGGGCGGGGAGCACGCGAGGGCCGGGGCATGGGCCGCACCGTCGCGCATTGGGCCAAGCCATATGCAACTCACGCTATTCTCGGACTACTCGCTGCGCATGCTCATGTACCTCGGCATGCGCCGTGGCGAGGTGGTGCCGATCGTCGAGATCGCGGAATCCTTCGGCGTCTCACGCCACTACATGTTGAAGGTGATGAACGAGCTCGTGCAGCTCGGCTACATCGAGGCGGTTCGCGGGCGTGGGGGTGGGGTGCGCCTCTTGAAGCGCCCGACCGACGTGCGTCTGGGCAAGCTGATCCGCCGCACGGAACCCGATCGTGGCGTGCTCGACTGTGTGGACGACACGGACGTGGACTGTCCGATCGTTTCGGCCTGCCGGTTGCGCAAGGTCTTCAGCGAGGCCCAGCGCGAGTTCTATCGGGTGCTCGATGACTACACCCTGGCCGATCTGATCGATCGGCCGAACAAGCTCGTACGCCTCTTGGGAACCCGCTCCGCGGCCTCCGCTTGAGGTCAATTCGGGCCAGCAGCCGGGTCTCCCCCGAATGAAGGGGGAGCTTCGCGCGGGGTGCTTGAGGTATGTTCCCCTCCGGGTGGATCTTCCGGTGCAGTTGAGGTGCTTGCCATGCGTGTGGGTTTGATGATTCGGCACGCTTGGCGGTTGTTTGCCGGCCTGGCGCTCGCGCTGGCGGCGTGCTCCTTCGAGGTCAGCCCCGAGCTGCGGGAAGGCGATCGGCTCTCGAGCATCGAGGGTGGCGATGGGGACGGGGATGGCGACGATGCCCCCACCCGCAGCCCATCCGCCGATGAGCATTCGAGCTTTGGCAACGCCGGTGCGGACGCGGGCGGCGGAGACGCCGACGGTGCGGGCGATGGCGACTCTGCAGGCGACGGTGACGCCGCCGGTGATGGGGATGCCGCCGGCGATGGCGATGCCACCGGTGACGGTGACGCGACAGGCGACGGCGATGCCACGGGCGATGGCGATGCCACCGGCGACGGCGACGTGACGGGCGACGGCGACGCCACGGGCGATGGCGACGGCGACACCACCGGCG
>JAPPOT010000217.1 GCA_028817855.1 Myxococcales bacterium
CGCGATGCACCTGCTGTCGCACGGCGCACGCGCCAGCGGCTAGCGATCGGCCTCGACCGCGTCGAGCAGCTGCCGCTGGATGTTCGGGCAGGCGCTGACGACGCGGTTCCAGCTGGGGATGAACGGCGTCTCCATCGGGTTCTGCAGGAACTGCTCGCCGGCGCGCACGATGCTCTGCACGAAGACCTCGACGGCTTGCTCCTCCGCGTGGCGGTCGAAGCCGAGGCCGTTCATCAGCGCGTCCTTGTGGTAGGCCTCCACGAAGTCGAGCGCGATCCGGTAGTAGGTCGCCTTGAGCGTGCGGATGGTGCCCTGGTCGAAGACGTGGCCCTGGGTGGCGAGCTTGCGGAAGAGGGCCTTGGCGATGTCGTTGCTCATCTTCGACAGGCCGCCGGACGGGTCGTCGGCCGAGAGCTTCTGATGCTTGTGGTCGTAGAGGTCGGCAACGTCCACCTGACACAGCCGGCTGCGCGAGTAGTTGCGTTGGACCTCCGAGAGGGTGCCGATCTCGAGGCCCCAGTCGCTCGGGATGCGCAGGTCGCGCAGCACGTCGGCCTGAAGCGAGAACTCGCCGGCCAGCGGGTAGCGGAAGCTGTCCAGGTAGTCGAGGTACTCGACCTGACCGAAGATGCGCTTCAGCGACCGGATCACCGGCGTCACGAACAGACGGCTGACGCGGCCGTGCATGTTCCCGCCGGCGGCGCGGGCGTAGTAGCCCTTGCAGAAGGCGAAGCTGAACGAGGGGTGCGCCACCGGGTAGACCAGGCGCGCGAGCAGGCTGCGGTCGTAGGTGACGATGTCGCAGTCGTGCAGCGCGACGGCGCGCGAGCGCTGGGACGCCAGCATGTAGCCGAAGCAGTACCAGACGTTGCAGCCCTTGCCGCGCTGCTGCGGCGCCAGGCCCTTGTCGCGCAGGTCCTGGTCGATCGCCTGCATGCGTGGCCCATCGTTCCACAGGATGTGGTGGGGCTGGGGCAGGCGCCCGAAGTACTCCTTGGCGTGGGCGAACTGATCGGCATCGGCGCGGTCGAGGCCGATCACGATCTCGTTCAGGTACGGCACCTGGGCGAGCTCGTCGAGGATGTTGCCCAGCGCCGGCCCCTCCAGCTCCGAGTAGAGCGAGGGCAGCACGAGCCCAATGGGCGTGCGCTTGGAGAACTCCACCAGCTCGGCCTCCAGGTCCTCCAGGGGCCGCCGCGTGAGGTTGTGCAGGGTGGTGATGGTTCCGGTCTGGTGAAAGTCGCCCATGTCCTCAGTCCAGTGCGCCAGCCTCCCACTGCGCCAGCACGGCTTCGATGCCCTCGCGAAAGCCCGCGGGCCCGGCTTGCGCCGCCACAACCCGCCGCGGGTGGTCGAGCGCGAGCGGCGCCCGCCCGCTCGCCGGCGGGATCGCGATCGGAATATCCACGGCGCGCAGCATCGGCAAGTCGTTGTCCGAGTCCCCTAGCGCCACGCTCGTCACGGTCCCGGAGGCGTGCGCGTGCCGGTAGCGCTGCAGCAGGTACCGCACCGCCGCGCCCTTGTCGACCTCGCCCTGGGCGCTGTGGAAGCGGCCGCCGCGCGTGAGGGTCAGGCCCTCGGCCGCAAGCCCCTCGCGCAGGCGCGCCAGGGCGGCGTCGTCGCCGTGAAAGCGAAAGGGCTCGGAGGTCTCACGGGCCCGTGCCCGGGCGGCGTCCTCGAGCGGGAGCCCGGTCCACGCGGCCACCTCCGCGTCTGAGACATCCCCGAACCCCTCGAGGTCCACGGCCAGCTGCGCGCGCAAGCGCTCGAGCACCTCTCGCACCCGGCGGTACGGCGTCCCGCGCACGAGAAATCGGCCGCCGTCGACCGGCTCGCCCTCGTCACGGTCGTCGAGCGCGCCCTCGGGAATGACGATCGCGCCGCCGTTCTCGACGATGAAGGGCCCGCGGTGGCCGAGCCGCTCGCGCAGGACGAGTAGCTCGGCGCGCGTCTTGCTCGTCACGAGCACGAGCGGGATCCGGCGCGCGCGCAGGGCGTCGAGCGCGGGCTGGGCGGGCGCGTGATCGTAGCTGTGGTGGTCGAGCAACGTGCCGTCCAGGTCGCTGAAGACCACGAGCCTCGGGTGCGTCATCGGGCGCCTCCATCGCGGTAGCGGGCCGCCTTCAGTCCGTGCTCGGCGTCGATCTCGATCACGACGTCCGCGCGCGAGGGCATCTCCTTCAGCATCGCGCGCGTGAGCCGCTCGAAGTGCTGTACGAAGCGCGCGACCTCGGCCTCCACCATCGGTCGGGTGGCGCGCACCGCTCGCGCCAGCGCGCGCGCTAGCGCCCGCTCCTGCTCGAGGCGCCAGCGCAGCACGCAGTCCATGTCGGGCGCCTGCAGCATGACCAGCGCGTCGAGGCGCGCGAAGAAGCCGGCGTAGGGACCGCGCAGCTGTCCATTGACGTGGTGCCGCCAGTCCCCGCGCGGATCCTCCTCGCGCTCGAGGGCGTTGCACGGCGCGGCCAGCTCGGCGTCCTCCTGGGGCGCGGCGCCGACGCACCAGCCTTCCAGGATCACGATGTCGACCGGCGCCCGCACCTGCGGCCAACGTTCGGGCGCGGCGCGGTCGTCGGTGGCCTTGTCAAAGCGGGGCAGCACCACGCTGCGCGCCGGGCCGGTCGTGAGCGCGTCGAGAACCTGCTCGCCCAGCGCCAGGTCGTGGGTGCCCGGTACGCCGCGGGTCCGCAGCAGCGGGTGAACGCGCGCGGCCAGCTCCGCGCGCTCCGCCGCGGTGCGGTAGAGGTCGTCGATCGACAAGCCCGCTGCCCGCAGACCGTGCAGCTCCGGCAACAGGCGCGCCATGAGCCACAGTAGGGTGGACTTGCCGGTCCCCTGGGCTCCGTTGACGCCGACCACGAGGGGCCGGCCGAGCGCCCGCTGCCGGGCGCCGAGCCACTCGGCCAGCGGCACGTGGACCCGACAGAGCGCCTTCACCACATCCCGCGGCAGCGCCAGCTCCTGCGCCCAGCGCGACAGCTCCAGTCGCTCGAGGGCGCCCTGGGATTCCTCGCCCATGGCGGGAGCGACCCTATCACCCGCCTGTTTCCATTTGGATCGGTGCGTTTCGGGCTTGCGCCCGGCCCCGGGCGCGATAGCGTCCAGCGCGATGACCGAGCAGCACCCCGCCGCCGGGGACCTGGAGGCCCGGCTGCGGGCCCGCCTCGCCCGCATCTACGGCGCCGACCACGCAGGCGCGCTGACCCCGCGCGTGCTCGAGATCCTCCAGCCCACCGCCCGCCATCCGCGGCGGCCGTGGAACGAGCGGGACGTGGTGCTGATCACCTACGGCGACAGCATCACCGCCCACGCCGAGCGACCGCTGCGTACGCTGCTGCGCTTCCTCCACGCGCGCCTCTCGGGCGTGCTGTCGATCGTGCACATCCTGCCCTTCTACCCCTCGAGCTCGGACGGGGGCTTCGCGGTGGTCGACTACCGCCAGGTCCATCCGATGCTCGGCGAGTGGGAGGACATCGAGGCGCTCTCGGCCGAGTTCGATCTCATGTACGACCTGGTGCTCAACCACGTCTCCAGCCGCAGCGCCTGGTTCACCCAGTTCCTCGGCGACCGCGCGCCGGGCAAGGACTACTTCCACGTGATCGATCCGCAGAGCGACCTGAGCGAGGTGGTGCGCCCGCGCATGCATCCGCTGCTCGCCGAGTTCGAGACCGAGGCGGGCATGCGGCACGTGTGGGCAACCTTCAGCGCCGACCAGCTGGACCTGAACTTCGAAAACCCCGACGTGCTGCTGGAGATGATCGACATCTACCAGAGCTACCTGCTGCGCGGAGCGCGCCTGGTGCGGCTCGACGCGGTGGCCTTCCTCTGGAAGGAGCTCGGCACCCGCTGCATCCACCTGCCCCAGACCCACGAGGTGGTGAAGCTGATGCGCGACGTCGCCGACACCGTGGCACCCGGCGCGATGGTCCTGACCGAAACCAACGTGCCCCACGACGAGAACGTGGCCTACTTCGGCGACGGGGACGAGGCCCACATGGTCTACCAGTTCAGCCTGCCCCCGCTGCTGCTGCACGCGCTGCACACGGGCAACGCCCACTACTTGACGCATTGGGCGGGCCAGCTGGAGGCGCCGCCCGCGGGCTGCACCTACCTGAACTTCACAGCGTCGCACGACGGCATCGGCATGCGCCCGGCCGAAGGCCTGTTGCCGCACGACGAGATCGACGCCCTGGTGGCCGGCATGCAGCGGGCCGGAGGCTACGCGTCATCGCGTGACCTGGGGGGCGGCAAGCGCGCGGTCTACGAGCTCAACATCACCTACTTCGACGCCCTGCGCGGCACCCGCGAGCGCCGCGAGGATGGCCTGCAGGTCCCGCGCTTCGTCTGCTCGCAGCTGGTGGCGATGTCGCTGCAGGGCGTGCCGGCCCTCTACGTGCAGAGCGTGGTGGCGACCGAGAACGACCACGAGCGCGTCGACCAGGAGGGGCACCTGCGCTCTATAAACCGCAGCAAGTGGGCGCTCGATCACGTCGACGCGCTGCTCGACGACCCGGCCTCGGCCCAACACAAGGTCTATCGCGCGCTACATCACGCGCTGTCGGTACGGAAGCAACTGCGCGCGTTCCACCCGGACGCCGCGCAGCGGGTGCTGCAACTGGGCGATGGCGTCTTCGCGCTCGAGCGACAGCCGGTGCACGGCACCGATCCTCTGCTGGCGATCGCCAACGTCACCGACCAGCCACTCACCGTCGAGCTGCCCACGCGCTACCACGACCGCACCTTGCACGATGCCCTGAGCGACCTCACGGCGCCTGCCCAGCGTCACCACGAGCTGGGCCGCTACCAGGTCGTGTGGCTGCAGCCCAGCTAGGCCAGCGCGATCGAGTGGCGGTGCAGGCCGCTGCCGCGCCAGGTGACCGCTTCCATGTAGTAGTGAAAGACGGAGACCATCCCGACAGGGTGCAGCAGCTCCGGCGAGTCGACCACCACCAGCCAGTGGCCGACGCCGACCGAAACGCCGATCGCGATCACCCAGCGTGGCAGGCGCGTGAAGGCAAGCGCGCGGTAGAGCAGGTTGTGGGCGCGCTCGCGGTTCCGGTTGGCGTCGTGCACCAGGTAGAAGCAGAAGGCGCTCAGGTCGTGGACCACGCGCACCATCACCACCACGAAGAAGCCGTAGCCGAGCGTCGCGAGCGGGATGAAGGACATGAACATGACCTGGTTGGCGAGCACGTAGGCGCGCCCGCGCCTGTCCTGGGCCCTGCGGTAGGCGTGGAAGGCGAGCGCTGCCATCGGCAGCCAGAGCGCGTAGCCGTAGGCGGCGACCGGTGCGCCGAACTCGCGGAAGACCGGCGAGCGGTAGAACCCTTCCGCAAACGCCATCAGGTAGCTGGCGGTGCCGAGCACCTTCCAGGCGTCGAGGGACCAGCCCGCCGACACCGACATCAGCCGCGCGATGCCGACCTGCTGGCCGATGATGTGATAGGAGACCAGCACCAGCCCGAGCCAGACCACGGCGACTGGCCCCAGCACCTCGCTGGAGAGGAAGGTCAACAGCGCCACGCAGGTGACGGCGATCGCGATGTGCCGGCGGTAGAAGCTCAGGTACTCGCGGTCGAGCAGGATCAGCTCGCTGGCGACGATGTGCGGCACGTTGAAGACCAGGGTCCACAGCAGGATCTGGTCCGGATGGGCCGGCAACACCGCGCGCACACCACCGTCGAGCGCGAGCAGGTCCAGCGCGGGCACCACCAGGCTCAGTGGAACCACGGCGTAGAAGGCCAGCAGCAGCCACCGCGGCACCCGCGCCCGTCCATCCACCGCCACCACGCCACTCACCGCCCCGCTATACCCGCTTTTATAGACACCGACCAGCACAGCCCCCCACCCTGGAGCACAGCTTGCCGGGCCCGAGCCGCCACTACACTTGAGGTGCAACGGCGGGCCAGCGCGCTCGCCGGGGGGAAACAGCCAGGAGGGACGCATGCACTGCCCCGCGTGTAACCAGGACGGCATGCAGCCCCGCGCCACCTCGAGCGGGGTCGAGCTCGACGAGTGCGGGAGCTGCCACTCGCTCTACTTCGACCGCGGCGCGCCGTCGGCTTCGCGGCCATCCAGTTCCTGATCGGCCCCTTCATCATGGATTTGACGTTGCGCTTCGCCTACAGCGGGCGCTTCGTCGACTACTTGGAGCTGCCGGAGCACCTGCAGCACTTCGTCGCGGACACCTGCCAGAAGCACGGCACGAAGCAGCCGCGCGTAGCGGTGATCGCAGACCTCTCGCCCAACGCCTCCGGAGCTGTCGGAGAAGATGGGCGAGGAACGTCATGCAGGACGACACCGGTCTGATGTTCCTCGACCACCGCCAGCCACTCGGCATCTGGGAGGCGGTGTGGGGGTGGTTCCGCGGGGACAAGCTGATCGGCGGCCACGAGGTGGTCGAGGGCTGGTACCGCCGCTCGCCCATGCCGTACGTGGAGATCGCCCACTTCACGGCGGATGGCACGAAGCGCACCTCCTGGTTGCGCCATTTCCGCTGGGCAACGGCGATCGCGGTGGCAGCGCTTGGCGTGTGGCTCACGGTGAGCTGACGCGGCCCGGGCGCGAAAATGGTAGAAGCGGATCATGCGGTGTGCCCTTCCCTGCTTGATCGCGGTCGCGTGCCTGTGCGCGGCCGGGTGCTTCTCCGAGTCGGAAGTCGGGCCGCCGCCCGAAGCCGAGGACGGCGGCGATGACCCCGCGCCCGGGACGCTCGATGGTGGCACGCACGCCGAGCCCGACGCGATGGCGCCGCCGATGGACGGGCTCGCGCCCCCTGCTGACCCGGACCCGGATCCGCCGCCGACCGCGGACGGGGTAACGAGCGGTGGGGGAGCGGACGTGCCCCCGCTGCTCTGCGATGTGCTGCACGAGCACGCGCAGCGCTGCGAGCCCGGGCAGATGACGTCCCTCGATGAGTGCCGGACCCCGCTGGCGGAATACGAGCGGCGCGTGGCGCCCGAGTTCGTGGTCGCGCTCGACCGCTGCCTCGAGACCGAGTGCGACCCCGAGCGCTGCGCCCCGGAAGCGCTGCTGGCCTACGACCCCAGCGTGGTGGATGCCGACGCCTACTCACGCTGCGTGGAAGACGGCACGGACTGCGCACAGGCCGTGCGGGGCCTGCTCGCGGAGTGCCTGGAGCGTCTCGACGTCTGCGACCTGCTCGACGACATCTGCCTGGACGTGATGGCGATGCACGACGTGTACCGCGACCAGCTGCCCACGTGCCTGGAGGGTGAGTGTGCCGACATGGCGGCCTGCATCTCCGGGGTGCTCGGCGTGTCTCTCTAGAGCTCTTCTGTCCACCCACCAGCCCGGCAGCCGGAGCAGCCCAACTTCGGGGTTGGCCCGGGCGCCGGCCGGGTGTATCTGCTGTCCAAACACCCGGAGAGATCATGCGCACGACCGTTGCTTCGATTTGGATGCCGCTGCTGGTGGGGCTCGCCTGCCTGACCCTCGGCGGCTGTGTCACCCAGGGCACCTACGACGACCTCAAGAAGCAGTACGACGATGCCCAGGCCCAGCTGGGCGAGCGCGGCTCGCGCATCGAGACGCTCGAGGCCGCGGTTGCGGCCGAGGAGGCCAAGGCCGCCGAGCTCGCCTCGCGCATCGCCGCCCTCGAGGAAGAGAAGAAGAATGCGGAAGCGGAGATCGCGGCGCTCGAGGGCGAGCAGTCGCGTCTCGAAGGGGAGCTGGCGCAGCTGATCAAGGACAAGTCGCGGCTCAAGGCCACGACCGCCCAGCTAAAGGAAGCGCTCAAGGAGCTGGCCACACGCAAGGCCGAGGCGGACCGACGCGTCGGGCAGTTCCGCTCCCTGCTCGCCAAGTTCAAGCGCTTGATCGACGCGGGCAAGCTGCAGGTGAAGATCGTCGACGGGCGCATGGTGCTCGCCCTGCCCACCGACGTGCTCTTCCCTTCCGGCTCGGCCAAGCTGTCCAAGGAGGGCATCGAGGCCGTCAGCGAGGTCGCCGCCGTGCTCAAGGACATGAAGAGGCGGCGCTTCCAGGTCGAGGGGCACACCGACAACGTGCCGATCAAGACCGCACAGTACCCCTCCAACTGGGAGCTTGCCGCCGCCCGCGCCCTCGGGGTGCTCAAAGCCATGGTGGAGGCGGGGATGGCGCCGGCGACCCTGAGTGCGGCCAGCTACGGCGAGCTGCATCCGGTGGCGTCCAACGACAAGAAGGAAGGCAAAGCACAGAATCGGCGCATCGAAATCGTGCTGGTGCCGGACCTTTCCATGCTGCCCGGATTCAACGAGCTGGAACGGATCGTGAAGAAGAAATAGCGGGTCGGGGGCGCTTGCAAGGCGCCCGGAGGCCAGCGCAGAATCGCCAGTTCCGAGGGGGGCAACGCAATGAGGAGCCCAAGTGAGCCAAGCAATGACCCCCGCCGAGAGAGTCGAGAAGTGGCGCGCCAAGCAGCTCGAGGCCGGGCGCTGCATCATCTGCGGTGAGCGCGCTTCCAGACGGGGCGGCGTCATCCGGCGCAAGTGCCCGTACCACCTCGACCTGGACAACCAGCGCAAGAAAGAGCGCCGCCAGAAGCGCAGGCACTGATCGGGCCGCGCCACCGTGCGCGGCGACCCGGCGCCTCACTCCATCAGCTCGACCCAGGCCTCGTCGCGCTCGATCATCAGCCCTAGCCACTCGGACAGCGGCACCCCATCGATCTGGGTGGTGTGGAAGGCGCTCTGGAGCGCCGTGTGCTGGGCGCCGTCGATGAAACCCATGGGCGCCGGTCTACCACGCCCGCGAGCCCCTGCCTTGATCCCCCAATCAACCCTTGCTAACTTGACCGTCCGACCGGTCGGTCGGCGACCTATCATGCCGTCATTACGCCGCAAAGCCACGCCGAACCAGCGCGACACACGCGAGCATATCCTCGGCGTGGCGCGCGATCTGTTCGCGCTTCACGGCTACGCTGGCGTGGGTATGCGGGTGGTGGCGGAGCGCACCGGGCTGAGCAAGTCGGCCCTCTTCCACCACTTCCCCACCAAGCTCTCGCTCTACGGCGCCGTCCTGTGCCGCATCCTCGAGAAGCTCGAGGAGCGCTCGCGCGTCGACCTCGAGGACGACCCGATGGCGCAACTCAAGGCCTGGGCTGGCGGCGTGATCGACATGCTCGCCGAGGACCGGCAGAGCGCACCGCTCCTGTTGCGCGCCCTGTTCGAGGAGGAGGCCCTGGAGCCCGCGGACGAGCGCTACGGCAACGAGCTGATGGCGACCTGCATCGGGCGCGCCCACGAGCTGCTGCGCCGTGGCATGGACGCCGGTCGCTTCCATCGGGTGCCCCCGGCGCAAACGATCCAGAGCGCTATCGGGATGATCGTCTTTCACTTCGCCTCGGGCGACTTCGGCAACGGCATGATGGGCGAATCCATCTTCGCACCGGAGCAGGTCGACAGGCGGAAGGAACACGTGCTGCTCGTGCTCGAGCAGCTGCTTCGCGTGGACGGGTGAGCACGGAGGATGTCGATGCAAAAGTTGATGATGAACAGCCGCAAGCGGATCGGTGACTTCGAAGTGATCGACTTCGTGGACGACGAGCGCATCGCAAAGCTGCGGCAGAAGCTCGACGTGCCCTCGCCCATGGAGGTGAAGTGGAACCACTGGGAGTACGGCAGCGAGATGGAGGAGCTGCGCGCGCTCTACGAGAAGGGCAAGCGCAACCAGTGGAACGCCAGCGACGACCTGGACTGGGAGACACCCGTCTCCAAGGACGAGTGGGTGGGCAATGCCGGGGCCTCGCAGATCGTGCAGATCCTACAGCGCATGGGTGCGGACGAGGCGACCCAGAAGGCCGCCCTCTTCGACGAGATGGCGTACGTGGTCTCCCAGCTACTGCACGGTGAGCAGGCTGCGCTGCAGATCTGCGGCCAGCTGACCAATGCCTGCCCGACCACCGACGAGAAGTTCTACGCGGCGCAGCAGACCGCCGACGAGGCGCGCCACACCGAGGTGATGGCGCGCTTCCTATCCGAGAAGATGGGCACCATCTACCCGATCAGCCCGGTCACCAAGGACCTGCTCGACCGATTGCTGGCCGCGGACGGCTACCACAAGAAGACGCTCGGCATGCAGACCCTCTTCGAGGGCATCGCCATGAGCGTGCTGGACGGCCTCGCCAGCCAGATGACCAACTCGCTCTTCGTCGACATGATCCAGCGTGTGAAGCTGGACGAGTCGCGCCACGCGGCCTTCGGCGTGCTGAGCATGCGCCGCGCGGTGCAGGAGATCAGTGAGGAGGAACGCCAGGAGCTGGAAGACTGGGCCTTCGAGATCCTCGAGGCCCTCAACGCCAACCAGCAGCTGGCGATGTTGCGCGAGATCGGCCCCAAGTACGGCGTCGATCCGGAGCGCTGGGTGCGCAAGGTCCTCAGCACGGAGGGCTGGAACATGATGAACAGCTGGATGTACATGCACACCGTCATGCCCAACCTCAAGCGTCTGGGTCTGGTGACCGAGCGCACCGAGCCGCGCTATCGCGAGCTCGGGATCCTCAGCGACATCCGCCTCGAGCAGCCCGCGACGGGCTGAAGCGCCCAAAGGCAGCCCTCTTTCGGAGCAGATGGGGTGCGACGCGATCGCGCGTGGTGGCGCGACCCCTGATCAGCCCGTCCGCTACCGTCGCGGCCCTCGCCCTTGCGGGCGCGATGGTGCGCGCGGACGCGTAGTCACCCGCCGACGCTGGGATCTCTCGCGGCTATCAGAATGACGTCGGGGGGCGACCCTCGGCGCGATGTGCTGCGACGCCTGTGCAAGGACGCCGCGGTCTTCGCCAGCACCGCGCAGGTGATGCGCGCGAGCTTTGCGACCGCCGTGCTCGACGAACACTGCCTGGATCCGGCGAGCACTTGAGTGCGCTACTTCGTCGTCCACTCGATGGCGAGGGCGTAGACCGTGTTCCAGGCCTCCTCGCTGTCGGACTCGTAAGCGCCAGTCTCCACGTTCCAGAGCACCATGTGATGCACCGCGCCGCCAGCCGCGGTCATCTGCACCGTCGCGCAAGCGAGCTGGGTGGCGGAGAGCTCGGGCAGCGGCGAGCGGAAGCAATGGGCCTCGCGTGCGTCCGGGCCGAGCTCCACCTCCTCGTGCTGCTGCAGCTCCAGCCCCGGGTTCTTCTCCTTCCACACCTCGAGGTAGCCGGCCGTGAAATTGCGCAGGCGCTCGGACACGGAGTCGCCCGTGTCCACCTCGGGCGGCGTCTCCACCACGACGATCGAGAGGCCGAGATCGCGGAAGATCAGGGTGCTGTGCTGGTCCTTGCAGTTGAGCTCGGCGGCCACGCCGATGTTGATGCGCCAGGACTCGCCTGGCTTGCTGACATACTGGAAGGCTGGATCCTCTGCGTCCGCCTCGATCGTGCAGCCGGTGCCACCCTGCGCAGGCGCGGTGGCTGCCTCGCCGCCGGCGCTCGGCGCGGGCTCGGCCGACTCGGGTTCGGCTGCGCCACCGCCGCAGGCGATCGAGAGGGTCGCTAGAGCGACCGCGAGCACGCGGGAGTCGAGGAAAGCAGGGCTACGCATGGGCGCAGTTGTTGCATCGATCGGCTCGCATCACAACCGCGATGCGCGTGACAGCAGGATGTCGAGCAGGACCTTGCGGCCGAAGGTCACGACGAAGAAGCTGAAGAGCAGCGCGGATACGAAGCTCTGGTCGATGCCCCAGGTGAGCGCGACGAACAGTATCAACGCTGCCATCGCGCTGGCCGTGTTGACGGCGTCGAGTACACGCTGCCCCAGCGCCTGCCAGCGCTCTGGACCGAGCTGCTGCAACTGCTCGGCGTGCAGCGTCTGATCGCGATCGGGCAACTTGTGCACCGCCAGGAAGCTCAGAAGGTGGGCCACCGAGCCCAGCAGGACCAGCATGCTGATCGACATCGGTGCCCCCACCTGTGCATCGATGCCGAAGACCGATTCCTGCACCTCGCGCATCGGCGCCCACCCGAGGCCGTGCTCGAACAGCCACGCACCGCTCGTGTAGGAGAGCGAGTAGGCCAGGTTGGCGACCGACATGAAGCCCGCGAAGAGGGAGCCCGCCGCCTTGGCCGGAATGATCGCCCCGACCAGGCTGAAGGTGCTCATCTGGATCACGGCCCCGACGACCGCTTGCGTGGCGCTGAGCCCCGCCAGGTACCACAGCCGGACCGACTCGAGGTCCGAGTCGGGCGTGAGTCCATGCAGCAGCGCGACGCCCTTGGAAAACCACGGATCGACCAGGAGATACGCCGTGAAGCTGAGCGCCATCGCGATCGGGATGTAGATGCGGAACATGGTCCGCAGGCCGTGCCGTTCCTGCAGGCGCACACCGAGGCGGGCGAATAGCGCGACTCCGACCACCATTCCGAGGGAGCGCGCTGCGTCACCGTAACCCACGTGGGTCTGGCTGTAGCCGAGGGTCTCCACCAGGTGGCTCGTCCACAGCGCACCGAGGGCGGGCTGGAAGTGGAAGAGGAAGTAGAAGGCGATCACCCAAAGCACGGGCCCGGTGTTGAGGCCGGCCCAGAACCCGCCCACCGACTTGCGCAGCGGGATCGGAACCGCGCGGTCCTTCGGCAGCCTCAGGACGAAGCCGAGCAAGATGGCCGGCACCAGCGCCAGGCCCATCATCAGGAGGTCGAAGTTCCAGTTCTCCGCCACGTAGCCGCCGGACGCGGAGGCGATGATGCTGGTGCCGTAGATCGCCGCCCAGCAGATCGCCTGATTGAGGCCGACGGTGGTGGCCTTCGAGCGGCCGGACTCGGCGGCTTCCTGCTCGCCCGCAACGACCGTCGCACGGTCGACCGCCACGTCGGTGCACGCCAGCACGACCGAGAGCACGAACATGAACGAGAAGAACGCCCAGGCCGAGACGTCGGCCACTGGCGTCATGAGATAGAAGCCGATGGCGAGCGAGAGCAGCACGGTCAGGATCACGCGCGTGCGCCCGTAGGCGTCGATGAAGAAGCCGAGCAGGGGCTTGAAGCTCCACGCCAGATAGGAGTGGGCGAACATCTTCTGGGTGGCGGCTTGGCTCAGCTTGTAGTGGAAGCGGAAGTGCCGAAAGAAGGGGTGGTAGGTGATGCCCTGGAAGGGGTTGGCGAGCCCCTGCATCACGTACTCGAGGGCAAAGACCCACTTCAGGGCGCGCCGCTCCCTGGCCTCTTTTTTCTCCGGGTGGTCGTCGGCCATCGCGGCCCGAGGATACCCAATGCCGCCGGTCAGCGCAGTCGCCGGCGCAAACGCAGCAGCAGCGGCGCCGCCAGCAGCAGCGGCCACGGGACCTGCGTGCGCGGCGCTCCGACCGCGGCGCAACTGCAGCCGTCGTCGCTGTCGCCGGAGGCATCGCTGCCGCCATCTGCGGTCGCGCCGGGGCCGCCATCGGCCGCGCCGCTGGCAGCGGGGCCGGCGTCCTCCATCGGCTCGGCCGGGTCTGGCTCGTCCGGATCGGCGACGGGATCGTCGTCGCCGTCTCCGTCCCCATCGCCCGCCCCGTCCGTGCCCGCATCGTCCAGACCGGCGTCGATCTCGCCATCGCCGCTGTCGCCGTCACCGCTGTCGCCGTCGCCGTCACCGCTGTCGCCGTCACCGCTGTCGCCGTCACCGTCGCCACCGGGGTCCGACGCGCACACGACGCCGTCGCAGCCCGCCGCGCCGCAGTCCTCCATCACCACCGCCGGGCACGTGCCGGCGCCCGCGCAACTGGCGGCCTCGATCGCGGTGTCGGCGCTGCAGCTGGCCGCACGACAGCTGGTCTCGCTGCCCGGATAGCTGCAGGTCGCGCGCAGCGTGCCATTGCAGGTACCGCCACAGCCGGAGCTGTCGTCGGTGCAGGCAGGGCGCGTGCCCACGGGAGCGCCGGTCACGGCCAGGCAGGACCCCTCGCTGCCGCTGACATTGCAGGCCTCGCACTGGCCGTCGCAGGCCCCGGCACAGCACACCCCGTCTGTGCAGCTGCCACTCGTGCACTGGACGTCGTCATCGCAACCGGTCCCATTGGCGCGTTCCGCCTCGCACGCGCTCGAGTCGTTGCAGAAGAAGCCCGCGGCACAGTCCGACTCGTTGCTGCAGGTACTGCCGCAGGCGGTGCCGTCGCATGCGTAGGGCGAGCAGCTGGTCTCCACCGGTACCGGACAGCTGCGCGATCCACCGTCGCACATCGCGGCCGCGGTCGCGGTGCCTGCGCTGCAGCTGGCCGCACGACAGCTGCCCGTGCTCGGCCTCACATCGCAGCTGCCTTCGACCCCCGGCAGGTGACAAGACTCGCACCCACCGCTGCAGATCGCCGCGTTGCAGCACACGCAGCCGCCCGCGCCGCCGCAATCGCTGCCGTCGGTGGCCACGCAATTGCCAGAGGTGCAGTCGCTGTCCACCGAGCAGGTCTGCCCGTTGGGCACCGTGTAGTGAATCGTCAACGTACCCGGAGCCATGCGACGCGCGTTGTCGGCGGTGGCCTCCTCGCTCACCACCAGGCGGAAGCCGTGGTTGTCACCGCCATCGAGCCAGCCCTGCACGTCGGCGATCAACGCGTCGTCGTCGCTACCGACGTCGGTGTCGAAGGTGATGGTCGTGTCGTTCGTCGCGGTCATGGGCTCGCTGCCGCTGTCCGTGGCCGCCACCGTCGGCGCCCCGGCCCAGTCGATCCCCGCCACGTCTGCGCCGCCCCCGCAGGACGCGTTCGAGCCTCCGCCCACGCCCTCGGTCCAGGCCGAGGTCACGCGCCTGATCTCCAGGGTGGCCGCCAGCGGTCCCGCACCGCGCATGCGCACCTGTTCCTGGATCATGGTGAGCACCACGCGCGTCACACTGGCGCCACTGGGGACACTCGGCATGTCGTAGCGCACGAAGGCCCTTCGCGTCGCCGCGGTGCTCGTCAGGTTGCCGACGCAGAAGTCACTGTAGGACCCGCCGTTGTTACCGGTGGCGTCCTCATAGACGGTCGCCTCGGCCGCCAGCGCAGCCACGCTCTGCAGGAGCGGCGCGGTGGCCACGGCGACGGGCCGCGTCGATGGGGGAGCGTCCTCCACCGGGCCGGCACAGGCGGCGCACAGCAGCAGGGGAAGGGCCCCGATGGGGGTCCGGCGGATGAGAGTCCAGGTCAAGCGCATGGTGGCGACATCCTAACGGAGTTTGTACTCGGTGCGCGCGCATGCGAAGGCGTGGCCAATCGCACACCCCAGCCCTATTCTCCCGACCGTGGCCGACGATCGTGGTCAACGACTGATGAAGGACGGCCTAGACCGGGCCGCGTTACAACGCCTGGCCGAGGCCCTGCGAGGGGCCGAACCGAGCTTCGACTCGCGGGCCTTCCTGCGCCGGGCGATGCGCGGGCTGAAAGGCATGGAGCTCAAGGAGCGGGTGCGGCACGCGGTGTGCGCGCTCGGTGCGTACCTGCCCGGGGACTTCACCGACGCCCGCGCGGTGGTGCTGGCGGCCGGGGCGGCCTTTCCCGAGGGCGATCCCGACGATCCCCTACGCGGGTTCGCGGCCTGGCCGCTAATCGACTGGGTGGCCGAGCGCGCCACGCCCGAGCACACGGACGACCTGGACGCGGCCCTGGAGGCTCTACGCGCGCTGACGCCGCTTTTCACCGCGGAGTTCGCGGTGCGCCCCTTCCTGCTGCTCGACACCGAACGCACGATGGCCCACGTCGAGGCATGGGCGACCGACGCGAATCCGGCGGTCCGCCGCCTGGCTTCCGAGGGCATCCGCCCTCGCCTGCCCTGGGCGGCGCGCTTGCCGATGTTCCAGCGCGATCCCCGTCCCGTGCTACGCGTGCTCGAGCGCCTCAAGGACGACCCGGCGGAGACGGTGCGTCGCTCGGTCGCCAACAACCTGAACGACATCGCGAAGGATCACCCCGACCGCATCGTGAAGATCGCACGTCGCTGGTCGAAGGGCGCGAGCGAGGAGCGCGCCTGGGTCATCCGCCACGCGACTCGATCGCTGGTGAAGCAGGGCCACCCCGGCGTGCTCTCCGTGTTGGGGTTCACCGGCGCGCCGAAGCTCGATGTCGAGCTCACGCTCGAGCCCCGGCGCCTGCAGCTGGGCGGCGCGCTGCAGCTGAAGGTGCAGCTGCGCTCGACCGCGCGCCGCATCCAGCGGTTGGTGGTCGACTTCGCGGTTCACCATCGCAAGGCCAACGGCGCCCTGGCCCCGAAGGTCTTCAAGCTGCGCACGCTGGCGCTTTCGCCCGGCGAGAGTGTCACAATCGCCAAGGCCCACGCCATCCGGCCGATCAGCACGCGGCGCTACTACCCCGGCGAGCACGCGGTCGAGCTGCTGGTCAACGGCGAGGCGCGCGCACGGGCGGTCTTCGAGCTGCGCCTCTGAATCAGGCGAGCACGGCGGAGCAACGGCTGCAGACCGGGCGCTGGCGGGCCAGGTGGTTGAGCGGGCCGATGGCGGCCATCACGATCATCAGCATCGGGATCATGAAGAAGCCGTCGGCCAGGATCCACGGACCGGCCGGCAGCGCGCTGGCGAGCACGCAGAAGTAGAAGATGCGGGCCTTGCGCCAGTGGGGCCAGGGGCGGATCGGCTTGACCTCGTCCGAACAGCGGGGACATGGCAGGCGGTCGTGCTCCATGACCGGCCTATATGAGGTCATCTGCACGAGGATGCAAGAGGGCACGAGGTCAATATAATTGCGCCGTGCGAATCGCCTTCATCGGAGACACCCACGGCCGGGCCCTGCACGCCCTGGAGGCGGCGGTGGGCTCGTGCGCACGCCGTCGCGAGCGCCTGGACGCCATCGTCCAGGTGGGCGATTTCAGCGCATTGCCGCGCGAACGCTTCCCGACCCGTGACTGGTACATCGAAGACAACCCGTCCGAGCGCGATGTGCTGCGCGCGCTCGACCCCGACCCGGCGCGGGCGGCCACCCTGAACCCCTGCCGGGAGGTCCTCGGCGTGCCGGTGCATTTCATCAGCCCGGGCGCGTTGGCAATCGCCGACACGGCGGCCGGGACCTTCGAGTACCTGGAGGAGAGCTGGCTCGAGGAGATCGCAGGCGATGCGTTCGCCCTGGGCGCCTACCTGGTGAGCCAGCTGGAGGGTACCCCATGAGCACTGCGCAGGACGTGGAGCGCGAAGTCATCGAGCTGCACGAGTTCTTCGTAGACTGGTTCAATGGCACCTGCAGCAGCGACGACGCCACCTTCGAGCAGCGCTTCGGCGCTCACCTGACTGAGGGCTTCTACTATGTGATGCCGGGAGGCATTCAGCTCACACGCGCGTCGCTTCAGGATAGCCTGCGGCAGGCCCACGGCAGCAACCCGGACTTCCGCATCCAGGTGCGCAACGTGTCGGTCCGCTTCGAGGGCCGCGATGCGGTGCTGGCGACCTACACCGAGCACCAGCAGGGCGCGCGCAACTCCGAGCGCAGCGACAACGTGCGGCTCAGCACCGTGCTCTTCGTACGCGACGGAGACCGGCTACGCTGGCACCACATCCAGGAGACCTGGGCGCCCACCGACGCGTAACTGGAACGCAGCTACTCCACGCGGCCGCCGCCGCGACCGGCGCCGCCGGTGAAGCGTTGAGCGCCCTCGAGGGTCTCGCCGGAGGCGATCACGTCGAGCCCTCCGCGGGTCTCCTCGAGCAGCGCCGCATCGAGCGGCCGCGCCCACTGCTCGTAGGAGGAGAGGCGATCGGCGCGCATGCAGCGCTGGGGGAAGGCCGCGATCTCGGCTGCCAGGGCCAGCGCCCCGTCGAGCGCCTCGCCCGGCTCGCACAGCCGATTGGCAAGGCCCATCGAGAGGGCTTCCTCACCGGAGACGCCGCGCCCGGTCAGGATCATGTCGAGCGCGCGGCTGTGCCCGATCAGGCGCGGCAGGCGGATCGTGCCGCCGTCCACGAGTGGCACGCCGAAGCGCCTGCAGTAGACGCCGAAGACCGCGTCGCGCGCGGCCACGCGCAGGTCACACCACACCGCCAGCTCGAGACCGCCCGCCACCGCGTACCCCTCGACCGCGGCGATCACGGGCTTGGACAGCAGCATGCGCGTGGGGCCCATCGGACCATCGCCGTCCTCGGTGACGCGGTTGCCGCGGCCCTCGGCGATGCCCTTGAGATCCGCGCCTGCGCAGAAGGTGCCACCCGCGCCGGTGAGCACGCCGACGCGCAGGTCATCGCGCGCCTCGAGCTCGCGGAAGGCCTCTGCCAGGGCCAGTGCCGTGGGCCGGTCGACGGCGTTGCGGCGGGCGGGGCGGTCGATGGTCACGACCAGGGTGGTGTCGACTTGCTCGGATCTCAGCTCGGGCATGCCACGAGCCCTACCACGCCCTTCCCCGCTCCACAGGCCTCGGGCCGCCGTTGGCAGGATCCGAGGATACGGCGCGCAGCCCCGCTCAGCCGCGGCTGAGCTTGCGGATCTCCGCGCGCACCGCCTGCTGGATATCCTGCGGGACCTCCGGCGCCGGCACCGCGTTGCAGACCGCGAGCGTGTGCTTGAGGGAGTCGCAGGTGCTCTGACAGTGGCCGCAGGAGTCCACGTGGCTCTGCATCTCGGCGCACAGGTCGGCGCTGATCTCGTCTTCGAGAAAGCGCGAGAAGGTCTCGGCGATGTCCGGGCAACCGGGCACGGGCCCGTCGGGCGGCGGGTGCAGCTCGGCGAGCAGCGGCGAGAGCTCCTCACGCAGGGCCACGCGCGCCCGATGCAGCCGACTCTTCACCTGCGACACGCTCATCTCGAGCGCGCTTGCGACCTCCGGCGCGGTCAAGCCCTCCACATCGCGCAGCAGCAGCACCTCGCGGTAGCCGGGATCGAGCGTCTCGATGGCACGCTCGACCGCAGCCAGCAGCTCACGGTCGGCCACGCGCTCATCCGGCGCCGGGCGCGGGTCCTCCATCGCCGTCACCTGCTCGTCGGCCACCGCGCTGTCGGTTGGGCGCGGCTTGCGCCGGTACTTGATGCAGAAGCTGCGCGCGATCGTGAACAGCCACGTGGACAGCGCCGCGTCGCCGCGGAACTCGCCGATCGAGCGCGCGGCCGCCAGCAGGCTCTCCTGCAGGATCTCGCGCGCGTCTTCGCGGTCGCGGCACATACGCATGCTGAAGCGAAAGAGCGGCGCCTCGTAGCGCTCCAGCAGCGCCTCCAGCGCTTCCGAGTCGCCCGCCCGCACGCGCTCCAGCAGCGCCTGGTCGTCTGCCGCGGGGGGACTCGTCCGGGGCTCCTCCACACCCGAGAAGTAGCGAAAAACCCCTATAAAAACAAGACCCTGCACGAGTTGCCAGGAATTCTGCGGCTTTGGCGAACCCTTTCTCGCTCGACTGGCTCCTACCGAGTGGAGAACGAAACCATGCTGCTACGACAACTCTTCGACGCTGACACCTGGACCTACACCTACCTGATCGCCGACGAGGCGAGCGGGAAGGCCCTGCTCATCGACCCCGTGCGCGATCAGGTGGACCGGGATCTGGCCCTGATCGGCGAGCTCGGATTGACCCTCGAGTACGCCCTCGACACCCACGTGCACGCCGACCACGTGACCGGCGCCGGCCTGCTGCGCGAGCAGACGGGCTGCAAGACGGTCGCCAGTCACCTCGGCCCTGAGTCGGCCGACCTGCGCCTGCGCGACGGTGCCACGCTCGCGCTCGGTGCGTTGACCGTGCACTTGATCGAAACGCCGGGCCACACCGACGACAGCGTGAGCTTCCGTGTCGACGGCCACGTCTTCACGGGCGACGCGCTCTTCGTCCGCGGCACCGGGCGCACCGACTTTCAGGCCGGTGACGCGGAGCAGCTCTACGACTCGATCACGGGCAAGCTCTTCGCCCTGCCCGACACCACGGTCATCTGGCCCGGCCACGACTACAAGGGCCACACTGCCAGCACGATCGGCGAGGAGAAGGCCCACAACCCGCGCCTCGCGGGCAAGAGCAAGGCGGACTTCGTCGAGATCATGGGGTCGCTGGGCCTGCCCGAGCCGAAGTACATCCACCAGGCCGTGCCGGCCAACCGCGAGCTCGGCTTGGGCGCCGGACCGGATCAGTCCAGCGGGCACTTCAACGAGATCGACGGCCCCACCGCCGCCCAGCTGCAGGGCGACATGCGCGTCATCGACGTGCGCGAGCCCCACGAGTTCCAGGGCGAGCTCGGCCACATCGAGGGCGCCGAGAACGTGCCGATGGGGCAGTGCGAGGCCGCCAGCAAGGGCTGGGACCGGCAGCAGCCACTGCTGGTGGTGTGCCGCTCCGGGCGCCGCTCGCGGGAGATCTGCGAGCAGCTCGTCGCCCACGGCTTCGACCACGTCACGAACCTGAGGGGCGGCATGCTCGACTACCGCGAGCGCGGCCGGGCCCAGGGCTGACCGAGGCATCGAGATGGAGAGCTTCACCCCCATTGCCTCCACGGTCGGAGGCGTGCTGATCGGCCTGGCCTCGATCATGGTCCTGCGCATCCAGGGACGCGTGGCCGGCATCAGCGGCATCTGCGGCAGCCTGCTGCGCCCCAGCCGGGGCGACGTGGGCTGGCGCGTGGGCTTCACCCTTGGCCTGATCGCGAGCGGTGCCGCGGCCCTGCTGCTCTCGCCGGCCCACGTGAGCACCGCGGGCGCGCCCACCCTGGCACTGACCGCCGTCGCGGGCGTGCTGGTGGGCTTCGGCACCCGGCTCGGCAACGGCTGCACGAGCGGCCACGGCGTGTGCGGCATCTCGCGGCTATCGCGCCGCTCCATCGTCGCCACCGCCACCTTCATGGCCGTCGCAGGTGTGATGGTATTCGTGACGCGCCACCTGCTGGGAGGAGGCGCCTGATGCAGACCCTGCTCGGCACCCTCGCGGGCCTCGTCTTCGGCGCGGGGCTGGTGATCTCCGGGATGGCGCAGCCCGCCAAAGTGCTCGCCTTCCTCGACGTCGCCGGCAACTGGGACCCCAGCCTGGCGTTCGTGATGGGCAGCGCGATCGCGGTTTACGCGCCGCTCTACCGCTACATCATCAAGCGCACAACACCGGTCTACACCCAGCAGTTCATGGTCGTCGCCAACCACACGATCGACCGGCCCCTGCTGCTCGGCGCGGGCATCTTCGGCGCCGGCTGGGGACTTGCCGGCTTCTGCCCCGGGCCAGGTATCGTCTCGGCCGGCAGCGGCGCGAGCACCGGCCTCACCTTCGCCCTGGCGATGGTCTTCGGCATGCTGCTCTTCGAGGCCTACCAGCGCGCCACCGCTGCGCTGGCACGGGATCGCCAGGACGCGGGCGCAGCGTCGAGCGGAGCCTGAGCGATGCAGCCCGCTCGACTGCTCCCGATGCTGTCCTGGGTACGAGGCTACCGCCGCCAGGACCTGCGCGGAGACATCACGGCGGGTCTCACCACGGCGGTGATGCTCATCCCGCAGGGTATGGGCTACGCCATGCTCGCCGGGCTGCCGCCGATCGTCGGGCTCTACGCGGCGCTCGTGCCGCTGCTGATCTACGCCGCCCTGGGCACCAGCCGCCAGCTGGCGGTGGGCCCGGTGGCGATGGACTCGCTGCTGGTCGCGGTGGCGGTGGGTGCGATCGCCGAGACTGGGACCGAGAGCTACCTCGCCTATGCCGTCCTGCTCGGCGCCATGGTCGGGGTCATCCAGCTCGGCCTCGGTGTGCTGGGGCTGGGCTTCGTGGTGAACTTCCTGTCGCGCCCGGTGATCAGCGGCTTCACCTCGGCCGCGGCGCTGATCATCGGCTTCAGCCAGCTGTCGAACATGCTGGCGATCGAGCTGCCGCGCACCCACCACGTGCACGACATCCTCCTGCAAGCCCTCGGCCGCGCAGAAGCCTGGCACCTGATCACCCTGGCGATCGGCGCGAGCAGCGTCGCGCTGCTCGTCGTGCTCAAGCGCGCCGCGCCCCAGGTGCCGCGCGCCATGGTGGCGGTGACCCTGGCCACCTTCGTGGTCGTCGGTCTGGGTCTGCACGATCGCGGCGTCGCGATCGTCGGCAACGTGCCCGCGGGCCTACCCGCTCTCGCTGTGCCCAGCTTCACCGGGGGCGACGTGCTGACGCTGCTGCCCGCGGCGCTCACCATCGCGTTGGTGGCGTTTATCGAGGCGATCTCCGTGGGCAAGCACTTCGCTCGCCTGGGGCGCTACGAGATCCGCCCGGGCCAGGAGCTAATCGCCCTGGGCGCGGCCAATCTCGGCGGGAGCTTCTTCGGCGGCTACCCGATCACCGGCGGCTTCTCGCGTACGGCCGTCAACGCCCAGGCCGGCGCGCGCACCCCGATGGCCGGGGTGGTCACCGCGGTGGTGGTCGCCTTGACCCTGCTGCTGCTCACGCCCCTCTTCCACTACGTGCCCAAGGCGGCCCTGGCGGCGATCATCATGACCGCAGTGCTCGGACTGTTCGACCTGGCCGAGCCGCGCCGCCTGTGGCGCGTGAAGAGGGCCGACTTCGCGCTGCTGCTCTTCACCTTCGTGATGACGCTCAGCGTCGGCATCCAGTACGGCATCCTGCTCGGTGTCGGCGCCTCGGTGCTCAACTTCGCGGTGCAGACCACGCGCCCGCACTTCGCGGTGCTCGGACGCATCCCGGGAACCGAGGCCTACCTGAATGTGGAGCGCCATCCCCACGTGGTGCGCGACCCCGGCGTGTTGATCGTGCGCATCGACGCCCAGTTCTACTTCGGCAACGTGACCTTCCTGAAGGAGACCCTGCGCGCGCTCGAGGAGGCGGCGTCCGAGCCGCTCGAGGCCGTGGTGCTCGACGCCAGCGGCATCAACCAACTCGACAGCTCCGCCGAGGACGCCCTGCGCGAGATCGACCGCGACTACCGCGAGCGCGGTATCCGCTTGCTCCTGTCCCACGTCAAGGGGCCCGTTCGCGACGTCATGCACCGCACTGGCCTGCTCGCGACGTTGGCCGACGAGCGCCGCATCTTCCTACGCACCCACGACGCGGTGCTCGCAGCGAGCGGCGACTACACCGGGCGCCACTCGTCCCCCGCCGGGCCTGACGACCCGCGCGACCCCGCCGACCGCATCGGCTGCGGGCCGCTGCCCGGCGCTGCCTGAGTCAGGCCAGCAGCCAGCCAAGCAGGCCGAGCACGACGAAGAAGCCCGCGGCCGCCAGCACCGCGCCCGCGCACACCGCGTCCCCGTCGTGGGCGTCGATGGCGCGCTCGATCAGCGCCGCCTCGCGCGCCGCGGCTGCCCGCTCCTCGATCGCACAGGGCGCGCCCGCCGCGTTCTCGCGCGCGAGCAGCTACTGCTCGAACGCGCGCCTCGCGGGCACGCGCGATAGAGTGTCATCACGGGCGAGGTCGGCGCTGTCCCCTTCCTCGACCAGCGCCTGACGTCGACCCGGTCCGCTCGCGCCGCTGCTGCCACACTGCGTAGCCCGGCGTCGCGAGCTTGCCGCCCGGCGCCTCGCCGTAGCCGGATGCCAAGCAGGGGCAGCTGCTGCCGCGGGCGGCCTGAGCTGGCTACAACCCGTCGAGGTTCTCGCCGATCCAAGCGACGCGCGCGGCCAGCCATTGCTTGAGGTTCTGGATCTCGGCATCGAAGCTGCCATCGCGGGGCGGAACCTGGGGCCAGCGTTGGGCGTTGCGGTCGGCGGCCTGCCCGATCTCGGCTGCCATGGCGTCGACGTGCGCGTGGATCGCGGCCGTGCTCAGCTCGCCCTGGATCAGCTGGCGAAAGCGCGCCACGTAGGCGTCGCGAAACTCCGAATGGGCAAAGAGCTCACCCCAGACCTCGTGCTCGAAGAGCTCGGTGCCGTCGCCGCCGGCGCTCCAGTCCTCCGGGTCCTCGTCGCGGCCGTCGTAGGAGCCCATCGTGCGGTCGAAGTCCCAGACCGGACCCGCGTGCAGCGCACCGGCGCGGTCCTTGTGGAAGAACGCGCTCAGGCGCAGGGCATCCGGGTTCTTGGCCAGGGTGTTGAGGATGTGGTGGTCGAGGAAGCTGGGCACGTCGATCAGCTCGCTGTAGTGGGTCCCGCTGTCCGGGTCGACACCATCCGGGCTGGCTGCCGCGCGCGCGACCCCGTCGAGGTAGCCGGTCAGGTAACCCAGCTGGTCGTGCGCGATCTCGAGCTCCTTCGGGTAGACGTGGGCGAAGCCCTGCCCCGCGGCGCGGAAACCCTCCTCGTCGTTGCCTGGGTCGTCGATCTTGACGATGTAGCCGCCCGTGATCGCCGGCTCGACCACGTCCTCGGGCGCGAGCTTGCTGATCGCCACGCGCGCGCCACCGCGCTTGATCCGCTCCATCAGCACGTACAGCCCCTGGTAGTGCTCGGCACGCACGGAGTCCTGCCCCTCGATCAGGTAGAGCTCGACGAAGCGCGTGCGCGCCGCGTAGCGACCCACGTCGTTGCTCAGCGCGTAGATCAGGGCGTTGCGAATCAGCGCCCGATCCCACTCGTAGGGCGCGTAGAGGGCCCAGTCCGAGTGGGCCGGCATGTCGAGCAGGGGCAGGTCGTGGTCGATCTCGTCGAGTAGATCCCACAGCTCCAGCGAGAAGCTGTGCTTCGGATCACGGCGCGTGCTGCGCCCGCGCACCTTGATGCCGATGCGGCTGTCGATCTCGGCTTGACCGAGCATGGACGTGTCGCCCACATCGCTGCGCATCATCAGCAATCCGGCCGCGCCATACTCGTAGTCGTTCTGATCGGGCGCGCCACGACCGAGCATGTGCACAACCACCAGCGGCAGGTTGGAGGTGATGCCGGCGGCATCCGGTGCGAGGTGCACGTAGAGCCCGTGAACGACCGGCGTCTGGGCATCGGGCGCGATCGCGATGGCGCGCACCTGCGTGGTGGCGTCGACCATGATCGGTGCGATGTAGCGCTCCGAGCCGGCGTCCGGGATCGTACCGTCCAGCGTGTAGTGAATCTCGGCGCCCGGCAGCGCCGCTTCTAGCGTCAGCTCGAAAGGCTCGGCGAAGGTGCCAGGCTCCGGCGCGAAGGCGATCGGGGGCGGCGGGGGAAGCCGAGGCGCGGCGACCGGCTCATCCGCAGGGCCGATGCCCGGGCCGAGCCCGGGGTTGGCGGAAGGGCTCATACCGGGACGATCCGGGTCGGCGGCGCTCGGACCGAAGACGACGGTGCCTCCCTCGGGCCCGCCGCCACCCGCATCCTCACCGCATCCGGTGCACAGCCAGGCAAGCGCGAGCGCGCCCGCCAGACCCTTGCCGCAAACTCCCACGAGGTGATGCTAGCAGGCTTGGCGGCTGCCGTACCCGCGTGCGCTCGAAAGCGAGCCAAGCCCCGACTCCGCCGACCACGGTCAGAGCAACGATGCCAGGTAGTCAGCCAGCTCTGTGTGCCCACCCTCGCGCGCCCAGCCGGCGGCCGGACCGCCGTAGGTCGTGTCGCGCAGCGTCGGATCGGCGCCGCGGGAGAGCAGCAGCTCGACGGTCTCGCGCTCACCGCAGAAGGCGGCGTGGTGCAGCGCGGTGGCCCCCTGCTGCCGAGAGAGCAACCCAACCGGCACACCCCAGTCGAGCAGCCGCGCCACCACATCCGTCAGGCCGAGCGTGGCCGCCTCGATCAGGCAGGCCCCCGCGAGCTCCGGCGCTGCGGCCTGCAGACGCGCGCGCGCTTCGGCCACGGAGTGCCCCAGGCAGGCCTCGTGGATCGCCACCAGCAACGGCCACGGGTCGCTCATCGCCGCGCCCGCGCGCGCGAGGGCGTGGACGAGCGGCATCGTCAGCCCGGCGCTGCGCGGGTGCGCGCTGGTCACGAGCAGTCCGAAGGTCGTCTCCTCGGGACCGCCGCCGTAGGTGAGACAGCCGGCGTCCACATCGCTGCCAGCGTCGAGCAGGAGCTGTAGCACCTCCACCGCGTTAGGGGGCGTACGCTGCCGCTCGCTCTCCACGCCATTGGCACCGACATAGTGCAGCAGCGTGGCCCGGTGGGGACGTGGCGAGCGGGCATGGACGAGCTGCGGATGGCGCGCGAGCAGCTCGCGCAGGCGCTCCAGGTCCCCGCGCGGGATGGCATCGGCCGCGTCCTCGAAAGCGGCGGTGAGCTCGGCCGCGTCGACTGCGGTATCAGGCTCCTGCGGCTCCGCACCAAGGAGCGCGCTGATCGCTTCGCGCTCGGGCTGCTGCAGAGCGCGCGCGTGGGCATGGGCATCATCGCCGTGGTAGTCGCGCTGCGCCGGATCCGCGCCCGCAGCCACCAACGCCTCGACGAGGGGCGCGTCGCCCGCCCGCACCGCGCGGTGCAGCGCGGTCGCGCCGTCGTCATCCGGGACGCGCGGATCGCACAGCACAAGCAGCAGATGCGCCGCGTCGCCCCGTCCCAGCCGCACGGCGCGCGACAGCAGCTGGTGATCGCTACGCTTCATCGCATCGCGCGAGAGCTCCGGTGCGAGCTCGGACGCGCGTGCCGCATCGCCCGCGAAGCAGGCCGCCATCCAATGGTCGAGCGCCTGAAGCTCCTCCGCGGCGCCGTGCGCGCGCAAGCGCGCCGCAAGCGCTGCATGACCGAGCCGCACGGCCCAGGTCAGCGCCGTGCGGCCGTCCCGGTCGCGGAAGTCGACCCGCGCATCGGCTTCGATCAGGCGATCGATGAGGCCCGCGTCCATGCCGCGGGCGACGGCCTCGTGCAAGCAACTCCCCGTGAAGCCCCAGTGCCCCTTGGTCCAGTTGGGATTGGCGCCGTGCTCGAGGATCGTGTCCAGAAGCTCGAGCGCGTCGCTGTTGAGCGCCTGGGGCAAGGTGTGGTGGATCTGCCAGTGGGGCGGCCCGGCCTCGAGCAACAGCTCGAGCGATTCCAGGTCGCGGTGGCGCACCGCCTCCCAGAGAGCGGTGCCGGCGTGGAGTGTGGGCCCGTCCCCACGATCCGCGCCCGCGTCGAGCAGCACCTTCACCAGCGCCGGACTACGCGCCGCACCCACCGCAGCGCCGACGCAGCTCTGGTAGCCGCGGCGGGAGGCCGACTCTCGCGTGCCCTCGCTGGGGTCGGCGCCGGCCGCGAGCAGCGCCCCGGCGACCTCCACGCGCCGCGCCTCGTGCGCCCCATCGCCCGCACCGTAGCGCGCCGAGCAGGCGAAGAGCAGCGGCCCCCACTGCAGCGGGCCACCGGGCTCTGTGGCGCAGTCGGGCGACCGCTCCAGGTGCACGCGGACCGCCTCCACGTCGGCGAGCACCGCCGCCGCATGCACCGAGCGCGCCGCCAGCTGCGGGTAGGAACCGAGCAGCCAGTCCACCCGCGCTCCATCGCCGGCGACCGCAGCCTGCAGCAACAGCCCTTCGGCCTGGCCCTCGCTGCTCTGCAGCACGTCGAGGTAGCGCTTGAGCGCGGCCCAGCTGGCGAAGCCGGCCTCGCGCGCGATCACCCACTGGGCGTCGTGCAAGCGCAGCTCCGCCTCGAGCACTTCTTGGCGGCTGCGCTCGCCCGAGGGCGGGTGCTGCGCGCGAAAGCGCTCCGCGGCGGCTTCGTCACCGCGGCGCTGGGCCCTGAGTAGATCCTTCGCACGCTTGCGCTGCTGCTCGAGGCTGCGAACGGAAACGGTGGGCTGGTGAGTCATGGGACCTTCCTTCCATCGACCGGCGTCCGCATGGACCGGTGAAGGAGGTCGATATGTCGGCACTTCACGGAAAGTGTCCGAGATGGGCGCGGCCCTTCCCGCGGACGGGATGCCTTCCCGGAAGAGGCCTCTCCAAGCTACGCAATCCCGGTGACCCTCGCAAGCTGCAGACTCACCTGGCGTCGCCTCGCATGCGCAGGACCTGCTCCTCCAACCCGGCCGCGCTCACCTCCCCCGCCGCGATCGGCGCCTCGCACACCAGACCGATGCTGGAGTGGAAGCGACGCGGGCGCTTGGCCATCGCGGGGCCATCCTTGCGGCTGAAGAAGCTGCCCCACAGACCGCGCAGGGCCATCGGCACGACCGGCACCGGGGTGCGCTCCAGGATGCGCTCGATGCCGGGGCGGAAGGGATTGAGCTCGCCGTCCTTGGTGAGCTTGCCCTCCGGGAAGATGCAGACGAGGTCGCCGTCCGCCAGGGCCTCGGCGACGTCGTCGAAGGCCTTCTCCATCAGCTCCGGATCCTCCCGCTTGCCGGCGATCGGGATGGCGCGGCCCGTGCGGAAGATGAAGTTGAGCACCGGGATCTTGAAGATGTTGTGATCCATCACGAAGCGGATCGGCCGCCGGCACACGGCCGCGATGATCGGCGCGTCCACGAAGCTGACGTGGTTGCAGACGATCACCGCCGGCCCCTCCTCCGGGATCAGCTCGTGGCCCTCGGTGCGCACCCGATAGACGGTGTGCACCAGGATCCAGATCAGGAAACGCATCAGGAACTCGGGCAGCAGCGTGTAGATGTAGAC
>JAPPOT010000816.1 GCA_028817855.1 Myxococcales bacterium
CGGCTTACGTCCTCGAAGAAATCCTCGACGTACTTCCAGTACGCCTCCGGTTTCTCCTCCGGGCGCGCTCGCTCCTGAACGAACCTCGACGATTCGAGTGGCGGGAAGCGGGTGGTGCCGGTGCCTGCCTTGCGACCGTCGACCGAGGATCGGCCGGTATCACCCGTTGCTGTTCCCGGCGCTACGCAGCCGCGTCTACGCGTAGGGGCCACTGCAGCTGGCCGAGTCGCGGGCCGAGCTCGCGGAAGCCGGCGCGCATCTCGTCGATCGAGATGCGCTCGTGCGGGTTCTGGCGTAGGCCGTTGGCGATCAGGTCGCAGATCGCGGTCAGCTGCGGGTTTTGGCGCAGCGACAGCAACTTCTCCGGGTAGCCGTCGTGGGCCAGGTGGCTGTTGATGATCGCCAGCTCGCCGGGGCCGTCGAAGAGTGTGTCGCCCGTCAGCACCTCGTAGGCCATGCAGGCGTAGGCGTAGACGTCCGCGGCGTCCGGTCCGGTGTCCGCCTTGTCGCCGAACAGGCCCCAGATCTCGGGCGCGCCGTAGGCGCCCGTCGCGCAGCCCGGCCGGATGTGCCGCCCCGCCAGGCCGAAGTCCACCAGCACCGGCTGCCCCACGTGGTTGCCCGCCGTGCGGATGATCACGTTGCTCGGCTTCACGTCCAGGTGCCCGATGCCGACCGCGTGCATGCGCTTGAGCCCGGCCCCGATCCCGTCGAGCAGCTCGATCGCTCGCTGCATCTCGAGCTCCCCGCGCTCGATTAGGCGCTCCAGGGTCGGTCCCTCGACCAGCTCCATCACCAGGATCGGCTTGGGCCGCGCGCCCGCGTCGAAGGTGACGAAGGTCGCCAGGTTGCGGTCGGCCGGCAGCGCCAGTAGCGCACCCGCCTCGTCGCGGAAGAGCGTGAGGAACTCTTCCTCGGAGAGCGTGCGCGCCGCCTCCGCGCTGTAGTCCGGCACCTTGAGCGCGAAGCGCACCGCGCTCTTGTGATGGCGTTCCTCGGCCCGCGTGACCACGAACACCGATCCGACGCCGCCCGCGCCGAGCGCGCGTTGCACGTAGAAGCCGCCCAGGATGCGCCGCCCCGGCATCCACGGTGGTAGCGGCGCCTCCTTGGGCGCCGGCGGGACGAAGCTGTCGGTGTGCAGCCCGGCCGCCTCGTGCTTCGGCAGGCGCGCGATGCGTCCCAGCACGATGAGCGCTGTGTGCGCGATCGCTTCCGGCGTCTCCTGGCCCAGGGTGCGCTCGACCGAGTGCAGCACCTCGTGCAGGTCCACTTCGTTGTCCTTCATGGCGTGCTCGATCGCCATCTGCAGCATGCCCACCGCGCTGCCGCTCGCCGGCACCGGCCGCTGCTGTTGCGAGATCAGCCGCCTGCGCGCGCCCACCGTCAGCTGCGCGAGCGCCAACACCGTGCCCTCGAGCTGGGAGATCGGACGCGGCTCGGCCTCGGCCAGCTCCGCCAGCGAGCGCGCAGCCGCCACCGCCTCGAGCTCGCGCAGGTAGTGCAACAGCCCTTGCCGCAGGGCGCTCACGCGCAGGGTGCTCGCCCATGGCAGGCTCTGCGCCAGCTTGCCCAGGGCGTCGAGGGCGGTGCGCGCGCGGCGCCCGCCGGGCGCCGCGTCGCGCGCGGCGGTGGTGAGCTCGGCGTAAGCCGACGCGCAGCGCTGGAAGTCCACCAGCATCGAGGCCTCGGCCAGGGTGTGCTGGTCGCCCGGGTCTCGCACGTTGTCGGCCACCGCGATCATCACGTCGCTCAGCTCGCACAGCTCGTCGCGCACGAGGGCGTCGAGCGCGCGCGCCAGCGCCGCGCACACGATGCGGCGCAGGGGGGAGGGCGCGTCCTCCCGCGCGCGCGCCAGCAGCACCCGTGCGATCCGCACCCGGCGCTCGCGTCGCTGGCCCGTCATGTCCTCGCCGTAGCTGCCGTCGGCGTCGACCAGGTGCAGCAGCGTCCGCAGCCGCCGCATGCGCAGCGTCAGGTGATCGACCGCGCCGCCCTTCTGGATCGGCGCGCTCTCGGTCTTGAGCAGCCAGGCGGTCATGCGCTGGAACAGGTCGCCCAGCGGGGCGGCCGCCGCGGCCGAGCCCTTGCCCGTCGCGCCGATCATCATCAGGTCGCAGAGCGTGGCCGTCTCGAGCAGGCCTACGTCGAGCTCGCGCATGGCGCGGAAGCCCAGGCGCCTTCCCACCTTCTCGTTGTCGCGCGCCTGCTCGAGCTGGTTGATGCGCTCGATCGACTTCTGAAAGATCGCCTGGGCGGCCTTGAAGGCCTCGGAGGCGTTGTCCTCGGCGAAGGCGCGCAGGGCGTCGTCCAGATCGTCGCGCAGCGTGCGCGGCCGCTCGTCCAGCGGCGCCAGCTCGTCGATCAGCGCCTCGCACAACGACACGCGGCCGTCGTCGTCGACACGGTGCGAGGCGAGCCAGGTCTGTAGCTTGTCGCGCGCGTACTCAGCCGCCCATTGGCCGAAGTTGTTGCCCACACGCTCACGCCGCAGCTCGACCAGCGCCTCGGCGCCCTCGAAGCCGCCCACCCGCACGATGTGGTTGAGCAGCTCCTCGGCGGCCTCCGGCTCCACCTCGGCCGCGCGCGCAAGACCGAAGACCATCGTGCCGGCCAGGCCGGCGTCGGCCTTGAGCGTCGGGTCCGACAGTGCGGCGCGGCAGCGCGCGAGGGCGCCCTCCGGGTCGAGGGCGATGCTCGCGCTCAGGGAGACGACCGCGCGGCGCCACTCCGTCGGCGTGAGCTTCGGGTCCAGGTTCTGCTCGATCTCCTCGGCCAGCTCCGGGTCGGCTTGGGAGAGGATGCCGCGCGCGACCGCCACGTGGCGCCACACCAGCGACTCGCGATCGCCGAGCAGCAGCTGCCACGCGGCCTTGACGGCTGGCTCCTGGAAGGCGCGCAGGCTGCCGGCATCGCCCTGCGCCGTGCGCCGGGCCGCCTCGCGTGCGGCGCGCTCCAGCATGCGCGCTGCGAGCCGGCGCGAGGGCAGGGAGCCGACCGAGGGATCCGAGAGCCACTCGCGGCGCAGGTCCGGGCGCGAGATCAGCGCAAGGGCGAGCCCGTCGGAGGAGACCGGACTGCCGATCGGCAGCTCCAGCGCCAGTGCGACGCGCGCGCGGATCGGGCCGCCGGTGAGCACCTTGCGCGACTCGGCCGCCAGCGAGGTCGCGAGCACGACGAAGGTCTCGGCGTCGCCCTGGTAGAGCCGCGTCAGCACCTCGCGTCCCAGCTGGCGGCGCTCGGGCCCCATCGGGATCGCCGCCGCCAGCTCGTAGACCGCGGCGGCCGCGGCCGGGGGCGAGAGCCAGCTCAGGTCTGCGACCAGATTGGCGCGGTAGGCGGCGCGCACGGTCTCGAGCAGCATCTTGGGGTCGATGCCCTCGAGCGGCACGGGCTGCTGCTCCAGGGCCGCCCGCGCCAGCGTCGCCATGCTCTGGCGCCAGAGCTTGCGGCGCTCCTCGTCGCTGTGGACGTGGGGCAGCTGGGTGAAGCCGCTGAGGTGATTGGCCGGCACCTAGGCGGACTCCGGATTGGTGACGGGTTTGCGCCCGCTGCCGCCCTCCAGGGAGGTGCTGCCGGGGTCCTGCAGCGCGTCGTCGGCGGGCACGTCGATGCCGGCCATCGCCAGCAGGCGCAGGGCATTGCTGGTGCGCACGACGCCCTCGCGCAGGCGGTAGTCGAAGCGCATCTCGCCCTCTTCCACGACGTCGGTGAAGTGGAGGTTGCGCACCTGCCGTGGCCGCTCCTGCTCCAGCTCCGACAGGGCCACGTCGTGGGTCGCCACCACGCCGCAGGCGCCGCGCTCGAGCATGTGGGTGAGCACCGCGCGGGCGCCCAGGTGCCGCGCGCGAGCGTTGGTGCCGCGCAGCAGCTCGTCGAGCAGGAAGAGCACTGGCGGTGCATCCTCGGCTCCGTCGACCACCGAGCGCAGCTTGGTCAGCTCGGCGTGGAAGTAGCTGGCGCCCTCCTGCAGGGAGTCCTGCACGCGCATGCTGGCGCGCAGGCGCACGTGCGGCACCGCCATGCGCCGGGCGCACACCGGCCCGCCCGCCAGCGCGAGCGCCGCGTTGAGCCCGACGGCGCGCAGCATCGTGCTCTTGCCGGCCATGTTCGAGCCCGTGATGATCACCGCGCTGCCCGGGCCACCCAGGGACAGGTCGTTGGCGACGCGCCCGTCGGCCGGTAGCAACGGGTGGGCCAGGCCCTCGGCCTCGAGGGGCCGGTCCGACGCGACGATCTCGGGCATGTGCGCGTCGCGATCGCCGTGGGCCAGGGTCGCCAGTGAGCACAGCGCCTCGAGCTCGCCCAGCGCGGCGAACCAGTCGGCCGTGTGTTTGCCCACCTCGCGGTTCCAGCCCTCGAGCCCGCGCAGCACGTGCAGGTCCCAGAGCACGAGCGGGTTGACGAAGATGTAGAAGAGGAACTGCTGGCGCAGCTCCGCCGCGCTCGCCCACGCCTTCAGCCGCGCCATGTGCGCCGACGGCGCCGTGCCGCCGACCACCAGCCGCGCCTGGATGTTCTTCAGGGGCTCGCTCTCGAAGCTCGCCTGCTCGACCACGATCAGCATGCGTTCGAAGGCCTCGACCACGCCCTGACGGGCGGCGGCCAGATCGAAGGCGCGGCGCGTGGGCCGCCCGCTGGTCATCACCAGCCACAGCTGCACGGCCAGCGGCAGTGCCCAGCTGGCCGCTGGCACCGCGCCCAGCTGGCCCAGCAGGTAGGCGAGCGCGGTGAGCGGTGGCAGCGCGAAGATGGCCGGCGTCAGCCAGCCGCGCTGCTCGAAGAAGGAGGGCAGGGAGGCGAACTCCTTGAAGGTGCGGCCGTCGAGCTTGTGGTCCTCGGCCGCCGCCAGGGCCGCCGCTTCCAGCTCCTGGCGCAGCTCCACCATGTCGGCCAGCTCGGCCACCGCCCGCTGGCGCGCGCGGATCGCCTCCGGCTCGCTGGCGCCGCCGAGCCAGCCCGCCAGGGTGTGCTCGCCGTGCAGCGTGTGGGTGACGTCGATGCGCTGGAAGAGGGAGCCGCGCCCGATCAGATCCACGTCCCAGGCGTAGGGATGGCTGGAGGGCAGCAGGGTGTCGCCGCGGCTGTCGAAGTCGAGCCACTTGCCGCTGAGCCGGGCCAGGTGCCGCTCGTGGATGTCGCGCCGGCGTCGGGCGCCCTCGCGCGCGCCGATCACGCGGGCGTGGGCGATCACCGCGGCCACGAAGCCCACCAGCACGATCAGCCCGCCACCCCACTGCAGCGGGTCCTTGGCGCCGATGCCCGCTGCGACCAGCGCGATCGCGGCCAGGAAGGTCAGCAGACGGAGGGTGGAGAGTCGATTGCTCCGCCGCTCATGCTCCGCCATCTCCTGGGCGAAGCGTTGGCTGCAGGCGGAATGCACCGCAGCCGGATCGCGATCGGTGCTCGCGTCTGTGTCGGCGGTTGGAATCACTGCACTTGGCAGGCCGGGACAGGCCCGTGGCCGGTCTCCTAGCTTAACAAAGTCCGCCGCCTCTCGGGTCAGTCAATGTCGCCTCAAGCGCGGCTTGCGATCGAGTGCTCGCTCGGGCAGCCACATGTCCTCGGTTGGAATCGAGCGGAGGCCGTAAGGGACGGAAATTCCACGAGTTGCAAGTGCCTGCGTTGACGCGTGTGGCCATGTAGGTTACATACCCCGGCGCGCCGTATGGCGAATACGCCAGCGGCAGCCATCACAGGGAGCGATCGATGGGCGTCAGCAAGGTAGCAGTCATCGGCTGCGGCATGATGGGCCGCGGCATTGTGGAGGTCGCCGCCGCAGCCGGCATCGAGGTCACGGCGGTCAAGGCCACCCCCGGTGACCTGTCTGGGCCCCGGCAGGCGATCGAGAAGTCCCTCGCGCGCCGCGTCAAGCGCGGGAAGATGACCGAGGAGGAGCGTCAGGCGGTGCTCGGTCGCGTGAAGTTCACGACCGAGATGTCCGATATCTCCGAGGCCGAGATCGTGGTCGAGTCCGCGGTCGAGGACGAGGCGCTCAAGATCGAGCTGCTCAAGCGCGTCGAGAAGGAGATGCACCCCGAGGCGGTGCTCGGCACCAACACCTCCTCGCTGCGTCTCGAGGCGCTGTCCAAGGACCTGCAGCGGCCTGGCCGTTTCGTCGGGCTGCACTTCTTCAGCCCCGTGCCGGCCATGGAGCTGGTCGAGATGGGCGGCCTGGAAGGCACCGACGACTACGCCTACACGCGCTGCGAGGGCTTCTGCGAGCAGATCGGCAAGACGCCGGTGCGCATCAAGGCCTCGCCTGGCTACGTGGTCAACCGCCTGCTCGTGCCCTACCTGCTGCACGGCATCGAGACCCTGGAGTCCGGCATCGCTTCGGCCGAGGGCATCGACACCGCGATGAAGCTCGGCTGCGCCCACCCGATGGGCCCGCTTGCCTTGAGCGACCTGATCGGCCTCGACATCGTCTACGCGATGGCGGAGACGATGCGCCGCGAGCTGGACGATCCCCGCTACACGATCCCGACCACGCTCGAGCAGCTGCACTCCGCAGGGCAGTTGGGGCGCAAGAGCGGAATCGGCATCTACGACTACAGCGGCGACAAGCCGACGCTGAACCCGGCTATCAAGATCGGCGGCTGAGTCGCGGCCGGGAGGCGCGGGCACGACCCGCAACCCCCCGCATTCGCACGAGATGCGCGCCGCGACCGCGCGCGCCGCGGCGCGATCGAGCCGGCCGCCGCCGATGCCGCCCGCGTGCTCGCGCACTCCTGAGACGTAGAGACTCGGACCCGGCCACGGCCACGGACTCGGCCACGGACTCGGACTCGGCCACGGTCGCGGACGGCCACGGAGGCCGTGCCCGATCACGATGCTGCCCGCGCACCAGCAGGCCGGGGCTGCGGGTGGGGTTCGAGCTCGGGCGAGCACGCTGCGCCGGCGCGCTGCGAGTCGGTGCATGGCGCGGGCGCTGATGCCCCGGCGCGTTCGTGAGTGCGCTTTGCGAGGCGACGGCCCTTGACCGCGCGTGCCGGGGCCGAGAGCATCGGCGACCACGAGGGGCAACATGCGACGACTTCATCTATTCGTGATCATGGCGGGCGTTCTCTGGGTGGGTGCGGGAGCGTGTGACTCCGGTAGCGACGACGGTGAGACCGCGGACGGCGAGGGGACCGACGCCGACCCGAGCCGGGAGGGGGACGGCGCCGCGGGCAACGGTGCCGGCGATGGCGACGCTTCGAGCAGCGGCGATGGCGATGCCGACGCCGCGGGCGACGGCGACGATGGGGGCGCCGCCGCAGCCGGCGATGGCGATGCCGACACGGGAGCGGGCGATGGCGATGGTGACGCCTCGAGCAACGGGGACGGCAGCGGTTCCGCGGTGCTGATGATCGGCGAGATGGTGTTCGAGGGCACCAATGTGTTCTGCGTGTTCTCGTCCTAGGAAGCCGGCAGCCCGGACTTCCCGTTCAACCTCTCCGCCTTCGGCGAATCGCCGACGGGCGCACGCGCCCAACTCGTGGCCGACATCTACGACCCCACCGGCCAGGAGCGGCTGTCGGGCGACGGCGTGGTGCACACAATATCGTTCAACGACATCGAGAATTTCACCGATCCAACCGTCGCGTGGGAGACCGTCGAGGGCCCGCTCGCGGACGGTGCGATGACCGTCATCACCATCGACGGCAAGCAAATCAGCGGACAGGGCGCCTTCGACGACGGCACCACGGACGACATCGAGACTGTCCCCGGCACCCTCGAGGTGACCTGCCCGTAGGACTCCGACCACTCCGACTCGCACCCGGTCGATTCGGACCCGGTCAGGTCTCGGACCCGGCCACTGTCACGGGCTACGGACCCGGTCTCGGTCTCGGCCACGGACGCGGGCGCGGGCTCGGGGTGGGCGGCGGGGACGGGAGCGGGCAGGG
>JAPPOT010000443.1:0-2990 GCA_028817855.1 Myxococcales bacterium
GCTACCGGAGGCCACAGGGCCGTACGTGCTCGACCTCAGCGGCTCCCACCGCTATCCCGGACCCATCACCGCACAGCTAGAAGAGGCCTACGCGAGCTACGCGGGCGTTTCCCGCGATCGGGTGATCGCGACGCGCGGCGCGGACGAAGGGCTGGCGCTGATCGTTCGCGCCTTCTCGCGAACGGGCACCGATGCGATCGCGCACTGCCCGCCGACCTACGGGCTCTACCACGCGATCGCTCGAACCCACGACGTGCGTGCCTACGCAGCAAGTCTCACCAGCTCCTACGGCCTCGACCACGCGGCGCTTGCGGGTGCGCCGACCAACACCAAGGTCGTGCTTCTCTGCAACCCCAACAATCCCACAGGCAATCTGTTCACGGTCGAGGAGATCGCCCGCGTTGCAGCGACGTTCGAGGATCGGGCTCTGGTCGTGGTCGACGAGGCGTACATCGAGTTCTGCCCAGAGTCGTCCGTTGTCCCGCTCCTAGAATCGCTGGAGAACCTCGTCGTGGTCCGAACGTTGTCGAAGGCGTTCGGTCTGGCCGGCATTCACGTCGGATTCACCATCGCGCACCCCAAGATCGTCGAGGCGTTGCGCCGAATCATGCTGCCCTACCCGATTGCTGATCCCTGCGCGCAGATTGCGCTGCAGGCTCTCGCTGAAGACGGCATCGGGCGGATGCGCGCAACCACACAAGCGATCATCGCAACACGGGATCGCTTTGCCGATGAGCTGCGCGGCATCGATGGCGTGACCCAGGTCTTGCCGTCCCACACCAACTTCGTGCTCGCGAGGTTTCAGGATCGAACCCAAGCATGGAACGAGCTGGTGACCAGCGGGATTCTGGCGCGCCAGCCTGAGCAGGACGGACTGGGATCGCATATCCGATTCAGCATCGGAACGGGCGTCGAGATGGACCGCGTCCTGCAGGCGCTTCGCCCTCGTCGAAGACCCCTGCTCGACGACCTCGCGGACAACGCAGGACGGGAATGACGTGGGACGGACCTGCGGCGAGGCCCTTGTCGAGATGCTCGAAGGCCACGGTGTCGACACCTTGTTTGGCATCCCGGGGGCGCACACGCTAGAGCTGTACCGAGGCATCTCAAACACCAAGATCCGCCACATCACTCCCCGGCACGAGCAGGGCGCAGGTTTCATGGCGGACGGCTATGCCAGGGCCACCGGCCGGCCAGGTGTGTGCTTCGCGATCAGCGGCCCCGGCGTCACCAACACTCTCACGGCACTGGGGCAGGCCCTTGGCGACTCGATCCCGGTGCTCCTGGTGTCGTCGGTGGCTGCGACCCACGACATTGCGATGGGGGAAGGCCGCCTGCACGCGATCGACAGCCAGCGAGCGCTCACGAGCCACCTCACTCGCTGGAGTCATACGCTCTTGCGCCCCGACGAGCTGCCAAAGGTCCTGGCTCGTGCCTTCTCCCTGTTTGCGAGTGCACGTCCTGGGCCCGTCCATCTGGAGATCCCGCTGGACGTTCTCGCAGCCCCTGCCGAGCATCTGGACCTGCGGCCCTGGCCGACGACATCTCCGCCAGCGGCCACACCCGAAGTGATACGACAAGCCTCTTTGCTACTCGATTCCGCGAGCAGCCCAATCATCGCGGTTGGAGGAGGCGCGCAGGATGCCGCGTCCGAGCTGCAGACTTTGGCCGAGCGCCTGGACGCCCCCGTGGTCAATACCGTCAACGCAAAGGGGCTGTTGCCTGCCGACCATGCCCTAGCGGTCTGCGGGTCTGTGTCGTGCGCACCGGTCCGCCAAGCGCTCGAAAGCGCCGACGTGGTCCTCGCCGTCGGCACCGAGCTCGGCGAGACCGACTATGACTACGAATTCGCGGGCGACCTCGAGCTGTCTGGGAAGCTTGTACGAATCGACATAGAGCCGGCGCAGCTCTCACGCAATGCACGCGCCGAGGTGGCCATCTGCAGCGACGCACGCAACGCACTGCGGGCACTGTGCGATCAGGCCCCGGTGCATCCGCGGGACCGACGCGGAAAGGGGCGTGTCCGAGAGCTGCGAGCGGCCGTGGCGGCCTGTCGTGAGCCTTTCCTCGAAGCGTTCTTCGCAACGATACAGCAGCAGGCACCCGATGCGGTCGTGGTCGGCGACTCCACGCGAGCGAGCTACTACGCGTGGATGCAGTTCGACCCCGCGGGGCCGCGCAGCTATTTTCATTCTGCATCTGGATTCGGGACCCTCGGCTACGCCATCCCGGCCGCAATCGGCGCCAAGCTCGCCCATCCCACCCGTCCGGTGATTGCGCTACTGGGTGACGGAGGCGCCCTGTTCACAGTGGCAGAGCTGGCGGTCGCCGCTCAATTGCAGCTGCCGGTCATCTTCATCATCTGGAACAACTCCGAGTACCGCGAGATCCGCACAATGATGCAGGCCCGCGACATCACACCCATCGGGGTGTCTACCGGGCCAGTCGATTTCTGTGCCGTAGCCGAAGCTTTGGGCTGCCGAGCCTGCCGCATCGAGTCCCTAGCCCAGCTTGACCGCGAGCTCGCCAAAGCGCGCGAGCACGATGGGCCCCTCGTGCTCGAGATCATCGAACAGGAGACGGAGCGCCACTTCGCAGGGCACGGCACCCCACCGCACCAATGAGTCGACCAAGCGAAAGCACGGACCAAGGTTCCGTCAACCCCATGTTCCAGGCATTGGGGACGTTCCTGCTACGATTCCGCTGGGCTGTACTGGCCGCCACCCTTGCTGCCAGCGGTGCCCTCATGTCGGCAGCCGGCCAGGCGCGCACCGACATGGCCGTCGATTCACTCCTCGCGTCCAAGTCAGAAGCTGCTCAGGCATTGGACGAGGTGCACGAGCTCTTCGGACAGGACCAGACCTTCCTGGTGGTTGTGGAAGGTGACGTCTTTTCCAGCTCCTACCTCGGACGGTTGCGCGAACTCCACGCGAGCTTTGCTGAGCTGTCCCTCGATCTTCCCCGCCAGCGGCCCGGGCTGCCCGCGGAGC
>JAPPOT010000443.1:3000-7870 GCA_028817855.1 Myxococcales bacterium
CCCCTCTATTCGTCTGCTCGGTCCTATTTCTATACGCCACAGCCCCGGGCTGCCCGCGGAGCAGAGCCCGGCCGACGACGAGTGGGGAGACGAGGCTGGATGGGGCGACGAGGGAGGCGGCTCTGTTTTCGAGGAGACGACGTCGCTGATCAACGTCAAGGAGATGAGATGGAAGGACGGCGGCCTCGTCGTCGCAGAGCTGCTCGAGAGCCCACCGGCTGACAGCGAGCTCGAGGAGCTAAGACGGCGAGTTCTTGCCGATGACACCAAGGTGGGGCGGCTGGTCGGCCAAGCCGGGACCCACTCGGTCGTCATCTTGCGTACCGGGCTACTCGAGGACGCCGACTCCGCACGAGTGTACGAAGCGATCAAGGACATCGCTGCCACGCACCAGCATGACGACTTCCAGATCCATGTCGCCGGCTGGCCCGCGCTGTCGAGCTCCATGAGCACCTTCATGATGGAGGATGTGGGCAGAACCGTCGGCCTCACGATCCTAATCATGTTCGTGGTGCTGATCGTCGTCTTTCGTCACCCCATCGGTCTGATCGGACCCGTGCTCGTCGTAGCGCAGTCCATCGTGGCGGCAATCGGGGCCATGGCCCTCGCTGACATGCCGCTCACCATGGTGACGTCCATTCTGCCGTCGCTTCTCATCTGTGTGGGCCTTGGGGACGCGCTCCACTTGCAGTCCGTCTATCGGCGCGCTCGCGTCGCTGGACTCGAAAACCACGACGCCATCGTCCACGCAGTTGGGCGCACCGGACCACCCATTGTCTTCACGTCGCTCACGACAGCGGCCGGCCTGATCAGCTTCCGACTGGCCGAGCTCGACGCGATCTCGGATCTGGGTACGGCCGGATCTGTAGGCGTCCTTGCGGCGATGGTGCACTCGCTGGTCTTCCTGCCGATCCTTCTATCCTTCAACAACAAGAGCCACCTCGGCGCGAAAGCCGGCGCGCGCAGCGCCGACTGGGCAGGAAGCCTGCTGCGCTTTGCTGACGGCCTTTCTCGGCCCGCACAAGGCGCACCGCACAGCTGGAAGCGACGAAACAGGGCTCTCTTGGCCCTCGCCGGCGTGACCGCCCTGTCGGTGATCGGACTATCAACCGTGCAGGTCTCCCACGACTCGCTCCGATGGTTTCCAGAGCACAGCGCGGTTCGCACGGCCTTCACAGTCATGGACGAGCACGTCGGTGGCACGGCGGAGGTCGTCCTCCTCGTGGAGGCGAACAACGGCTCACCAGTGACCGAACGCAGAGTGCTACTGGCGCTCGAGCAGCTCGAGCAGCACATCGCCACCTATACGGTCCCGTCAGGCGCCGCGATCATCGGCACGACGACGAGCATTCTCAACACCGTGAGGGAGGGCTGGCAAGCGCTCCACCGCAACGACGCCGCCCACAACCGGATTCCCGACACCGACCGAAGCATTGCCGACACGGTGCTGCTGTTCGGAAATGGGGCACGAGACACACTGGACCGCCTGCTGACGATCGACCATTCGCACGCCCTGATGGTCGTGCAAGTTCGATGGCTGGACGCGGGCTCCTATGCCGGACTTGCAGGTCACGTCCGCGAGGGCGTCAAGCGCCACCTGTCCGACCTGGCCAGCGTGCGAATCACTGGTTCGGTATTCAACGGTTCCGGGATCGTGAGCACGATCCTGAGCGACCTGCTGGAGAGCTTCCTGTTCGCGTTCGTTGTGATCGCCTTGATGCTCATGGCCGTGCTGCGCAGCGTCAAGCTGGGTCTCATTGCGATGATCCCAAATGTACTACCCATCGTCGCGGTCTTGGGATTGATGGGATGGGCTGGCATTCCAATCGACCTCAACAACATGTTGCTGGCATCGCTGGTCATGGGCATCGCCGTCGACGACACGGTCCACTTCTTCTACCAGTTACGGTTTGGGCATCAGCGGGGTGAGGACGTCGACAGGGCAATTTCCGCCGCGCTCGAACATTCGGGACGTGCCATTCTTGCGACCACCGTGGTTCTGGTGGCCGGATTCGGAAGCAATCTAGCCGCCGCAATGCTCAACACGCAGGTCTTCGGAGCACTGCTCTGCGCAGCCGTGGTCTTCGCTCTGATCAGCGATCTCGTCGGCGCGCCCGCACTGCTACGCTGGTTCTACGGCAGCGAGAGACAGCAGTCGCGTCCCCGGTGAGGGCCGAACCAAGAGACCGTTGGGCTGTGACCGCTCCCTGTGAGGCACCCCACCCCGGTAGTGGCCCCATGGTCCTGCCGCCGAGTCGGGCCCCGCGATCGTCGTCGCAACGGTCTGGACGCGCGCTGCGCGGCCGCCTACGGTGCACCGAGTCCACGACGGGGGAGCATGGCACCCAAGAGCACCACACGGACGCAGCGCGCAGTCCTGAAGGCGCTGGAGGGCTTTCACGAGGCCCAGCGCAAGGGCGACGTGGAGCGCATGATGGATGCGTTCACGGACATGCCCCAGGGAGCTACCAACGGGGTGCCGCGGCCGATGGAGGCGCTGCGCGCGCACTTCACCGACAAGCTCGCGAGCTTCAAGGCGCGACGCGCCGATATGCGACGCGCCGCCGTGGTGGTCGATCCAACACCCGAGAGCTTCTGGCGCTACCGGGACGGCAAGCGCATTCACCCGCGCGGCTGCGCGCTCGTCTCGCCCGTGCGCTACACCAAGACCGGCGGGGTCGGCGTGGGACCGAGCAACGGTGACGCGCCCGGCGAGGACACCATCTTCGTGATGTACACGATGGTGCAGTGGGACGACGGGAAGTGGCGCATCGCCTTCGACCGCCTGCTGCCCGACCCCGACGGGGAAGCCTACGACCGCGACCTGCTCACGGACGCCGGCCGCGTGCTCGATCGCTCCACGATGGTCTGGACGCGCAAGCTCGACGCAGCGGTGAAGGACGTCTGGCGCGCGGTCAGCACGCGCAAGGGCCTGACCCAGTGGTGGCTCGGGCGCGACAAGAGCTTCCGCATTGAGCTGAAGGTGGGCGGCACGTTCCAGCACCACTGGGCCAGCACGATCCACCAGCTGGAGAAGGGGCGGCTGATCGACTTCGACGAGTTCCGCATCGAGCTCGAGCCCGACGGCGAGGGCACGCGCCTGACCTTCGTCGTGCACACCATGAACGGCGATGAGTGGCGCGCATTCTGGCAGGTGGAGGAGGCGCCGATCTTCTACGCCCAGCTCGGCGGCCTCGATCCGTGGGCAGCCGCGGGCTGGCACATGGTGCTCGACCGCCTGGACGAAGTGGTGACCGGGCGGCCCGTGATCGATGCCCACGAGCGCTGGGCCTGGCTGCCGAACGCGCGACGCCGCCAGTTCTACCTGGTCTACCTGCGCGAGCTGCACCGGCTGAACGGGCTCGCGCGCGCAAAGAAACCACTCCAGCGGGTCGGCGCCGACCCGAGCGAGTTCGGCTTGCCGCGCACCGACAAGGAGTATCCACCACCCAAGCCGCCGCCCACGGTGAAGCCGCCTGCGATCGACCAGCTCGAGCTGAGGTCCCAGCCCGCGCTCGTGCTCGAGGGCAAGACCGTGGCGGGCGACTACCTGAACGCGGTCGCGCGAGGGGTGCCCAAGGTCATGGCCTACATGGCGAAGGAGGGCATCGAGCCCGTCGGCCGCCCCTTCATGCGCTGCATGAAGATCTCTGTGAAGGAAAGCACTCGCACCCTGCAATACGCAGTCGGCTTCCCCATCCCGGAAGCCCGTCCGGGAGCCGGCAAGGTGAAGGCCCACGCGCTGCCGGCGGGCGCCGCGGTGTCGATGACGTTCACCGGCTCCTACGAGCAGCTCCTCGACCGCTGGCAGGACGTCGCTGCCCACGCGCGATCCCTGGGCGCCGACCTGCCGGATGACAGCCGCGCCATCGCTGGCGGCTGGCATATCTTCGTCAACGATCCACGCGAGGTGGGCCTCGAGCGGGCGGAGTCCCAGCTCGTGCTCCCGCTCGAGAGCGCATGAGCGCCTGAGCGCATCACAGCAGCATCTCCGCCGTCGCGCTGAGGCCGATCCCCCACTGGGTCTCGGGGAAGCGCAGCATCAGGGCCGGGCTGAGCACCAGCCCGAGGTCCGTACCGAGCGCAGAACGAAAGGCGACGCCCACGCGGAGCCCCAGGGGTCCGCTCAACACATTGATCGTCTCCGCCCCGGGCGACTCGACCGGCGTCTCGGAGGGCCCCGCGTGGATGGCCCCGAGCAACGAGACCGCGAAGCCATCGTGCGCGCCGCTCAGCAGGTACTCGCCGTGGGCGCCGATGGATTGGTTGCCGAGAAAGGACTCTGGCTCCACGCCGAAGTGGAGCTGGTACGCGAGCGCGAGGGCGAGCTCGGGAGTGAGCCAGGCTCCCACCGCCAGACGGAGCGCGGGGACGAACACCAGGCCGGGCTCCTCGACGCGGGCACAGAAGCTCGATGGCATCTCGCCCGCCCCCGTCTCGACGCCATCCGCCGGGCACGCGCTCGAGACCGGGGTGACTCCGCGCGGAACCCCGAAGCTGGGGTCCTCGAAGTCGTCGAAGGAGTCGGCGTCGGGCACCCAGGGGAGACGGTCGTCGAAGAAGAAGCGCGTCTCCTGCACGCCGTCGACCTCAACCTGTTCCTCGATGAAGACCCGCTCGGCGGGCGGCGCGCTTGCCGCCTCCATCCCGGAGGCGACGGCCATCATGGGCAGGGCGAGCCCGAAGCGCACGAACCAGCGCGGCTCGTGCACCGGTTCCGGCTCCGCGCGACGGGGCGGCACCGCGTAGGGCGAGCGCAGCGGGGGCTCGGGGACGGACGTCTGGGCGGGCGCGGGCGGCGCCGGCGTCTCGGACGCAGCGGGCACCTCCAGCACCGGCGTCGCCACGGTCGATCGATCCCCGTGGAGCA
>JAPPOT010000406.1 GCA_028817855.1 Myxococcales bacterium
CCCCCCACCCGACCACCCGTTGATGAAGCGGCTCGGTGCGTGCGTGCTGGCTTGGGGGGAGCACTCCGACCACTCCGGGGTCGCCGCCCTCACCCCCCACCCGGCCGCCCGCTGATGAAGCGGTTCGGTGCTCGGGGGCTGGTCGGGACGGTGAACTTGGTGCCGCTGGGCGCAACCCGCTAGAATTGCACGGACCTCGCCGAGGACCGGGCCGGTGCGCACGCGACATCCCAAGGCGCTTCGCAATCTCCACCTGGTGGTGGATGCGCTGACCATCGTGCTGTCGATGCTGGCGGCGGGGGTGCTGCACGACGTGGCCCGCGGCTTCGTCCCAGGGCTCCAGATGCGCGCGAGCTTCGGCTACTACGCGGCGCTCGCCTACACCACGATCCCGCTGTGGCTGATCCTGGTCGTGGTGTTTCAGCTGCACCTCTCGTTCGAGCGGCGCTGGCGGCCGGGCGAGCTGCTGCTGCAGCTGACCAAGCTGCACCTGGCGGGGCTGCTCGGCCTGGCGCTGATGCAGTTTCTCACCCAGTCGGTGATCAACCGCAGCTTCGTGCTGCTCTTCATGCTCTGCACCTTCGCCGGGATGTACGGAGTGCGCGTGGTGCTCAACGCCTGGGTGCGCTTCCAGTACCGCCAGGGCCGTGCCAAGGAGCGGATCCTGCTGGTCGGGCACCCTTCCAAGCGCATGAGCGACTTCGTGCGCGACGCGCTCGCGCAGCCGCTCGCGCCCGAGATCATCGGCTACGTGAGCCCACCCGCCGACGGCGACGGGCTCTCGATGCCACCGCCCGACGCCACCGCGCTCGAGCACGTGGGCAAGCTCGGGGATCTGGGCGCGCTGCTGCACGAGCAGCCGGTCGACCACGTGATGTTCTTTCCGCCCACCAACCGCCCGGAGGAGCTCAAGGATGCCTTGGCGAGCTGCGAGGAGCTCGGCGTGCCGGCGAGCTTCTCGGTCAACCTGGTGCAGGTCGCACGCGCCGCGCCGCGCATCGCGTCGGTGTACGAGCACGCCTTCGTCACCTTCGACGTCGCACCGAAGCGCCCCGAGTGGCTGGCGCTGAAATACGGCATCGACCCGATCGCGGCGTTCCTGTTGATCGTCCTGCTCTCGCCGGTCTTCCTGCTGGCCGCGCTGGCGATCCTCGTGACGATGGGACGGCCGGTCTTCTTCACCCAGGAGCGCGCGGGCGTCTACGGCCGCCCCTTCCGCATGGTGAAGTTCCGCAGCATGAGGCAGGGCGCCGAGCAGGAGCAGGTGGAGCTGCGGGCGGACAACGAGATGAGCGGCCCGGTGTTCAAGATCCACGGCGACCCGCGCATCACACCCCTGGGGCGGCTGCTGCGCAAGTCGAGCATCGACGAGCTGCCTCAGCTCTTCAACGTGCTGGTCGGCTCCATGAGCCTGGTGGGCCCGCGCCCCCTTCCGCTGGGCGAGCAGCAGCAGATCCGGGGCTGGCAACGGCGCCGGCTGTCGATGAAGCCGGGCATCACCGGCCTGTGGCAGGTCAGCGGCCGCAACGAGATGGACTTCGAGGAGTGGATGATGCTCGACCTCCAGTACATCGACGACTGGAGCCTGTTGCTCGACTTCACCCTGCTGCTGCGCACCGTGCCCGCGGTGCTCCAGGCCCGGGGCGCCCACTGACGCCGGCTTGAGCTTGGGCCCGCGGCGCGATATCCCCTCGCCATGGCTCTGCGCGCGGCCCTGCTCCTGGTTCTGCTGCTCACCCTCGGCGCCTGTGGCGACGACAGCGACGGCGGCGATGGGGACGCTCCGGACGCCACCAATGGCGACGGAGACGGCGCCGGGGGGGCGGGAGACGGCGATGGCGACACCGATGACGACACCCATGAGGGCGGCGCCGTCGCGACCGACGAGGACGAGCCGATGGACATCTCCGAGCCCGAGCCGGACGCGGGCGCGGGACCGCCACCGGTCGACGAACCAAAGGTGGACGAGCTCGAGCCGGACTCCGCGTTCGACTTCGAGACCTGCAAGGACGTCACCTTCGACCGGGCGCTCCCGGAGGACGACCAGGTGCCGCGCTGCGCGGAGTGCTGCTCCCTGCGCGCCTACACCCTGGCGCGCTTTGTCTTCGAGGAAACCTGCGCCTGCACCGAGCGACCCAGCTTCGAGGACACCGAGGTGTGCGACGCGGAGACGGGCGATGCGGAGGCCTGCACGACCTGCTGCCAGGACGCGGGCTTCGAGGCCGGCGACCACGCGGCCGACAGCTGCCGCTGCACGCGCGAGCCGATCAACGACACCGAGGTCTGCAATGACACGCTGGAGGCCGACGAGCCCGTGCTCGCGTGCGAGGCCTGCTGCCTGGAGGCGGGTCTGTTCGGCTTCATGCACAGCGACACCAACGCCGTCCACGAGTGTCGCTGCATCGAGCCGGGCTGAGCCCGCGGCTCGCACCCCTCCCCCAGCTGTGGTTCAATCAGACGACATGTGCAGGCTGTTCGGCTTCCGTAGTGTGATCGCGAGCCAGGTGCACCGCTCGCTGCTCCAGGCCGAAAACGCGCTGGGCACCCAGAGCAACGACCACCCGGACGGCTGGGGCGTGGCGTACTACCTGGAGGGCGCACCCCACGTGACGCGCTCGCCCACCACCGCCCTGGGCGACCAGCTCTTCCACCGCCTCAGCGGCGTGGTCTCGAGCGAGACGGTCCTCGCCCACGTGCGCAAGGCCACCCAGGGCGAGCTCAACGTGCTCAACTGCCACCCCTTTCAGCACGGCCGCTGGGTCTTCGCCCACAACGGCGACATCCCCGGCTTCAGCGAGTACCGCGACAAGCTCGTGTCGATGGTCGATCCTGGCCTGCGGCGCTTCATCCTCGGAGACACCGACAGCGAGGTGGTCTACCACCTGCTGCTGACGCGGATGGCGCGCTGCGGACCGCTCAGCGGCCCGCACACGGTGAGCCAGGCGATCGAGGCCCTGCGCGACACGCTGGCCCTCGTGCGCGACGTGTGCGACGGGCGCGGCGAGGACGAGCGCTGTCTGCTCACCGCCATGTTCACCGACGGCGACATCCTGGTGGCCGCCCAGGGCGGCAAGGAGCTCTACCTCTCGACCTACAAGACCCGCTGCGCCGACCGTGACGAGTGCCCCAGCCTGTCCGAGGTGTGCGAGGCACCCACCGAGTCCGGCCGCGTCAACCACTGCATCATCTCGAGCGAGCCGCTGCAGGGCGAGAACGTCTGGGAAGAGCTGCGAGCCGGCGACGTGATCGGAGTCGATCACGACATGCAGATGATGCGCACCACGCTGGACAGCCGCAGCCTGGCCGTCGTGTCGTGATCACAGCGCGGGCACGAGCCCGGACTCGACCGCATCCGACTGCCGGATCACCAGGCACTGTCCGGTGGTGCGACGCTCGCCATCCGCTTCCTCGACGCCCGTCTGCGCCAAGCTGAAGCCCCCCGCCCGATCCGCGCTGTCGGTGAAGAGCAGGACCACGCACATCTCGTCCGCCCCGGTCGGACCGTAGGACACCGCCTGGTCGCCGGCGTTCTCGTAGCGGCAGCTGATCCGCAGGCTCGTGACGCCTTGCAGCGAGATGGGCGGTTCGAGCACCTCTCCGGCCGCTTCCCCGTAGCGCACGTCCGTACGAAAGACCTCGCGCCCGTCCTCTGGCCCGCCCACGACCTCGATCGTCATCCCAACCCCGAGCGCGTGGTAGTGCGGCAAGACGTAGTGCAGCGCGAAGTCGGGCTGCGGCGGCGCGCAGTCCATGCTCGCCACCGTGGTCGCCCCCGGAACCACGTCGAGTAGCAGGTTGGTGAATGCCATCGGGTTGAGCCGGGTCTCCACCTCGTCCTCGGCCAGCGTGCGCACGTCGAACCGCGGCGTCGTCACGATCTCGTCCTCGGTCACGTTGAGCAGGTGCAACTGCCCGATGATGCGACTGCGCGGCGGGATCCCGAAGGCGGCCCCGTCTGCGAAACGCTGAGCCTCCTCGCGCGCCTGGGTCGACTGGGCGAAGAAGACGCCGCCGCCGATCGCCGCATCGATCAGACCGTAGCCTCGCTCGGCGCAGGGCCAGGCGCCGTCGGGCCCGGGGAACATCGAGTCGGAGGCGAAGGTCCAGTTGGAGTGATGGAACGCGCCATCGTTCTCGAACGCCACCTCGCGCACCCAAATGGTCTCGTCGTTGTCGAGTGTCCAGCTCAGGCAGACGGTATTGTCCTCCTCGCCGGGCGCCACCGTGAGCGACGGAAAGCTGTGCACCAGCTGGCCGGGCAGAAGCGTCAGTCTTCCCGCGTCGATGGGCATCGTGGCGGCATCGCGCTCGCCGGCATCGCTGAGCACCGCGTCAGCCGGCGTTCCCGCTTCCGGCCCATCCCCGGCATCGTCCCCGCAGGCAAGCATCAGCCAGGGGAGCATCCACAGCCCGAAGCGGCATCTCATCGGCGCAGTGTACCCGAGCTCAGCCCGTGTGGGTGCGCACCTTCGCCTTCTCACCGTGCAACGCCAACTGACCGCAGGCAGCTGCGATGTCGTCGCCCTTGCGCCGGCGCACGAATACGTCGACGCCGTGCTGCCGCAGGGTGCGCTGAAAGCCCTCGACGGCGCCGTCGCTTGGCGCACCGAGCGGGCTTTCGGGCACCGGGTTCATCGGGATCAGGTTCACCTTCACGGCGATGCCGCGCAGCCGCTCGCACAGCGCTCGCGCGTGCTCGGGCGCATCGTTGATGCCGGCAATCAACGTGTACTCCACCGTGATGCGTCGATGGGGTGGCAGCGGGTAGGCGCGCAGCGCGGCGATCAGCTCCTGAAGGGGGTGGCGCCGGTTGACGGGCATCAGGCGCGTGCGGATCGGGTCGGCCGGCGCGTGCACCGAGACCGCCAATCCCACCTGGCCACCGAAGTCGCGCCCCAGCCGCTCGATGCCGTCCACCAATCCGCTGGTCGACAGCGTCACCCGACGCAGGCTCATCCGGATCCCCTCCGGGTGGTTGAGCAGGGTCAGCGCCCGCGCCACCGCCGGGTAGTTGTGCAGGGGCTCGCCCATCCCCATCAGCACCACACCGGACAGGCGCGCGGCCTCGCCCAGCACGCGCCGGCCCTCGATCACCTGCGCGATGATCTCGCCCGCGGTCATCTGGCGCTTGAGGCCGGCAATGCCGGAGGCACAGAAGCTGCACCCCATCGCGCAACCCACCTGCGACGAGATGCACTGGGTCACCGCCGCGCGGGGCGCGCCCTGCTGCGGCCCATCCTCGTCGTCCTGCTGCGGCGCGTAAATGTCGGCGGCCGCAACCGCGCCGCGCGGGATCAGCACGCTCTCCACCTCGCGCCCGTCGCCCAGCCGGCACAGCAGCTTGCGGGTGCCATCCCCGGACTCCAGCACGCGGGCGACCTCGACCGGCGCCGCAAGCCCGCCCTCGGCCAGCCGCGCGCGCAGGGCCTTCGGCAGGTCGGTCATTTGCTCGGGGTCGAGCACCCCGCGCTGGTGGATCCAGCGGAAGACCTGAAGCGCTCGAAAGCGCGGCTCGCCCCACTGCCGCAGCAGCGCCTCCCACTCCTCGGGCAGGTGCTCGACCAGGGTCTGGGGCGCGCTGAGCTCGGGCTTCACGACCAGTTCACGGCAAGGGCAGCTCGCAACCTCCCGTCAGGACAGGGGCGGCAGCTCGCTGAGGAACTTGTGGAAGATCCTGTAGCCGTCCTCGAGCAGAGGCAACTCGGTGTACTCGTTGGGCTGGTGGGCCTGGGACTGCACGCCCGGCCCGAGGTTGACCGCCGGCACCCCGACCTGGTCGAAGCGCGCCACGTCGGTCCAGGCCTGCTTGATCTTGGTGCTGGACACCCCGCAGCGCGAGAGGTGCTGCACGAAGGGGTGGCTCGAGTGGGGCCGGCAGGCGGGCGACAGATCGGTCGGAACCACGACCGCCTCGTCGCCGATCAGCTGGCGCAGCTCGTCGACCACGTCCTGGGGCGTACGCGGCGGGGCGAAACGGTAGTTGAGGTTCACCTCGAACAGGTCCGGGACCACGTTGCGCCCGCCGCCGGCGCTGGCCAGCGTGGGCGAGACCACCTCGCGGAAGAGGTGGCCATCCACCTCGACCTCGCGCGGCTGCCGCGCCGCCAGCTCTCGCAGAAACGGGGCCGCCTTCAGGATCGCGTTGTCGCCCTGCCACGGGCGCGCACTGTGGGCCGTCTGCCCCTCGAAGCGCGCGGTCGCGTGCACCGAGCCCATGCAGCCCAGCTGCAGCTCGTTGCTGCTCGGCTCGAGGCAGATCGCGAAGTCCAGCTGCCGCAGCAGATCGAAGTGGTCGATCATGGGCCCAAGTACGTTCTCGTCGAAGGGCCCCTCCTCGCGCTCGTAGAAGATCAGGCTCAGGTCGCAGGGCAGCGCGGCCAGATCCACGCGCTCGGCCAGCTCGATCATCACCGCGAGCCCGGACTTCATGTCGGCCGCGCCCGCGCCGTAGAGCCGGCTGCCCTCGATGCGCGCCGGCCCGTCGTGCTGGGTGTCCACCGTGTCCAGGTGCCCGACCAGCGCCACCTTGGGCGCGCCGGGCTTCTCCGCCACCCGCACCACCAGGCTGTCGCGGAAGCGGATCAGGTGGGAGTTGCCGAGCGAGCGCCCGAGGCGGTGCTCCACGTGATCGCAGAGCTCCTTCTCCTGGCCGATCACACTGTCGATGGCCGTGATCTCGAGCAGCGTGTCGGCCAGGGCTCGCGCCAGGTCCGACACTAGACCGGCACCTGGAACTCGCGCAGGGCCTCGTTGAGCGAGGTCTTGCGGTCGGTGCTCTCCTTGCGCTGCCCGATGATCAGGGCACAGGGGGCGCCGTACTCGCCGGCCGGGAACTTCTTGTTGCGCATCCCCGGAATCACCACCGAGCGCGGAGGCACCTCCTTGCGGTACTCGACCACCTCCGGCCCGCTCACGTCCAGGATCGGCATCGTGGCCGTCAGCACCACCATCGCGCCCAGCACGGCCTCGCGGCCGACCCGCACGCCGTCGACGACAGCGCAGCGGCTACCGACGAAGGCACCGTCCTCGATCACCACCGGTGTCGCGCCGGGCGGCTCGAGGACGCCGCCGATGCCGACGCCGCCGGCCAGGTGCACATCCTTGCCGATCTGGGCGCAGGACCCGACCGTCGCCCACGTGTCCACCATCGAGCCGGCACCCACGCGCGCTCCGATGTTCACGTAGCCGGGCATCAGAATGCTGCCCGGCTCCATGTGCGAGCCGTAGCGCGCCGTGCCCGGCGGCACCACGCGCACGCCGGCCTTGTCCAGATCCTTCTTGAGCGGGATCTTGTCGTAGAACTCGAAGGGACCGATCTCCATCTTCTCCATGTCGCGCACGCCGAAGTAGAGCAGCACCGCCTGCTTGATCCAGGCGTGGGTCGTCCACTCACCGCCGGCCTCCTCGGGCGGGCTTGCGACGCGCAGGGTGCCCTTGTCCAGGGCCTCGACGGTCTCGAGCACCGCCTCCCGGTGGGCGCTCTCCTTGAGCAGGCTCCGGTCCTCGAAGGCCTGCTCGATCAGGGTCTGGGCTGACTCACTCATGGCCGCGCGTTGTAGCCCGAAAGCGCTCCAGCGTCAGCACTCCGGAGCAGGGGTGAGATTCGGTCTCCGCGGGGACCGAATCTCATCTCCGCCAAACAAATCCGCTCATCCGGATTTCCGGATGAAGCCCATCGAAGACAAAGGGCTCAGACCAGCTCGATGCGAACGCCGCACACCTCGAGCTGGCGCGCGGTCGCCCCCGGGGCCTTGCGCAGCTCCAGGCCGACCAGCCCCTCGAGCCCCTCGGTCGCCACGAAACGCAGACGCTGCCCGTCGTCCACGGCCACCTCGGCGCCCTCCCCGGCAGCGACGGCCTCGCCGCCCTGCACGACCGCGGCCCAGCGCCGCGCCATCGCAATCGGGTCCTTGGCAGCCAGCACCGCGCCGGCGATGCCGGTCACCGTGCCGGTGCGGCGGTGGGCCTGCCATCCCGGCCCGGCCCAGCGCCAGGAGGCGGGCGGATCGGCCCAGTCCAGCGACACGATCGCCGCGCCCACGTCCCGCGGATGCAGGTGGATCGTCGCCATGTCATCGAAGGCGATCTCCCACACCACGCGCACGTCGAGCTCCTTCATGCGCGCCCGGTCGGCCTCCAGGTCCGGCGACTGGAAGATCACCATGTAGCCCCCATCGCCGCTCGGGTGCTCCCCGGCCGCCTGCCGCCGTCCCAGCAGCCGCCCGGCCGTCGTGCTGCCGGGCTCCCGGCCGGGCAGCGGCGACACCACCTCGAGGAAATCATCGCCCAGCGGCATCAAGCCGTTGTGCAGCCCGAAGGTCTCCACGCCCGGGTCGCGATGGCAGATCTCCACGTCGAGCGCCCCGCAGAGCGCGCTCAGGGTCGGTTCCAGGTCGCGCGCGACCAGGGCGAGCTGACGGATACGCATGGCCGCGCAGCCTAGCGTGGAGGCTCGTGGAGCACCATCGGACGCGGGCCGGGCGCCGTAGCCCCAGGCACCACCGCGCGCGGTGGAATCCGCCCCAGCGCGTCGCCGAGCCCACGCAAAGCCGTGGGATTCCGGGGCACCCCGACCTGGCACGGCCATTGAAATGATCGCAGCAGCGCCGACCCCCGACGCGCACCAAATCACCACTTGGAGGCCCCCCCATGAACGCGCCGCACAAACTGAAAGTCCTGATCGTGGACGATGACGCGATCGTCCTCGAGGTCACACGCGAGCTGCTCGAGGGGCATGGCCACGAGGTCCACGTCCGCGAACGCGCCCTCGGCACGACCCCGTGGATCCTGGCGGAGCGGCCCGACGTGGTCCTGATCGACGTCGAGATGCCGGGCATCGCCGGCGATCAGATCCTGCAGGTCTCGCGCGAGCGCGCGAGCGACACGGCAACCGCCTTTGTGCTGTACTCGGCCCTGCCAGCCCACGAGCTCGCCAGCCTGGCCCGCAGGAGTGGGGCCGCTGGCTACGTCAGCAAGGGCGTGGGCGACAACCAGCTGATCGAGGAGCTCAACCAGCTCGTGTGCAAGCACCTGGCCGCAACGGCGCCCAGCTGACGGTCAGACCCACGGAGGCGCTCGCAGGCCCGGACCACGCGCCGGGGGCTCACCGCGGCGATGCTGCTGTCGACCAGGCCCGATGAGCCCCCTGGTGTGCCGGGCCGACGCCCCAGTAGGCCCTACGCTCTGCCGCAACATCGGCTGCGGAGCAGCTACCGCCCCGACCCCTGCTCGCGCAACGCAGCCTCGAGTCCCGCAAGCAGGCGGATCGGATCGATCGGCTTCTTGAGGACCACATCCGGCGCCAGCTCGCCCTCCCGCAACGCAACGGCCTGATCGACCAGGCCGGAGAGCAGGATGATCGGCAGCTTCTCCGCCCTGCGACGCAGCTCCGCGAGGCATGTGCGGCCGTCCATGCGCGGCATGTCGAGGTCGAGGATGACCGCCGCCACCCCCCCATCGGCGTCGTAGCGCTCGAGCGCCTCCACCCCATCGCACGCCTCCTCGGTGCGGTAGCCCGCCCGCTGCAGCGCGCGCGCCACCACGCGCCGTACACCGTCGTTGTCGTCCACGACCAGCACGAGCGGGGCATTGCCGACGAGGCCAGCGCGCGCGTCCATCGTCGCGCGACCGCGTCGGCCCCGCTCCCGCTGACCCGCACCCTCTCCGCCGTCGGCGTCGGTCTGCGCGCGCGGTTCACCTCCGGCGGGCAACACCACCGACAGGGTCGTACCCACGCCAGCCTCGCTCTCCAGCACCGCCGTGCCGCCCAGGTCATGGGCGATCTTGCGCACGATGCTCAGACCGAGACCTCGGCCAACCGCCACCTGCTTGGTCGTGAAGAAGGGGTCGAACGCGCGCGCCAGCTCCGAGCCCGACATGCCCATGCCGCTGTCGCGCACGCGCAGGACCGCGTAGCCATCCGCCGCCAGGATCGGCTCCGCCGGGAGCTCGTCTCGCGCACAGTGGGCGATCTCACACGTCAGCACGCCACCGTCTGGCATCGCATCGCGCGCATTGAGGAACGGGTGCATCAACAGGTCTCGCAACGCCGGTTCGCGCCCGTGCACCCACAGCGCGCTCTGGACGTGCTCGCGCACCTGGATGTCGCGCGGAAGGGTCTGCCGCAAGGCGCCGATCGTCTCCGACGCCAGCGCGGAGAGGTTGAGCGGCTCATCGGGCGACGACGCGCTCAGGGCAAAGGGCTCCAGTCGCTTGGTGAGCTCGGCCCCCTCGTTGGCTGCGAGGTTGAGGTCGTCCAGGCACTCGCGTACGTCGAGATGCCCCAGCGACATCCCGTGGGGCAACTCGCGCAGGTGGGCGGCGTTCGCCGTCATGGTGCACAGCAGGTTGTTGAAGTCGTGGCTAAAGCCCGCGGACATCTTCGCCATCAGGTCGATCTGCTGGGCCTGGAGCATCGCCTCCTCGAAGACGTCGAGCACCGAGAAGAGCAGCAGGCGGCGCGGGCCGAGCTGAATCCGGGCGCCGTGACGGATCGGCACGCGATCGATCCTGCTGCCATCGACCAGCGTGCCGTTGCGGCTGCCCTGGTCCTCGATGTGGAAGCCCCCGTCGACGCGATGGAAGCGCGCGTGAACACGCGAGACCGTCGGATCGACGAGCTGAACGTCGGCGCTCTCGCCGCGCCCGATCACGGTACCGTCGACCACATCGTAGGAGCGGCCCTCCTCTGCACCCACGAGCAGGACGAGCCGTCCGCGGCGCTCGCGCGGCTGGAGCTCCAGCGGCTTGACGCCACCGGTGTCCACCAGGGTCGTCGGATCGGTTCTGCGCTGCGCCGCCATGGTGCAGTCGTCATGCAGCGCGCGTGCCAACGAGAAACGCGGTCAACCCCCCGACGCCGGACGTTCCCTGGGGACAATCGCACCACTGAGCGCGGGCTCTATTGCCACCGTGAACCCGCTCTGACCGCGATGGAGCGGGCTTTTTCCTCCTGGCATGGCGACTGCAAGGGTTCGGGGGCGGAGGTGGAATGACCATGATGGGCCGACGCCGCAAGCACCCTCGCTATCCCTACCGAGCTCCCGTCGCCCTGCGCGTCGCGGGCAGCTCCGCGTTCGAGACCGAACACGCCGTGGACATCGGCCTCGGCGGGATCTTCGTCGCAACCGACACGCCACCGCCGCTGCTCACGGAGGGCACGCTCGCGGTGCGCAAGGTGGAGGGAGGCTCGTGCCTGCTGCCCGTGCAGGTGGTGCGCGTGATCACGAAGAACATGGCCCGCGGGGGTTATGAAGCTGGCATCGGCCTCGAGTTCGGCGAGCTGACCAGCCGCCAGCGGGCGGTCGTCGAGCAGCTCGTGGCGCACGCCTCCCAGCAGGACCCGCGCCGCCGCATCCCTTGCCTCACCGCCGCGGGGAAGCAGGCCTCGAGCCAGGATCCGATGCTGGCCTACGTCATGGACGCGATCGACGGCCGACGCTCCCCGGAGCAGCTGGCGCACGCCACGGGGCTGGCAGAAGACGCCCTGGTCGAGATGCTACGCGTGCTGTGGAGCCAGGGCCTGGTGCAGTTCGCAGGTGCCGAGCCCTCACAGGGGCACTCCGCACCCGAGCTCGGCGCGTCGCGCGACCGCGAGCGCACGCCCGCTCCGCAGGGGCGCTGCGACCTGTCGCCCGACGAGCGCTCGAAGATCGACGCTTTCCACGCGCGCGCGGCCAGCGACGACCACTACGAGGTGCTGATGCTCGACCCGAGCGCGGACGCCGACCGGATCGGTCGCGCCTTCGCGGCGCTGCTCCGGCGCTACCACCCCGACGCCTACAAGCAGCGGGCTCTCGGCTCCTACCGCGCGACGCTCGAGGGCATCTGCGAGCGCCTGCGCGCGGCCTACGTCGTGCTCGGACGGCCCGAATCGCGGGCCGAGTACGACCGCCACTACGAGCGGCCCGAAGCGGACGCGCCGCCCGTCAAGCGGCGCCGCAGCCCGCAGCCGCGAAAGGCCCGGGCAGATGAGCTGAAGGCATCCCTGCGTCGCAGCGGCGTCGCGCTACGCGCCATCCCGCACCCGGAGCAGCCGCGCCGGCAGACCCCGGCGCAGCCCACCACTGCGGGACCCAAGCCGACCCAGGCCACCCTGGTGGGCACCGGCGAGGGCGCCTGCCTGGTGACGCGCTGCCTGGACGAGGCCGAGCAGGCCGTCGCAGCCGGGGAGTTCACCGTGGCGGCACGCGCCCTCGACCTGGTCCGCTGCATGGATCACGAAGACGAGCAGTGGCGACCGCGCCACGACGCCCTGTACCGCAAGGTCGCGGTGCACACCGCAGACGACTCCGAGCGCAAGGCCACCTACGCGCAGCGGCAGCAACAGTGGCAGAAGGCCTCGCGCCTGTGGTCGCGTGTGTGCGACGGCCGGCCCGACGATGCGACCGCGCACCGGCAGGCAGCCCACTGCCTGCTCGAGGCGGGAGACACGCGTCGCGCCTATCGATATGCGACCCGCGCGGTGGAGCTCGATGGCGACTGCGCAGACAACCACCAGGTGCTCGGCAACGCCCTGCTGGCCGCGGGCCTCAAGCTCCGCGCGCGCACGGCGCTCGAACAGGCGGCTAGCCTGCGTGAGCCACCGCGTGCCTCACGGGCGTTTCAGTTCGCACGCACCCTCCGGCGCAGCGCCGTCGCGGGTTGAGCCAGCGCAAACGCGCTCATCCGCGCGGCCCCAGCCGCGCCTCCACATGGGCGATCAGCGTCTGCGGGGTGAAGGGCTTCAGGAGCAGCGCGGTATCCGCTTCGAGTCCGTGATCGCGCACGAGCGCCTCCCGTGCGTATCCCGACATCAGCACCACCTGGATCGCCGGCAACCTTCGCTCGGCCTCGTGCACGAGCTGCAGCCCGTGTGCACCCGGCAGTACGACATCGCACAACAGCAGGTCCGGACTCTCGTCGAGCAGCGGCATGGCATGGACCTCCGCCTCCGCCTCCAACACGCGGTAGCCAGCGCCGATCAGGATCCGCGCGGCAGCGCGACGGACGCGAGCGTCGTCCTCGACGACCAAGATGGTGCGCTCAGGCACCTGCGGCGGATCGGCCCCGGTCACGGCGCGCAACGTGCCACGGCGGGGCCCGAAGTGCAGCTCGATTCATCGCCATCGCTGCACCCCGCCGACCTCAGCCGGTCCGTTGTGGTCATGCCATCAGGGCAAGGAGTGCGTGCTGCAACTTCGACGCCGAGAAGGGCTTGGCCAGGAAGCTGGTCGCCGGGTCGCTCGCGATCGCCGATCGATCGAGCGACGCGGCGTATCCCGAGATCATCAGCACCGGTAGCTGCGGGTCACCCCGACGCAGCGCCTCCACGAGCTCGGGACCGGCTGCGCCCGGCAGCACCACGTCCGTCACGAGCGCCGCCAGGGTTGGCTGCAGGTCTTCGATCAGGCCGAGGGCCTCCTCGGCGGAGGCAGCGCTCACGGTCGGATAGCCAGCCGACCGCAGCGCGCGCTCGACGAAGCGGCGGATCGGCTCCTGGTCGTCGACCACCAGCACCGCGCCCTCGCGCACCGGGCGCGGCGGACGCGCGGGGCCGAGGGCGGCCGACCGGTGCTCCGGCGTCTGTGGCTGCGCCCGCGGGAAGAGTACGCGGAAGGTCGGCCCCTCCCCCACCACGCTCTGGACCTCAATATCGCCGCCGGCCTGCGTCGCGATCCCGTAGCAGGTGGCGAGCCCCAGCCCGGTACCCTGCTCGCCCTTGGTCGAGAAGAAGGGCTCGAAGATGTGCTCGAGCGTGACCGCGTCGATGCCCTCACCCGTATCGCAGACCTGCAGCACGATCGCTCCCTCGTCGCGTTCGCTCTCCGCAACGCTCAGCGTCAGCGTGCCGCCCCCCGGCATCGCGTCGCGCGCGTTGACCGCGAGGTTCAGGATCAGCTGCTCCAGCTGCCCCGGGTCGGCGAAGACCCAGGCCGGGCGCAACGGCAACTCGAGCGCCAGCGTCACCACCTCGCCGAGGGTACGGCGCAGCAGGTTCGACAGGCCTCGTACGGACTCGCCCAGGTCCACGGTCACCGGCTCGATCGGGCGACGGCGGGAGAAGGACAGCAGCTGCTCGGTCAGTTGGGCGGCGCTGTCGGCAGCCTTCAGCACCTCCGCGAGGTCCGCACGGTGCTCGCTGCCCTCCTCGAGGTCGTCGTGCACGAACCGCGTGAAGCTCACGATCGCCGTCAGCAGGTTGTTGAAGTCGTGAGCGACTCCACCCGCCAGACGTCCGATCGCCTCCAGCCGCCGCGCCTGCTGCTCACGCGTCTCGCTCGACTCACAATCCGTCACGTGCCGCCGGACCACCTCGGCGCGCCCATCCGGACCCGGTGCGCGCCCGTCCATCGCCGAGCCCTTGCCCTTCGGCCGCCTCACCACACTTCAATTCTATCCGCATCCAGCGCGCAAACGCCAACGCGTTCGCTTCCGAAACCGGGGACCGCGCACGCCGCATCGATAGGTGTGACCGGGTGGTCGGCTCGACCACAGGCTGCGCACTTGCCCGTGCACGGCGGGCACCGGGTGCGCTCACCCCGCGTCGCGACCTGGCGCGCTCTTCGCCTCAAATCCGGTCCACGAGCCCGTCAGGTGTAGAAGCTTTCGGGTTGCTAGAACCGCTGCTGGGCACATCCTCCCACAACCCGCCGTGGCCACACTTCGGGGTCGTCGGCGTGATCGCGCCGGCCTGGATCGGCACCTACGCGGGCCCGTCGGTGCGCGGATCCACAGGGCGCCGGGCCGAGGCGCCACCTTCCGCATCGCATGGCCTCGGGCCCTCCCGTCGTTCGTGTCTGGGCGCCCTTCGTGCCCGCCCGCAACCAGCCTGCACTGAGCTCGCGCTCAGACGAACAGCCGGCCCACCTTTGACAGCAGCTGCGGACCGGTGAACGGCTTCGGCAGGAAGGCGGTGATGCCGTCGTTGGTAGGGATGCTGTCGGTCCCGTCCTGCCCCATGTATCCCGAGCAGACCAACACGCGCAGACCGGGCTGGCCGTCCCGCAGGCGGCCCGCGAGCTTGACGCCGCTGAGGCCAGGCAGCACCACGTCCGTCACGAGCAGGTCCACTTTCGCGTCCAGGTCGTCGACCAGGGCGAGCGCCTCCTCGGCGCTATGCGCCTCGAGCACGGTGAAGCCCGCAGCACCGAGGCTGCGGTTCATCGTTCGCAGGATCGCGGGCTGGTCCTCGACCACCAGGGCGACGCCACCCGGCGGCATCTTCTGCGGCGCGCTCATCCGCGACGTCGTGCGCCTGCGACGCACCGTCCGCACCAGCGGCAGCTGGATGGTGAAGGTCGTGCCCGCGCCCGGCGTGCTCTCGACCTCGATGTGGCCCTTGGCCTGCTTGACGATGCCGTAGACCGTGGACAGGCCCAGGCCGGTGCCACGCTCACCCTTGGTGGAGTAGAAGGGTTCGAAGATCTGCGCCATCACGTCTGGCGGCATGCCGGAGCCGTTGTCGCTCACGCGCAGCCTGGCGTAGCGGCCCGGCGGCAGCTCCGGGTGCTCCTTCACGAACATCGTCTCCGCGGTGAGGGTCAGGGTGCCACCCTCGGGCATGGCGTCACGCGCGTTGACCGCGAGGTTCATGATGACCTGGTCGAGCTGGCCAGGATCGAAGCTCACGGTCTGCCGGCGCTCGGACGGCACGAGCACGAGCTCGACGTGCTCGCCCACGGTGCGACGAAGCACGCCGTGGATGTTCGTCAGCGCCTCGTTGAGCTCGACCGGCACGGGATCCACCGGTCGCTGGCGGGAAAAGGCCAGCAACTGGCTGGTGAGGCGGGAGGCGCTGTCGGCCGCCTTGAGCACCTCGCTCAGGTCGGCGCGACGCGGGTCGCCAGGTACCAGGTCATCCATCACGAAGCGCGAGAACGAGATGATCGACGTCAACAGGTTGTTGAAGTCGTGAGCCACCCCACCGGCCAGACGTCCGATCGACTCCATCTTCTGCGCCTGCTCCATCTGCCGGCGCGACTCCTCCAGCTGCGAAGAGGTCTCCGCCAACCGCTTGCGCGCGTCGGCCTGCTGCCGGTGGCGCCCCGCGCTCGCCCCCAGCCTCGCCTGCAGCTCGCGCGCGCCGACCGGCTCGAAGATCAGCTCCTCGGGGCCTGGCGTCCACGGCGACTCCCGCTGCAGGGCCGCGTCCGTATCGACCACGAGCAACACGGGCAGCATTTCCCAACGCTCGTCTGCCCGCAGCTCGCCGAGCAGCTCGAAGCCCGCTTCGGTGGCCGGCAGCAGGACCGCGCCGACGCGCTGTGTCTCCAGCGTCTGCAGCACGCGTCCGTGCGGGGCGTGCCGCATGCTCAGACCAGCCTCGAGACACGCACGGCCCAGGCTGTTACTCTGAACGTCCGCGCTCACCAAGAGATCGACGGGCGCACACTTCGTCATGCCATGCCCCGTTGCACGGAGCATGCCGCCGCGCGCCTCGCGGAGAAAAGGCCCACGCTTCGCAGTCGCTGGGACTACAGCGACCCGGCCCTTCAGCGGCCTGTGGTCCCATCGACCACGGCGTGTGGCCAAAAACACCACTCCCGGTCCGCCGCAGTGGTGAAAACGGCCACAGCCCACGGTCTTCGCGTCCTGGCACGGTACTCGCATCGCTCACGGGGTGGAGCACCGATGAAGAACCCTGCCCTGAGCAAGACCCACCGTTATAGCGTGCCGCCCGAGCAGCCGCCGAGCTCCGGCGAGCAGCAGGGCACGCTGACCCTGCTCGCCGGCCAAGACGTCGGCGCCATCGTCGAGCTGTCCGAGGAGCGCAGCCTGATCGGGCGCAGCACGGAGGCCACCCTGCGCCTGGACAGCGAGGGAGTCTCGCGGGCCCACGCATGCATCCTGCGCAAGGGCAAGACCTACACGATCCAGGACCTGGGCAGCACCAACGGCACGTACGTGGACGGCCTACGCATCGACCGCCCGGTCACGTTGCGCGACGGGATCCGCATCCAGATCGGCACCACGCTGATGCGCTTCTCACTCCAGGACACGCTCGAGCAGGAGGCCGCGCGCCGCACGTACGAGATGAGTGTGCGCGACGGCCTCACAGGGCTCTACAACCGCCGCCACTTCGACGAGCGCCTGTCGGCGGAGCACGCCTTCGCCATCCGCCACCGCACGGCGCTGGCCGTGCTGGTGATCGACGTCGACCACTTCAAGCGCATCAACGATCAGTGGGGGCACCCGGCCGGCGACGCCGTGCTGCAGGCCCTGGGGCGCGCCCTGCACGACTCCCTGCGCTCCGAGGACCTGGTCGCGCGCTTCGGAGGCGAGGAGTTCGCCATCCTCTGCCGCGGCATCGACGTGGAGGGTGTCCGTGCCCTGGGCGAGCGCGTGCGGCGCATGGTCGAGTCGATGCGGATCCCGGCAGGGGGCATGACGATCAAGATCACCGCGAGCATTGGTGTCGCACACAACGATTGCGGCGCGGCCCGCGCCGAGCAGCTGGTCGCCTCCGCCGACGCAGCTCTGTACGCAGCCAAACGTGGTGGGCGCAATCGGGTCACCGGGCCGCTCGCCGGCGGTCGGTACTCGATTCACGGCGCGGAGGCCGAGGAGTCCATCCACACGCGCCCGGCGCAAGATGCACCCCGGCGCACCTGGGACGGAGACACGCGACCGACGAGGAATTCATGAGCGTGCCCGCTACCTCGAGGCATGGGGGCGGGTTACAATTTGCACTACCGCTGCCGCGATCTGGGCGTGGCAATTAGGGAAGACATGGGACAACGCATTCTTGTCGTAGACGATGAGCGCGACCTGCTGCGCGCCTTTCGCCGCATGCTCGAGCACGAGGGCTACGACGTCGACACCGCAACCTCCGGCGAGGAGGCCCTGACCCAGCTCGACAAGGGCGGCGTCGACCTGGTGGTCATGGACGTCTGCATGCCGGGCATGAGTGGCATCGACACCCTCGCTCAGATGCGCGAGCGCAACATCCTGACGCCAGTGATCGTGATCTCGGGTGCCGGCTCGATCGATCAGGCCGTCACCGCGATCAAAAGCGGCGCCTTCGATTTCGTCCAGAAGCCCCCCAAGCGTGAGCGGCTCCTGCTGACGGTTCGCAACGCCCTGCGCTTCACATCCCTCGAGGACGCCCACCAGCAGCTGCAGCAGGACGTGGTCGGAGACTCGCGTGTCATCGGCGGCAGCCCGGCGATGGAGCGCCTCAAGGGCCTGATCGCCAAGGTCGCGCCCTCCGATGGTCGCGTGCTGATCATGGGCGAGAACGGGACCGGCAAGGAGCTCGTCGCGGCGTCGATCCACGCCCAGTCGCCCCGCGCCCACGGTCCCTTCGTGAAGCTCAACTGCGGCGCGGTGCCGAAGGACCTCGTGGAGAGCGAGCTCTTTGGCCACGAGAAGGGCGCCTTCACGGGCGCGGTGAACGCACGCAAGGGCCGCTTCGAGATCGCTGACGGCGGGACCCTCTTGCTCGACGAGATCGGCGACATGCCCATGCCCATGCAGGTCAAGCTCTTGCGCGTGCTGCAAGAGGGGCAGTTCGAGCGCGTGGGCGGCTCGCGTAGCATCTCCGTCGACGTGCGAGTGCTGGCCGCGACCAACCGCGACCTGGCCGCGATGGTCGAGGAAGGCAGCTTCCGGGAGGACCTCTACTACCGCCTCAACGTCCTGACGCTGCGCGTACCACCCCTGCGCGATCGACGTCAGGACATCGGGCAGCTCGTCGAGCACTTCACGAGTCCGGGCACCCGGGGCGCGGGCCTGCGTCTGGGCGAGGACGCGATCGCGGCCCTGATGCAATACGACTACCGCGGCAACGTCCGCGAGCTGCAGAACATCGTCGAGCGCCTGGCGATCCTCCACGGTGGCAGCGTCGTCGGTTCCGAGGAGGTGCGCGAGATGCTCTCCATGGGCGAGGGCAAGCGCAAGAGCTGCCGTGGGACGCTCTACGAGCACGGCACGACCCTCAAGGAGCTACTGCGCGACCTGGAGCGCCAGATCATCACCGAAGCGATCCTCGCGCACGGCAACAGCAAGGGGGCCGCGGCCCAGGCGCTCGGCACCGAGCGCTCCCACTTCTACAAGAAGTGTCGCCAGTACTCGATCGGCGGACAGGACAACTGATGCCGGGCCCGCCGGCGGAGCCTGCAGCGGAGCCGATTGGGCGGGCCGGGCGGTCGGCGCATATCCTCGTCGTCGACGACGAGGCGATGATCCGCAAGGTCCTCCGCCGGATCCTCACGAGTCGCGGCCATCAGGTCACGGTGGCCGAAAACGGCGCCCACGCCCGAGAGGCGCTTCAGGCGGGCGCCTGCGACCTGATCCTGAGCGACATCAACATGCCGCGCATGGACGGCCTCGGACTGCTCAGGCTGGTGCGCGAGCGAGATCCGGACCTGCCGGTCATTCTCATCACGGCGGACCCGAGCGCGGACAGTGCCATCGGGGCGCTCGAGCTGCGGGCGACGGGCTACCTGCGCAAACCCGTCGATCCCCAGACGGTCGCACGTGAGGTCGACAAGGCCCTCACCCTGCGAGAGCTCGCGCGCGCGCGCCAGCAGGCCCACGAGCTGGTCTCGAGCGAGCGACACGACCGCGAGGAGGCCGAGCAGCTTGCGGCCGCGTTCGGCCGCGCGCTCGAGTCGCTCTACATGGTGTATCAGCCGATCGTTCGCTGGCCAGCCCGCGAGGTCTTCGGGTACGAGGCCCTGGTCCGCACGGCCGAGCCCACCATCCCGCACCCGGGCGCGCTCTTCGACGCCGCTGAGAGACTCAGCAAGCTCCGCGATCTCGGCCGCGCGATCCGCGCGCAGTGTACGGTGCCGGTCTCGCAGCTCCCGCCGCGGGCATCGGTCTTCGTCAATCTCGACAGCGCCGATCTGCTCGACGACGAGCTCTTCGACACCAACGCCCCCCTGTCCAGCGTCGCCGAGCGGGTCGTGCTGGAGATCACCGAGCGTGCCCATCTAGCGGGCGTGCGTGACGTCGTGGAGCGCATTGCTCGCCTGCGCGGTCACGGCTTTCGGGTGGCCATCGACGACATCGGCGGCGGCTACTCCGGTCTCAACAGCTTCGCCATGCTCAAACCCGACCTGGTGACGCTCGACATGGCGCTGGTACGCGACGTGGACCGCGACCCCGTCCGCCAGCGGGTCACGCGCATGCTGATCCACCTCTGCCTCGACCTCGGCATCTCCGTTGTCGGCGAGGGCGTGGAAACGGCCGCCGAGCGCGACACGCTGGCCGCGTTCGGCTGTCCCCTCTTCCAGGGCTATCTCTTCGCCCGCCCCAACGCCCCCTTCGTCGAGCCCATCTACGGCTGAGCGTGCCGGAGGCGTGGGCGCGGGGCCGGTTCCGCGGACGAGCCCGGGCCCGCGCGCGGTGATCGGCCCGCGCAGACGAGCCGGGCTAGGGTTGCTCCCTCATGCCGTCGGATGAAGGCTGCCGAGCCTGGGGCAAATGCTCGTGGGGCGGCAGGCGAGACTGCAGCGAGCTGGCAAGGGTGCGCATCGCCATCGCTCGATTGCTCAGCCCCCCTTCGGCGTAGAGCCGGGCAGCCTCGACGTAGGCATCAGCCGCCTCCTCCGCGCGACCCGCCGCGCGCAACAGGTCGCCGTGCTTGTGGGGCCAGCGCGCGTCCATCGGCTCCAACATGCGCAGCTGCGGGATCAGCGCGGCCGCCTCCTCGTTGTCGCCTGCGGCGAGCAGCTCCGTGAAGTGCAGGCGCAGCTCCTGGGCCGAGCCGCGCCCTCGCGTGAGCTTTGGCGGGCGGCGATGCGCTCGCTTCGCGGGCGCGCCGAGCCTGTTGGGGAATGGACTCCACATGATGAACCTCCTCAGTTGTGGGCAGAAACCGAACCGCTCGCCATGGCGCCGCGGGGGGTCGAGCCGGGCGCGCGGCACACTCGATTGCGACCGCTTGCCTTCGCGGCGTAGAGCGCGCTGTCGGCGCGCTCGAGCAGCTCCTCGGCGCGGGCCACCGCCACCGACGGGCAGGATGCGACGCCCATGCTGGCTGTGACCGCGAGCTCCTGGCCCTCCCAGACTACGCACATGGATGCCAGCTTCTCGCGAATGCGCTCGGCGACCGTCACGGCATCCCGCGCCGATGTCTCGGGCAGCACCACCGCGCACTCTTCGCCGCCGTAGCGCGCCACCAGATCCGGCTTGCGCACCTCCCGGACGAGCAGGTCGGCCACCGCCTTGAGCGCGTGGTCGCCGCCCAGGTGGCCGTGGGTGTCGTTGAGCTGCTTGAAGTGGTCCAGGTCGATCATGACGACGCTCAGGGGGCGCCGATAGCGCGACGACCGGTCGAACTCGCGTTCGAGCGCCTCGTCGAAGTGACGCCGGTTCGCGATCCCCGTCAGCGTGTCGGTGTGCGCGAGACGGTCCAACTCCTCGGTCTTGTGGCGCAGCTCGTCGTGCAGCTGCTTGAGCTTCAGGTGCACCGACAGTCGGGCGCGCAGCTCCTCCGGACGCGCCGGCTTGGAGACGTAGTCGCTGGCGCCCGCCTCGAGCACACGAACGCGCGTCGGCACGTCATCCGAGGCCGTCAGCATGAGCACGGGCGTGGCCGAGGTCCGGGCGTCGTTGCACTTGAGGCGCAGCAGCCCGTAGCCATCGCAGCGCGGCATCCGCAGATCGCACAGCACGATGTCCACGCTCTCGCGCCGCATGGTGGCGAAGCCGGTGAGACCGTCGGCAGCCTCGTGGATGCTGGAGAACATGCCCATGCTCTCGATCGCCTTGCGCATCAGGAGCCGCTGAACCTCCGAGTCGTCGACGATCAGGACGGAAGCCTCGGGCACGGCTTCGATCGTGGGCACCGTATTCGCTTCGTTCGTCTCCATGAGGCACCTCAGTTGACGTCGCCGCGATTGCGGCTCAGGTTCAGGTAGCTCGAGGCATAGCGCTCGAGGTCGTCAGCGGGCGACTTGGCCGCGTTCAGGCGAACGCCAAAGCCGGGGGGCGCCGTACCGCCGACACGGGCCGCCTCGCGGCGCCACATGACCGTACCGCGCAGGTGAACGGTCTCGTCGTCGAAGGTCCGCAGCTCGAGCCAGATCTCACTGCTGCGCGGGGGCGGGTCCAACGTGCGGATGAAGAGCCCCTCGCGGCTGATGTTGTGTGTCAGCCCGTAGGTCGGCTCCATCAGGCCCGCCATACGGAAGGCACAGATGGTGGCGTAGTGGAGCCGCTCCGACGCACGCTGGTCCTTGCCGGAGCGCTCGCGCAGAGCCTCCTCGGCAAAGAAGAGCAGCTTGCCCTTCTCGTCCCCGTGCTCCTGTGGGTCCGTCACGCGCACGCTCACCGAGGTCTCCGTCTCCGAGCTCCCGAGCACGATCGCCGGCAGCCGCGGATTTCCGGCGGCGGTCCTCACGGTGCGCACGGCGGCCTCACCTCCGAGCGGAGGGAAGCTAGGCGTCGCGACCACCAGGGTCGGAGCCGGCACGGCGCTCGAGGCCGACATCAGGTCGCGCGCCTCACCCGCGAAGGAGACACTGAAGCCCGCCTGCCGCAGCACCTTGCCCAGGTTCCGCCGCTTGTGGATGTTGGCCGACGCGACCAACGCCACGCCCTCCTGAGCGGGGGGCCGGGCGCCAGGATCGTGGTCGAGCAGGTTGGCGAGCCGCCGCTGAATGCCGGGGCTGTCGTGCGCGACGATGGCATCGTCGGCGCCCATCGCGAATGCCTCGGCGAACACCCTCTCGCTGGGATGCGGCACGAGCGCGAGGACCGGCAGGTTGAACCAGCCGTCGCGCGCCCGGACCCAGCTGACGATCGGCCGCAGTGACGCCTCCGCGTTGGCAAGAATGCAGCCGGGGGGCGCCTCACCGCGCTCGAGCTCGATGCGCGCCTCCTCAAAGCTGCTGTGAATCTCGACCTCGACCCCCGCCCGAGTGGCAGCGGACGCCAGGGTGTCGGCCTGCGATGTGGTGAATGGCCCGATGGCGACTGCATGCATCTCTGCTGTCCTCCTGTGATGGGGCGTCCTGCGCGCCCTGCCGATGTTCTTTGCACGGCCCGTGCCGGAGCCGGCAGCGCCCGGAATTGCCTCGCAATTTCCGCCGGAGCCGCTCGGGTCGTGGTCTAGCCGGCCCTCGCCGTCGTGGAATCGACCCCTGCCCATCGATCTGTGGCCGCTCGCGCCACCGCGCGGTCGTTTTCACCTCGTCGCAAGGCCGCATGCCGACGGATTGCGCAGCGCCTTCAGCGAATCCCCACGCGTTGTCGGCCCAGCCGCCGGATGGCACGCGTCTTGAAGTGTGCGTCTTGGGGCGGCGGCCATGGAGACGGTCGCACGGCGGCACGGGACTGCGACGACAGCGACGCCCGCGCGCGATCCGCAATCGGAGTGTCTGCGTTGTGCGCTGCCGGCGCGGGGCTGCTGCGATGCGGGCGCAGAGGCACAGAGCAGCGATGACCGGACGCTGATCGAAGGTGGCGCCTTCGTGTGCGCCGAGGGCACGCGCTACTGCCGCGACGGCACACGGTCGCGCTGCGAGTCGCTTCACACGTATCTGCGCGAACACCGAGTACGGCACGACAGCGGCGGCATGCGCGACCGCACATGGACCGTCGAGGGACCGTCGAGCTGAAGCTGGCGTGCATCACCTCACGCGAGGCATCGCGCACCACAGGCGCTTCGACACGCGCAGGCCGAAGCGCGGCGATCGCGGGAGAAAAGCCAACCCGGCGCAAACGGCACGGTCTCTGCAACACGATGCGATTGAAGCGCGAACGCGCACAGACCGCGAGGCAGTCATGTCGAGTTACCGAACACGCATCATTCCCACCATCGTCATCGCGCTCGCATCGATGATCGACGCAGGCACTGCGTTCGCGTTCGAGGGTTTGCACACGACCACGGGAGCACCGATGCGATGGAAGGGATCTTCGATCGCGATGGAGGTGGACGAGAGCCTCGGTTCGCTGGTCGGCGGTCGCGAAGCGATCCAAGCCGCGATCATCGCACGCACGCTCGAGGAGGATGACGAAGCCGGCGCGATCGACATCTATGGCCAGGGCTTCCCCGAGCTCAAGAGCGCCTTTGAGTGCAGCATCGGTCGCGGCCCTGGGACCGGACGCGATGCCGGGGCCCTCGTCGCCCTGCTCCTGCTCGGTGTCGCGCTGTCGCGCCGTCGCGCGCGCCGCGTGCTCGGCCTGGCCACGGCCCTCGTCATTGTCGGGCTCGCGATCCAGAGCTGCGTGCTGGCCAACTCCAGCGCCAGCATGCACGTGGGTGCAAGCGTTGCCGGCCCCTGTGAGCTGGACGTCCCACCGCAGGTGACCGTCGCCGGTGGTCCCCGCGGTCGCGACGCCGCCAGCCAACTGACCCTTCGCCCCACCTGCCGTGGCGCGGAACAGATTCTCTCCATCGACCACGCCCCTGCGGCCAACGATGTTCGAAAGCATCACGCCCCCTCCTCCGTCGAAGCGATCAGTGAGCCCGTTGTGGTGACCGTGCTGCTGTGAGCTTGTGATGCGTTCGCGCGTGAGAGCGGGCCGGGCGGGCCACCGCCCGGCCCGCGATCCCATGGTGGCCGCGGCACGTGCGTCGACGCGGCCGCGCGGGTCAGCGCACGCGGCCTGCGGATCAGCGCGGGCGCTGGCGGCCCGCCGCCTCGTCTCCCAGCGCCGTGAGAACCTCCCGCTCGGCCGACGAGTATGAGGCCGCGGTGGGCAGGCGCTCGATGATCGCGCGCGCGGCCCGCCTCGCCTTGCCCCGCGGCACGAGCTCATCGGCGAGCAGGGCCGCGGCCAGCTCCCGCGCACCGGTGAGCGCTGCCACGTGCCGGCGGTAGAGCTTCCAGCGCCCATCACGCCCGGGCTGGTCGACGAAGCGCTCGATGAAAGGGCGCGCGTCGGCCTCCTCCCCCCGACTGGAGAGCAGCAGCTCCACGAGCATCAGCGCCAGACCCTCATCCCCCGGAGCGACGCCCAGCGCTCCCTCGAGCAGCCCGCGCACCTCGGCGCGCAGACCGTCCCGCTCATCGCTTCCCGTACGCAGCGAGCCGAGTCGGTAGCCGACCTGCGCGACGACCGCTTCGCGATCGCGGAGATCCACATCGCCGGCGGGCTTCATGCGCTCCAGCGCATCGGCCCGCTGCTCAGCCTCGCGCAGGCGGCGGCGGTCATCACGGCGCAGCGCCAGGTCCTCCCAGAGCAGCGAGAGCTCGCGCCGTACCAGCTCCCCCTCGACCTCAAGCCGCGGCGCCACGCCCTGGACCCGCAGGGGCGTCAGCAACGCCATCCCGCGCGCCCCATCCTCCAAAACGAGCGCGGCGGCCTCGCGACTGGCCATCAGCTCCTCACGCACGACGCGCACTCCGCGGCTGCTCGCGTGCGTCACGGAGCTGCCGCGAAGCGGCAGCACCAGCCCGCCCCGTTGCACACTGCGCGCGCGTGTGGCAGCCACCTCCAGCGCGTCGGGGCGCTCCTTCACCAGCGCGCGGCAGCGCCGCTCGGCTCCCGGGCGCGAGCCCGGCCGAAAGCGGCCGCGCTCGATCCGCAGCAGACCCTCCCCCACGAACGCGGCGCGCACGCGCCGACAGCCGTCGGCCCCGCAGTCGAAGTCGCCCCAGCGTACGCTCATGCCCGATCCCTGTTCGAAGGCCTGACGCACCGCGTCACGCCCCCCCTCGACCCGCAGGTAAGTCACGCGCGCGCCGGGCCCGCCCCGCTGCTCCCGCTCGGCGCTCGCATAGGCCAGCACCTCGACCCCGGGCAACCACGCCAGCTCCTCGGCCTGGGACATGGGGGCAAAGAGCGCTCGCCGCTCGGCGTCGATCCGCTGCGGCCGCGCCACCACGCACCGATCGGCGCCCCGCGGCAACAACCCCGCAAGCTGCGGCCCGAAGTCTACCACCGGCAGCGCGACGTCCGGCACGTCGCCCCCCGCACTGGACTCCACCGCCGCCGATCGCACGTCCGGCTCCTGCGCGCATGAAGCGAGCACGAGAATGCAGCAGGTCGCCGCGCGGCAAACGTCCACGCGCGAACTGTAGCAGCGTCGTGACACCGAGACCGGGACCGAGTACGAGTCCGAATCCTTGGCCGAACCCGAGCGACGACGACCTCGCGGGATTGGAGGGCCCGAGTGGCTTTGCAGCCTGGGGGAAGGGTCGCGTGACCCTCCCCGGTCGGGCGTCAGCCGGACAGATCAAACAGCTGCAGGTTCAGCATCCCAACCACCTCGCTGGGCTCGCTCGCGGCGATGATCGTGCGCATCTGTCGCAGCGTGTCTCGCTGCAGGGCCTCGAGGCGCTCCAGGTCGCGCCGCGAGACCGCGAAGAGGTGATAGGCGAAGAGGCCCGGTCGCGCTTCGCGGCTACGCTCGGCGGCCAGCTGCGCCCAGTAGTGCTTGAGGGCCTGGGCCGCGCGCGCGTCGCGACGGAAATCGACCATCTCCACCGAACGCGCGACCCAGCGACCCCCTTGCCACGCGATCTGCTCGGCATCGCACAGGCTCTCGAGGCAGCGCCGCTCCTGGTCGAGTGAGATGCCGACAAGCCCTGCGAGGCGCCCTTCGCGGTGGGGCCCCTCACGGTAGGCGCGGGTCTCGAGCGCCCGCAGCACAGCGTGGGTCATCGGCTGCTCGTAGCCCACGTTGCGCATCGTCTGCAGCTTCTGCCACTCCTCGCGCAGTGCCGGCAGCTCGTCGGGATCGACCAGCGCCGCCGCGAGGTCGGGCAAGCGCAGGGTGGTGTGCTCGACGAAGCACAACAGCTCCGGCAACTTGGGCTGGCCCTTGCCGCTGAGCCACCGGGAGATTGCGAAGCGGCTGAGCCCGCTGTCGGCCGCCAGCGCGGTGATGCGCGTGCGCCCGAGCAACTCGCGCATGAAGGCCCGTAGCCCCTCGGCGGTGGTGACGCGCGTGCCGATCAGGCGCCGCGGTACGACGCGAAAGAAGCGCTCGAGCACCTGCTCGCCGGATACCCCCGTGATGGCGGCCATCTCGAAGAAGCGTACCGCCGTCGGCGCCGCCGTGCCGGCCTCCCAGGTGTAGAGCGTGTTCGTGCTGTAGCCCAGGCGCGAGCTCAGGGCGCGCTGGGAGCGGCGCCCGCGTAGCGCCCGAACGAGCTGACTGGAGAGCTCTTCGAAATAGCCGAAATCTTGGGCGGCCATACTGCTAAATTGCACATTAGTGTTCCGTTTGTCGAACGAAATGTGTATATTGTCGCTAGCCCAGGCTCGCGGCAGGCCGTAGGGTCGACCCATGCCTCGCTTCCCGCCCACGCCGACACGCCTGCAATGCCTGCTCTGGGCCCCATGCTTGCTGCTGTGGGGCTGCGACATCCTCGGCGGGCAGGGCGGCGACGACACGGGCGGTGACTGCCCCCAGAGCGTGACGCCGGTCGCGGACGCGCAACCCGGTCCCCTCTCCGGGCTCGAGGCCGACGCCCTGGTGGGTTGGGCGACCGGCGAGCGCGCCGTCACCGCCGACTGGAACCCGGCGCGCGGCGACATCGCGACCAACGTCCCCGTCAGCGACACCGAGCTGTCGATCACACTGACCCGCGGCGAGGGCCCGGCGACCGAGCAGACGTGCGGCGGCGCAAGACTCCACGTTCCGGTCGTGGTCGAGGCGGCGACCGCCGACGGGCTGCTGAGCTTCGAGCGCGAGGGCGACCTGCACGCCGCCCGCCCGGACTTCGCCCGGGTCGTCGTGGAGCTCGACTTCGATGACTTGGACGGCGACTTCGTGTGGGTGAGCGAAGCGCCCGGCGTCGAGCTCGTGCAACCGACGCTGCGGATGACGCTCACCCCACGCGCGAGCTCCGGCAGCTTCGACGCCATCCTTCAGGAGCGGTCGAACGGTGCTCTGGGCAACCCGGCCGGCGGACTTCCCCTGCTGCACTGGCCCACCGACTCACCCTGCGACACGGACGAGGTCGGCATCCCGCTGGCCGGAAGCGACGGCATCTGGGGCGACGCCGTCGCCGTTGCCAACGCGGGCGGCTGGCTCGAGCAGACCGGTACTTCCGAGGGCGAGCCCTTCAGCATCGATCTTCAGGCGCCCGATGCGCTGTGCGAGGACGAGCACGAGGGCGTGCGCCTGCCGGTACAGATCGGTCTACGGAGCGCCGACGGCCTGATCGACCTGCTCCTCCATGGCTCCCTGACGGACACCGACGGCGTGCTGGAGTTCACCCCGGGCCCGCC
>JAPPOT010000802.1:0-5641 GCA_028817855.1 Myxococcales bacterium
GTCATCGGCAGCGTCGGCGCCTGCGCTGCCACCGGTGGGCGCATCCGCTGCAGGCGGCGTCGGCATCGCGCCGGGCATGGCCGAGGGCGTGTCACTCGCTGCGGGCCCTGGCATCGTGTTGCCGGTGTCGGTTTGGAAACCGGCCGGATCCTGGCCCGCCATGGCGGGCTCCTCGCTGCAGGCGATGAGCAATAGACCCAGCGCAAGCGCGAGGAAGGACGGCGAACGCGGCCAGCGGAAGGGATGGGTGCAGATCGGCATGGTGTCATCCAAACACTGGTCGATCGGCACCGGATGGCGTACATCACCGAGGGCCAACCTCTTCTCAGGCTGGGCCAGGCATGTCCGGGGAACCGACACAGCACACCTTCCCTGCTGCCCACGGGCTGCAGCTAGTCGAGCTCGCCCGACGCTGGGGCGTGGAGGCCGACTCGGTGCTCGGGCCCTTCGGGCTGGACGAATCCCAGCTCGCCCGTACCGGTGCACGCCTCGACGCGGACACCCTGGTGGCGCTGACCGAGCGCGTGCGCGACCTCACGGGCGAGCCCGGCATCGGGATCTACCTGGGCTTGTCGAAGCAGATCACCGCCTACGGCTTCGTCGGCTTTGCGGCCATGAGCGCCGCGACCCTGCGCGAGGCGCTCGAGCAGACGGTGGAGTTCACGCCGACGGTGACGACCAGCCTGAGCCTCAGCCTACGCGTGGAAGGCGAAACGGCGGCGCTCGTCCTGACGGAGCACCTCGTGCTCACCAGCATCCGCGACATCGCGCTGCTGAGCTTCTTCGTCGGGCTGCGACACATGACGCGCGACCTGATGGGCCGCGAGCCGGCGCTCGACGTGGAGCTCGCGATCGCCGAGCCACCCTACTTCTCGCGCTTCACCGAGGTGCTGCCCTCGGTGCGCTTCGGGCAGCCGCTCAATCGCATGATCTTCCGGGCCGACGCCCTCGACCTGCCCCTGGCCCGCCCGGATCGCGCGGCCTTCAACCTGGCCCGCGAGCAGTGCCAGCGGCAGATGACCGAGCTGGGCTTCGCCGGCTCCTGGCCCGGCCAGGTGCGGCGTGCGATCACGGCCGACGGCGGCTTCGCCAACATCGCCCAGGTGGCGCGCCATCTACACGTGTCGGAGCGCACCCTCAAGCGCCGGCTCACCGAAGCCGGTGTTAGCTTCTCCGAGCTGGCGCGCGACGAGCGGCGCCTGCGCGCGATGCATCTGCTGCGTGCCTCCGAGCTGTCGATCGGTGAGATCGCCGAGGCGCTGGACTACTCCACGACCGGAAACTTCACGCGCGCGTTCACCGCCTGGACCGGCCGCACGCCGGCCGCCTACCGGCGCGAGGTGCCACGGGAGGGACTGCTGCGTGGCGCCGTGGACGAGGGCGAAGGCTGACTCACTCGACGCCATGATAGCGCCGCCAGAAGGCGCACTCCTCGGCCCTGAAGTCTTCCAGCACCTGCCACTCGGGCGCGAGCTGGAGGCGGCGGTCGCCGTCCATCGCGAAGCTTGGCCACTCGGCGGGCGCGTCGCTGCCGTTGGGGTCGCCCGTCGCAGCAAAGCGCGCCCAGTAGGTGTTCATCGCGTCGGCCACGGCAGCGCTCTCTGCGTCGGGCTCCGGCAGGTGCGGCGTGCCGAAGACGTGACTGATCTCGGCGGCGTGCCCCGCCAGGAAGAGCTCCGGGGCGATGCTCCAGTGCACGTTGAAGTTGTACATGAAGACGGCGCGCCCGGCCGCCGCAAACCGGCGAGCGGTATCGTGGGTGCCGCACACCAGTCCAGAGTCGCCGACCACGCGGGCGCGAGCGGCGTTGTAGTCTCCGCCGAACTCCGAGGCGGGATAGAGCTCTGCGATCTCGCCCGCGGCGTCGCCGTAGCGCACCTCCAGATCGGCCAGGTACTCCTCCTCGGTCGTGATCGGTGACGCGCGCCAGACCAGGGTCGTGCCTTCGTCGTGGTTGGCGCCCAGCAGATAGGGCACGTCGGCGATCTCGCCGGCATCGAAGAGCGTGCGCAGGTCGTCGGGCAGGAAGCCTCCCTCGCCGTCGACGACCGCCGCAAAGCGGAAGCTGTCCTCCGAGGTCTCACCGCCACCGGGCATCGGCTGCATGGCGTGCTCCAGGATCGTCGTCACCGGCACCTCGCGCATGCACGCCAGCTGGTCGTCGCCGGCCGGGCAGCCAACGGCCTCTCCATAGGCCACCATGCGATCGCCCACCGCATCGGCGCGCTGCTCGGGCCCGACGGAGCGAATCGTGCAGCCTCCGCTCTGACCGATGGCCCGGTGGAAGAGCCCGCGGCTGCCGGGGGAAGCGACGTGGTAGCAGACGTTGGCCGAGCCGGCGGACTCGCCGAAGATCGTCACGTTGCCCGCATCCCCACCAAAGCTCGTGATGTTGTCACGCACCCACTCGAGCGCCAGGCGCTGATCGTGCAGGCCCTGGTTGCCGAGGGGAGCGCCCTCGTCCGCGAGCGACGGGTGTGGATTGAAGCCCAGCGGCCCGAGTCGGTACTGGATCGTGACCAGCACCACGCCCTGACGCTCCGCGAAGATGCGACCGTCGTACCAGAGCGTATCCGTCGTGGGCACGGGGATGCCGGTCGCACCCGAGAAGTTGCCGCCGCCGTGGATCCACACCATGACGGGCGCCCCGTCCGGCATGGGATCGGGCGTCCAGACGTTGAGGTAGAGGCAGTCCTCGTTGTCACTCGCGGGTGCGCCCTGGTCCTCCTGCTGCGGGCAGCCGGGCACGAAGTCGGTCTCGGCGCGCACGCCCTCCCAGGGCTCGGCCGGCTGGGGCGCCGCGAAACGCAGCTCAGCCACGGGGGGCCGGGCGTAGGGGATCGCGAGGAAGCGAACGGCGCCCTCGAGCTGCTCCCCCTGCACGACGCCGGTGGCGAGCTCGACGCGTGGACCGTCGGCCGGGGCGCCTGCGTCGCTGGCTCCGTCGCCGGGCGGGTCGCTGGCACCGCTCTGTCCCTCGCCTGGATTGTCCTCGCCCTCGGGATCGTCACCGCACCCGGTGACCCCGAGGGACAGCAACAACGCGACCGCGGCCGCGCGCAAACCGGATGTCCGATCCATCGCTCCTCCCAACATCGTCCAGCCGGCTTCTAGCGCAGGGCCCCCACCCCGCACGCCAGGACGCTGGCCGAATGGCCCGAGGTGCTGTTTGCACGGCCCCAATTGAGCGGGCCCTGTCCCCGATGGTGCGGGCGCCGTCACCGATTGCGCGGGCGACGCCCCTCATCTCGAGCTCAACAGTTGCCAAACTTGCCCCTGCCCGAACAGAGCTTCCTGTGCACCCGGGCAGGGGCAGGTTCAACGCGCGTCTCTCAGTAGTTCACCATCTCGATCTCGGCCCAGCCGGGATCGCTGCAGACACTGCAGCCCGCCCCGCCCTGGAAGAGCCCGCAGGCGGCGCCGTCGTCACCCAGGAAGCAGCGGAACCAGGCCGAGTACAGGCGCATGTACTGGAGCGTGCCGGGGTCGGCACCGATGAAGCCCGCCACGGTGGCGGTGCCAAAGTGGTCGCCGCCATCCCAGTTGGCGTAGAGCGCCGGCGCGGAGGCGCCGCGTACGGAGGAGGCGCAGCCGGCGGGGTTGAGGTCGGCGGTGCCGGTCAGGCACAGGAAGGCCACACCGCCCGGTGCGCCACCGAAGGCGCCCTGCACATTCACCTCGGCCTCCACGTTCGGGTGCCCTGCCCCCTGGTTGGCGCCCATCCCTCCCTGCGAGTGACCGGAGGTGCCCGCCCGCGGGCTGAGCCTCTGGTGGAACATGCTGCTGGGGTCCTCGTTCTGGGCGAGCAGGTAGTCGATCCCCGCCCGGTGGAACTCGCCGCTGCCTACGTTGGAGTTGTGGGACGCGACCACCACGATGCCCCAGCTCGCCGCGTGGTCGTTGTAGAAGGCGTAGGTGCCCGAGCCGGTCACGCCCGTGCCGTTGCCCCAAGCGACGATGGGATGGCGACAGTTGTCGTCGAACGGCTGCGGATGGAAGATGGTGAACATCCCGCTCGAGCCGATCGAGACGTCCATCGTGGCCGTGCCGTAGGGCCCCTGGTCCAGGTAGTCGCCCCCCCCCTGCAAGCAGCCATCACCCGGCGGTGGCGACGGGGCCTCACCACCGGCCACCGGAGGCGGCTCGATGGGGATGCCATCGCCCGTAGGCGGCACGACAGGCGGCGTGCCCTGGTCGGGCGCCGGACCACCCGTGACGGGTGTATCGGTCCCGGTCGTTCCAGCAGGCGTCGTGCCCGCGGGCATCGCCCCCGGCGCCGTCTGCACAGGCATGCCGGGTGGCGTCACCACCGTGCCGGGCGCACCGCCGGCCGAGCCGTCCCCGTCGGCGCCACCGTCATCCGAGCACGCGGCCACGGTGAGGGGCAGCACCGAAATCATCGCGAGACGCGAGAAAGCACTTACAACACGCATGGGGCTCTCCTCTCGGCCCCCGAACTCCACCCACTGATGAGAATAGATTCTCACGAGGAGACCGCAAGTCCCCACACGGGTAACCGCCCGGCCGGTTGCGCTAACCGCGGCGCCGCCCGCCCTTGTCCCGCTCCTTCAGCGCCGCCGCCACCAGCGCCCGCGCGGCCCACGCGCTCACCTCACGTGACTCCTTCACGCTGAGCCCGCAGATATCCCGTAGCGTGACCATCGACTCCGTACCGAAGACCAGCGCGAGGGCCATGCGCAGGCGTCGGAGGGCAGGCGCCGGCAACGTGCCCTCGAGCGGCTCGAGGGCGGCGTCGATCCAGCGCAGACGGCGACCGGAGGGCCTCGCCAGCCGCCCCCGGCGCGCTCCCGCACCACCCCGCTGCCCCACAAGCGACGCGAGCGCGGTGCGCCACACGGCCTCGTCCTGGTAGTAGCGACCGCCCACCTTGCGCAGCAGCAGCTCGACGCGCTCCTGCACGTCGAGCCCATCCGCGTTGGCAAAGATCTCCGAGGGCTCGGGCGCGCCGGTCTGCTCACCGACCGCGTCCCACAGCGCGGGCGCGCTGGGAAAGTGGCGATAGGCCGTGGCCACCGAGACCCCGGCTTGCGCCGCGACCTCGCTGAGGTTGGGATTGGTGCCGGCTCGCAGCAGCTCGAGACCGGCGTCGATCAGGGCCTGGCGCGTGCGCGCCTTCTGCTCGGCCCGCTCACCGCGCGGCTGCGCTGGCCTCGACTTCGTTTTGCGACGGACGCCCATGGCTACCGCCCCAGTATAGGTGCAGCGGCGTCCACCGTCTGGGGCATCGGGCTTGGACTGGGATGACAAGAAAATGCCATGCCGGGCCACAAGAACCGGTCAGGGCGCCAGCGTTAGGTTGCTTGCATCGCGCCCGGGAGGGCGCGCATCGGTGCAGCAGGGGAAGCGATTGGCGCCGCGCGTCTGTCGCAGTTGACTCGGCGGGGCTCTAGTCTCGTCTCCGTCACGGGACCGACCCTTGAATCCACGCGCACCGCATCCACTCGACATCACGACCATGGCCGCCGCGCTCCTGGTAGCGTCCTGCGAGTTCGAGCAGGGGCCGCTGGTGGGCAGCAGCGCCGCGCCGATCGGCAGCGTGGCAAGCGCCGGCTCGGGTGCACCCCGCAACGACTCGACGCCCCCACCCCCGGGGAGGGGGCGGGGCAGCGCCTGGGCGGGG
>JAPPOT010000802.1:5651-28078 GCA_028817855.1 Myxococcales bacterium
CACGACCCCCCCCCCGGGAACAGGACCGACCAACCCCGTGCCTGGGCCCGGCGACAGCGGAGCACCCTCATCGCTGCCGGCGCCGGTCACGGCAGCGGAGCGGGTGGACGGCGAAGCGTGCAGCGCCGACGCGGAGTGCACGAGTGGAAACTGCAACGCTGGCCTGTGCTGCACGGCAGGGCTCTGTTGCATCACGGCGGCGGACTGCGGCGGCGTGGAGGTGGCTGCGGTGTGCGAGGACCTGAAGCAGTGCCAGGGCTCGCGCGGTCGGGTGGCTTGCGAGGACCACCGCTGCGTGGCGCTCGAGGGTGAGCCGGACGACAGCGGCTGCCTCGCCGACATGGAGGCCGACGACTGCGGGCTCTTCGCCAGCGTCCACTGCAGCGGCGAGCTCGATCAGGCCGCGCCCGAGTGCGGGACCGTCTGCACCCGCGACAGCCAGTGCGACCCACACGCCCACTGCGACCTCTTCCGCTGCACCGAGGACCTACCCGACGGCGAGCGTTGCAGCCGCGATGGCGACTGCCAGAGCGGGCACTGCCAGAACGGCTTCTGCTGCAGCGACGGCGACTGCTGCGACGGGGCCCAGGACTGCCCGCTGAGCTACTGGGGACTGGCCTTCTGCACGGAGCCCACCCACTGCCAGGGCGTGCGCGACGAGGCCGCCTGCGAGCAGAACCGCTGCGTGACCCTCCCGGCGGTAGACAACGATTCCGGCTGCAGCGCCCTGGTGGTGGCCGACGACTGTGGGCCGTACGCGGATACGCGGTGTACGGGCACGGCCGACCAACGTGCCCCAACGTGCGCCGACGGTTGTGCGAGCTCCGTCGAATGCGACGCGAACGCCCACTGCGACGGGGGGCGCTGCGTGCCGGACCTTTCCGACGGCAGCACGTGCGACAGCGCCGACCAGTGCCTCAGCGGGCACTGCCGCGGCGGCTACTGCTGCGCGTCTGGCGATTGCTGCCGCAGCGCCGCCGAGTGCCCCGGATACACGCCCGGCGGCACCCGCATCTGCCTGGACGTGGCGAGCTGCGGCGGGCAACTCACCGAAGTGATCTGCGATGCGAACGCCTACCGCTGCATCGCCATCACCACGCCGGACGATCAGGCCTGCAACGGCAGCCTGCGCAGCTGCGGCGCCTTCGCCGACGCCGCCTGCCCGACCGCATGCGCCACGAGCTGCTCGACCCCGGCCGACTGCGACCCCGGCCTCAGCTGCGTCGAAGCCACCTGCCTCCCCTGAAGCCAGACAACTCCCTATTCAACCAGGAGGTCGCAGGGGAAGTTTGCTCTCAGCATGGCGTCGGAGGCGTTCTTGAAGATCTCGCAGGATGCGCCCTGCAGGGTGATCGTCTTGGAGTCGGTCAACGACCAGCCGTCGGGGCCGTTGCACTCCAGCTCCTCGCCGTTGAGCGTGACCAGGCCGCGACACTCCGACCCCTGCTTGACGCCCTTACCGTCCAGCGTGAGCTCGCAGGAGAGCTCATCGCCGATCAGGGTCTCAAGCGTGGCCGCCAGGCCCGCCGGGTCCTCCGGGTAGTAGACCTCGGCGCCCGGATTGGCGAAGCGGTCCATGCTCGCGCCCAAGTTGGCCATCTCCTGCAGGTGCGCCTCGGCCGCATCCTGGCCCACGCTGATCACGTACATGCGCAGGTTCTTGGCCTGCGCCTTCATCGCGGCCTGGATCGACGGCTCGTAGTTCTGCAGCGGCAGCTCGCAGGAGTTGGGGTCGCCGTCGGTGGCGAGAATGATGATCTGCGGACCGATCGTCTCGTCCAGGGCCTGCTTCGGGTCCGGGAGCAAGTCGACGATGCGGTCGAGGGCGATGCCGGTCGGGGTCGTGAGACCGGGCGGCTGCTGTGGCAGGCTGGCCTCGATCGCCTGGTAATTGTGCAACACCGGCTCGAGCGTGCCGAGCGGCAGGGGACACTGGGGGGTGGTGCCGTAGACGGCGAGCCCAAAGCGCACGAGGCCCTCGAGCTTGGCCACCACGCCATCATCGGGATCCACCAGCGCGTCGCGCACGGCCGTCCAGCGCTGGGACTGAGCCGGCGCCGCGCCCTGCATGGCTGGATCCGCCACGCCCCCATCCGGCATGTCCAGCACGGGATCGCCGTAGGGGTCGAGCATGCTCTGGGAGCCGTCGACCAGGAGCATCACGGAGGGCAAGACACGCGACACGGTGATGTCGGTGCTGCCGCAGCTGCTCTCCATTGGAGGGAGCATCATCGGCTCGCCCGCGAGACTGGTCGGGTTGTCCGCACCGATGATCGCGCCCGGCGTCCTGCCGGGTGTACCCGCGGTGCCATCCTGTCCCGGCGCGGGTGCCGGCTCCGCACCGATTCCAGACATGCGCCCGCCGGTATCGACGCTGTCCGCACTGCACGCCACCGCGGCCAGCACGACCCATGCTGACCAACCGAACCCAGAGCACCTCATCCTCCAACACCTTCCCGAGCGTTCCGCCTCGTCGTCGCGTCCGCTCGATCGTGCAGTCATCTGCAACGCGCATGCCGGTGCACACCTCCGCGGAAATTCGGCAGGGCATCGCAGGTGTCGCGGCGCGCGCACACCGATGTCGCGCAATTCGCCCACTGTAGGTGGTCGCGCGTCTCATTCCGACCTGGGGACGTGCTGCGCGCAACGCGCGCGTGAATAGCGATGCTGCCCCAGCGTCCCACCCCCGGCTGGCCGGGGCGGCCGGTCGCGCTATGCTACGCGGGCCGCAACGAGGGGGAGAGCGTTGGACATCCTGTTGGGACACCGTGAGCGCGCGCTCGCTTGCACGCTGACCGCCATGCTCGCCCTGGCCGGCTGTTCCGGGGACAGGGATGGCGGCGAGGGCGACGGTCCCCAGGGCGTGGGCGCAGGCGCGCGCGATGGTGGAGGCGGCTTCGGCAACGCCGACGCGGCTGCGGACAAGGTCGGCAGCGGTGAAGGCGACACGCTCGACTGCATCCCCAACGCCGACATGCCCGACGAGTTCGGCCGGCCGCCCTGCCCGGTCGCCGACGGTGGCATCACCGACGGCCCCGGCGGCGACCTGGAGCCGGGACCCGACGGCCAGCAGCCTGCGCCGATGGATGGCGGCGCCCGCGACGGCGGCGATGCCGACGGCGACGACCCGCCCGCATGCAGCGCGGACGACGACGCCGGGTGCACGGACGAGCCCCGCAGCCGCTGCGTCTTGGGAGGTCGCTGCCGCGCGCTCACCGGCGAGAGCGCGGGCGCGCTGGACCTGCTCTTCATGGTCGACAACTCCGGCTCCATGCGCGAAGAGCACGTGCTGCTGCAGGAGCAGTTCCCGAACCTGATGCGCGTGCTCACCAGCGGCGATCGGGATGGCGACGGCATCCAGGACTTCGTACCCGCCCAGGACCTGCACCTGGGCGTGGTCTCGTCCGACATGGGACTGGTCGGGATCCAGGGTATCCCCGGCTGTGAAGGCCTGGGCGACGACGGCATCCTCAACAACCTGCCGGACCCGACCAACGCCAGCTGCCTGGCGACCTATCCGCGCTTCCTGACGTACACGGCGGGCGTCGATACGCCCGACGCGGTGGCCGACGACTTCGCCTGCGTCGCGGCGCTCGGTACCGAGGGCTGCGGCTTCGAGCAGCAGCTGGAGGCCGCGCTCAAGGCGGTCACGCCCTCGACCAGCGTGATCCGCTTCCTCGGCGACGTGAACGGAGCCGGCCAGCTCGGCCACGGCGATCAGACCAACGCCGGCTTCATCCGCAACGGGATCGAGGGCCGCTCGGTCGTCGCGGTCATCATGGTGACCGACGAGGAGGACTGCTCGTCGTTCAACACGCGCCACTTCACGCCGGACATCTACCTCGACCCGACCGACCCGCTGACGATGCAGGACCTGAACCTGCGCTGCTTCTTCAACCCGCAGAACCTCTACCCGGTGACGCGCTACATCGAGGGCTTGCGCGCCCTGCGCCCGGATGCCGAGGAGCTGGTGATCTTCGGCGCCATCGCCGGCATCCCACCGGACCTGGTGGACGCAGCGGCGCTCGCGGCGGTCGACTTCCAGGACGCGGTCGCGCGCGACGCCTTCTACGACGGCATCCTGGCCGACCCGCGCATGCAGGAGGTCCCGGACCCGAACCGCACGCCCGAGCAGGGCGGCAACCTGACGCCCTCGTGCATCACCGACACCGGGCGCGCCTTCCCGCCACGGCGCTTCGTGCAGGTGGCGCGCGCCTTCGGCAACAACAGCGTCGTGCAGTCGATCTGCCAGAGCGACTTCACGCCCGTCATGGATGCGATCGTGGACCGCATCTCGAGCACCCTGGGCAGCAGCTGCCTGGCCGAGTCGCTCACGCGCGACGCCGGGCTCGTGAGCTGCGAGGTGGTCTTCGAGCTGGCGCCAGCCGGTACACCCGGCACCAGCGTGCATGCCTGCGCCGACCTGCCCTATCTCTCGACGCCGACCGATCGCCCGCCAATGACGCTCGCCGGACGCGAGGTGTGCATCGTCGAGCAGGTGCCGGTGACCGATCCCGGCAGCGGGCTTGAGGCCGAGCCGGGCCGCGCCGGCTGGTACTACGACGACTTCACCACCGAGGCCAACTCCCAGTGTGGCGCCACGGTGGGGCCGCGCCGCGTGGCCTTCAGCGCCGGCGCCGCGATCCCGGACGGCACCAGCGCCTACCTCGATTGCGCTCCCTGAGCTCGGCCCGGTAGTGTAGGAGACACGTGACGAGCCGCGCACGCGCTTCGCCCTGACGCGCCGGCAGCACGCGGCCATTCCGGGCGAGCTGCGCGAGCGCCGCGCGTGAGATCCGTCGTGCATCCGGCGTCCCCGCGCTAGAATCCGAGCCGCCAATGGTCAAGAAGCTCACCGAAGTCGCCACCAAGCTGGCGAAGAAGCCCGCCGCCAAGCGGCAAGTCATCTACATCATCGACTTCGAGAACATCCCGAAGACCGACGTCGCGGCACTGCTGCGCAAGCGCAACGTGGTGATGGTGGTCCTGGCGGCCAACCGCACCAACACCGTGACACCGGAGACGCTCGCCACGATCGAAGCCCACCCCGATCGGGTGGAGGTAATCATCGGGCGCATCACGCGCAAGGAGTTCGTCGACAAGCTGGTGACGGCGAAGATCGGCGAGTACGCCTTCCGCTTCCCGGAGGCCGAGATCGTCGTCTTGGCCAATGACCGGGACTACACGGATCTGGCCGCGCACCTGAACGACCACTGGGAGCGGGCGGTCCCGATCAAGCACGAGGCGCCGCACAGCCGCTCGGCATCGGCGACCACGAAGAAGAAGGAGAGGACCGGCGTCGCCAAGAGAGGCGGCAGCCGGGCCAAGGCGGCGACGGAGCGCCGGGCGGCAAAGCCGATCACCAATCCGGACGCGGAGGCGATCCGCGTGCTGCTCGCGAAGCTCCCGAAGCGGCAGCTGCCCAAGGCCGAGAGCGCGCTGCTCAACGCCGTGCGCAACTACCGCGAGTCGGTGGGCCTGCGCTCGCGGCCCTCGACCATCGTCAAGCACCTGATCGAGTGCGGCTACATCGAGGTCGGGCCGCGGGGCGTGAAGTACGCCCTCTGACTCAGATCACCTCAGATGGCCAGGGCCCGGTCCAGCAGCGGCAGCAGCTCGCTGCGGGACAGCTCGATGCTGCCGCGCAGGGTTCCGTCGGTGCCGAAGTCAGCCTCCACCTCCACCACGACGGTGTCGGCGTCGTCCGGATGGGCCACCAGGCTCACCTCACCCTCCTCGGCCGGCTCGTCGTAGGGGTAGTTGTGCATCTGCGGGCCCGCGCAGCCGATCACCTCGACGTCGGACATCACGGCGATGGTGTCGCCGGGAGCGGCGTCCGCGCGCAGGGCGTCCGCGATCGGGCGCAGGTCCATCATGCTCACGATCAACATCGCGGCCCCGCTGTCGCTTTCGCCGTGCACCTCCATGTTCATGCTCGACCCGTGGTCCCACTCGTCGTTCCAAGCATCGATCCAGGCCCCCTGCAGGACACTCTGCCCCTCTACGCGGGCGGCCGCGAGCTGACCCTGGAGGGCACCGCGATCGAACGGCACGCCGGCGTTGAACCAGCCCTGCTCCTCGTGGACACGGCTGAAGTAGCTCTCGGGGTCGCGCTCGATGCCACCAATGCCGTCGTCCCAGACTGGCCAGTCGCTCCAGTCGCCTTCCTCGAAGGGCCCCTGGGGCTGGTCGAAGAAGGGCTCTCCCGGCGGCACCGGCGGCAGATCGATCGCACCCTGACCCGCGACTCCGGGGTCCGCGGTCGCGGTGGGCAGGTACGACGGCACCTCCATCTGGGGCTCGACACTGCTGACAGCATCCGGCCCGGGGCTCACCGCCGGTGGGCGGTCCTCCGAGCTCAGGCAGCCGCCCAGGACCAACATGCAGGAAACACCAAGTGCCGCTCGTTTCATCATCCGCTCCCCCCTTCTCGGGTCCAACTCAAGCACTGGCGTGCACATCGTGTGCCACGGGATGACGCCCGGAAAAGCCGGGCTTTTCCGGGCGCCGGTGTCCACACCGTTGGCTTCGACGGGCCAGGTTGCGCCACCTGCCGTGCCACGGGTGGCGCAAGCTCAGTAGCCGCGCAACCCCATGGCATCGTCGTAGGCCTCGAGCGCCTGGCCCCGGCTCTCGGCCCGCGTGCGGGCCGCCGCGGCCTTGACCTTGCGCTTGCCCACCTTGCGCCGGGCCTCGCGCAGGCGTCCCTTCTTCATGGCCGGCGCCTTCTGCACCGCGACCTGCAGATCGGCCTCGGCCTCCTCCAGCACCAGCGCGGCCTGCTGCGACTCGCCACGGTTGAGCATCTCGGCGGCCCGCTCCTGCTTTTCGGCCGCCCGGTGGCTCGCGAGCAGGGACTCGACGCGCGAGTCGTAGCTCGCCTCGACCGCGCCGGTGTCGTCGGTGACCCCGTAGCGCAGCACCACCTGCTGGTCGGCGCTGCGGCTGCGGTCGGCAAGGTCATAGGTCAGGCGCACGCTGGCAAGCTCGCGGATGTCGCCAGCCTCGGTCGAGACCCGCGCCCGCACCAGCAACTCGCGCTCCTGGCCGGCGTAGAGCGCGCCCAGGGGGATGCGCAGCCGCCGCCCGACGTGCTCGGCGCGACCGACCTCGAGCCCCTCCAGGGTGACGCCCGCGCTGGGGCTGAGCTCGACGACCGCGTTGAGGGCCACCGTCTGGCTGAGCAGGTTCAGCTCCGAGTCGAGGATGCTGGCGAGCTGCTCGGAGTGCTCGAGGTGGTACATGCGCCCCTCGCTGTTGAGCGCGAGCGCGCCGAGCGTGTGCTCGCTGTAGTCCAGACCGACGCCGATCGCGCTGACCTGGATGCCCTCATGGGCGCCCTGCCGGGCCAGGTGCGCGAAGTCTTCCGGTCGCGAGGGGCCGACGTTCGCGAGCCCGTCGCTGATCACGAGCACCCGCCGGATGGGATGGCTCTGGGTGGAGACCCGCCGTAGCTCGCGCTGGCCGGTAGCGACGCCGGCGTGCAGGGCGGTGGAGCCGCCCGACCGCACCTCGGAGATCATTCGCAGCAGGTGGCGCCGACTGTCGGGGCCGACGGTCGTAGGCAGGGCGATCTCCTGCACGCGGTCGGCGAAGGTGTAGAGGCCGACCACGTCGCCGTCGGACAGGCTGTCGACCAGGCGCGAGGCCGCCATGCGCGCATGACGGATCTTCTCGCCGGCCATCGAGCCAGAGGCATCGATCACCAGCGAGATGGCCATCGGCGGCCGCGGCACATCCCCGGCCGCGTCGCGCGGCACATCCACCCACACGCCGAGGTGGGTGGCGCCATCGCCACCGCGCAGCATGGTGTGCGAAAGGGGCGCCGCGCCGAGCCACTGGCCGCGCTGCGCGGGGTGGGCAGGCGCGAGCGGTCCCGCGATCCGCGGCCTCGCCTCGCCGCCCGTGGCGGCCGCGTCGCCGCCGGAAGCCGCGTGCGACGACTCCCCTCCTCCGTGCTCGATGGCGGCACCGCTCTCGGATCCGGCCCCCGCGCAACCGCCCGAACAACCAAACAAAAGCACGACCCAGAAGATTGCCAAGATCCTCATGCGATTCCCTCCTGTCCCCCTTCAGACGCACGGGCGCGGCGCGGGATCTTCCGGGACGCAAAAATGGCTCAGGGCAGCTCGAGCAGACGGCACAGGCGTGGCTCGCCGTACTCGGCCGCACCCGTGAGGATGTGCACGTTGTCGAGCGGCCGCGCCTCGCCGGGGCTGTGGGTGTGGCCGCACAGCACGGTGAGGGCGCGCTCCGGATGGCGCGCCATCGTCTCCAGGATGGCCTCACCCACGGCGCGGCACACGAAGTGGGGGGCCCAATCGTCGTCCGCGGTCTGTCCCTGATACCAGCAGGCTCCGCGCAGGGGCGGCACGTGGGTGAGCAGCAGCGCGCGCTCGTGACGTTCGAGCGCGGCGCCCAGCTCGCGCGCCACGTGCTCGGCCGCCTCGGCGCCGAGCGCGGCGAGACGCGCGGCGCGCGTGGGCTGATCGATGTTTTTCAGGTCCTCGATCTGGAGGTAGTCGTTCAGCACCACAGGAGAGCCCGCAAAGTCGCCCTCGCGTCCATCGGCCCAACCGTCATGCCCGAGCAGGGCCAGCTCCGGGGTCAGCGCGATCCAGGACGAGCGGCTGAGGTAGCGCAGGTTCTCGCGCTCGCGACAGAGCCCTTCCACGCGCTCGCGCACGGCCGCGACCGAGCCGCCATAGTAGTCGTGGTTGCCGAGCACGAAGTGGAGCGGTCGCTGCAGGGCGTCGTCGAGGCGCCCGAGGTGGCGCACGACCTGGCCACCCTCGGCGATGTCTCCGCCCAGCAGCACCGCGTCCGCTTCGCTCGCGCGCACCTCGGCAACCAGTGCGTCCGCACCGGCCTCGTCGGTGCAGTCGAGGTGGATGTCCGTCAACCAGGCCAGCTTCATGGCGGCTGGTGCCCACGCGACTCGAGGAGCTGCTTGAGGCGGGCCAAGTCCTTGCGCGTCGCGCGGCGGACCGCCGACGCCATCATCGGCGCCATGAGCCTGGAGAAGCCGCTCGGTGTCCCGCGGTTTCGCAGGGTCATGCGCGTGCGGCCGTCACCGGCGGGCTGCCAGGTGTAGGTGGTCTCCATCGGGAATGGCCCCTGGGCAGTGGACATCACCAGTCTCTCACCGGGCGCGTGCTCGCGGATCTCGTAGGTGTAGGCCAGGCGTCGCCCGAGAAAGTGGGCGACGAAGGCGACCCGCGAGCCGAGCTTCAGCGGTGGTGTGGTTTCCCACTCCACCGACTCGATGTTCACGTACCACTCCGGGGCGTTGTCCGGGTCGGCGACGTAGCCCGCCACCTCCGCGACGGGACAGTCGATCTCGATCGCGCTTTCGACGTCGACCGGCATGGTGCCTTGATCGCAGCTCCCGCGACCAAGAGCAACCAGCTCAGGGGGCTAGTCGCCGTCGGAGGGGCCGGGCACCTCCACGACCGCCATCTGGGTGAAGGTCCGGCGGGGCCCCTTGCTCTCGTGGGCGAGGGTCAGGTCCCGATACTCGTCCTCCGACATGCCGAAGGCGCTGCCCAGCTTGCGGATGTAACGATCCTGCTGCGGCGCCATCGCGCCGTCCGACACCGTCACGAATGCGCACAGCTCGAGCAGCCGGCGCAGCCGCATGGGGGGCTCTGCGTAGAGCGTTCGAGCCGCCGCGTTGACGTCGAACGCCATCGGGTCGAAGCGCTCCACATGGTCCGCGACGCTCGGTGGCAGGCTGCGGACCGACAGCAAGTCCTCGAGCTGCCGGCGCACGTAGTCCCGTTCGATCGCCGAGACCGGACCCTTGGCCGAGGCGGCCCCCATGAACAGGTCGGCGATGAGGTTAATGTGACGTTCGACCGCTGAAAAAGACATCTCGCCCCCGGGCGAGAACCCAGTGTAACAGCCCCCGATCGGCGGCGCGACCCCGAGTTGCCGCTCGTCACTCGTCGTGTTGCCAGCCCCGCATCAACACGAAGACCGCCAGCAGCATGAAACCCGCGAGCGACGCAAACTGGGCGAAACCCGAAATCCGGACGCCGAGCTCGGCGCCGTTGAAGAGCTCGAAGAGATCCTTCATCGCACCGATCGAGACGAGCGCCATGGCGGCCGAGAGCAGGCGATTCATGCGGCGCGAGGCGCGGTGCTTGAGCTCGTCGTGGAGCTTGCCGACATCGTGCAGTGTCTCCGACTGGATCGTCGCCGCATGCGACAGCACCGCATGTGTGCGATCGCGCAGCGGCTCGAACCGCATGCGCTCGAAGATGGCCGACATCAAGCGGGTGTGGTCGGGGTACGTCATCATGCTGCCGGCGTCGATCACCTGCAGCAGCCAGCCCAGCTCGCGCTCGCAGTGCTCCAGACCCTGGAGCTCCTGCTCCAGGCGCTCGCGCTCTGCGCCGAGCTCGTCGATCGACGCCTCGCCCAGACCCAGATGATGCTCGCGGCTCCCCGCCAGGGCACGGATGCGGTCCTCGAACGTCTCGCTGGTCACCTGGAAGAGATTCGCGATCGCAGCCGCGATGGAGACAGACTCCTCGGCCTGATCGCGAACCCAGTCGGGCTGCTCGGTGAGAAAGACGAGCGCCTCGTGTGGATGCACCAGGAGCACCTCGTCCAGATTGTAGCGCACCGGGGCGATGTTCTCGGCGGGCGGCGCGGGCGCGCGCATGACCCAGTCGTCGACGGTGGCACGCACCTCGCGCTGCGGCAACGAGAGGGCCTGGAAGGCGAAGTGATCGCGCGCGGCCGCGGCGGACAGGACGGCGCGCCCACCCGGACGCTCCTCGGCGACGCGATCCGCGCGGAGCAAGGCGAAGCGGTTCTCGTCGAGATCGAAGCACAGGCGAGGCCGCGTGCCCTCCCCGAGGACGCGGTCGATGCAAGCGCACAGGCCCTCGAACACCAGCGCGGCGTAGTCGCGCAGAAACGCGAGCGGCCGTTCGACCTCCTCGCAGCGGATCTCCTCGTCGAGCGCGAAGGGCGCTCCCAGACCCATCACGTGGCGCACCATGCTGACGTCGCAATCCTCGAGCGGCGCGCGAAGGCTCAGAGCGAACACGCCCATGCCGTAGTAGACGAGCGTGCACTCGAGACGCAGGGCGCGGCCCCGCAGCACGACCGAGAGCGCCGGCAACGACCAGGTGTGGGTGTCGACGAAGTTCTTCGCCGCGAGCCCGGACCAGATGTCCGACATGCCGTCCAGCTCGGGATGCCCGGCGTCATACGCGCCCACCCGCAGGCGCATGCGCCTACGACCTTCGCCACAGAGCGCGGCTCCGAGCTCCTGCAACGCGTCGTGGTCGAGGGCGGCGTAGTAGCTGATGGTGACGATGCCGCGCTCGACGAGCAGGCACCCACTGCCTTGCCGCCGCGCCGCGAGGAAGGTGCGAAGGGCGGGCAGGTGGGGTGCAAGGTCGGTCGCCATGATGTTGGAGCCGAGCTCATGCAAGCGCTGGACGGCCCCCTCCACCTCGTCCCCCGCGGCCGCGATCGACGCTTCGAGCGAGCTCGCATCACCCCAGCGCGCCGACAGCACGTGCGCGACGCGCTCGACCGCGGCGGCGTAGGCCGCGTAGGCCGAGAGCAGCTCCGACAGGTGGCGCCGCAACAGCTCGCCGAGCTCGTCGACGGTGGCGGCGCACAGACGCTCGACCTCGCGGGCGCCTTCTGCCAACTCGCGGGCGGCCTGGAACATCACCGCTGCCTGACTCGTGTAGATGCCGCGATCGATGTCGCACAGAGCCCGCTGAAGACCGAGGAAGCCCCTCACGGCCTGGACGAAGGCGAGGCCCGTCACGCCCGACAGCTGCTCGAGGAGGGATCCGCTGCGCTCGAGCAGCCGCACCGCGTGGGTGTAGCGGTAGCTGGACTCGACCGTGATGCGCGCACTGAAATAGGTGGCAGCGCTGAGCGCCACGAGAGTCTCCGGCTCGAGGCCTCCGGCCGCGGCGGGCAGCGGCGCCTCGGGGTCGTGCTCCACCTCCAGGATCCACGCATGGTGCGGCCTGGAGCGCGCATCGAGCAGCGTCATGGCCCAGCGCCGCCCCTTGGCGAAGCTTTCCTGCTCGATCAGTCCGAAGTAGCGATCGAAGAGCTCGGCAATGGATGGATCGGCCATGGCGGCTACCCGAGCTGTTGACGGATCTGGCGCGGCAGGGTGAAAGCGTGGGAGAGCGCATCGACCCCCACGGCGGGCAGCTCGAGGCCACGGCCGCGCGCGCGATCGCACAGCGTCGACGCGAGCTCCGCGTCCGTCGTGGGCGGTGCCTTGGATGTGGCGAGGGCGAAGCCCCACATGTGGAAGAAGCTCGGGACGACCATTCCGTAACTGCGCGCGTGCCCGAAGACTCCGGCGAGGGTATCGCGTATGTGCACGTGGCCCGAGACGTCCGCGGCCCCGAGGGCGCCCGCCTGGGTCGCCACCACCACGTCGTCCCCCACGCACTCGCGCAGCCGGCCGTAGAGCTCGCGGCCGTAGAGCATGCCGGCCGGCGAGTCAAAGTCCTGCACATCGACGAGATCGCCAATCACGACGTCGAAGCGCTCGCTGCAGCCTGGCAGATAGGCGTTGATGTCCTCGTGTCGCAGCTCCATGCGCGGGTCGTCCAAGGCGCCCGCCGACCAGGCAGGCACGTGCTCCCTGCACAGCCCCACAAACTCACGATCGATGTCCACCATCACCACCCGCTCGACGCTCGCGTGGCGCAGGACCTCGCGGGCGGTCGCCCCCTCCCCTCCACCCATGATGAGCACGCAGCGCGGCTCTGGATGCAAGAGCATCGCGGGATGAACCAGCGCCTCGTGGTACATGGCCTCGTCCGATTCGCAAGACTGGATGTCCCCGTCGAGGACGATGCACACGCCGGCCTCGGGCGAGCGAAAAAAGAGGTACTCCTGAAACGCCGTCCGGCCCTGGGCGAGGACCTCGCCCATGCCGCGCACGATCGCGTCGTGGGCGCTCGCGGCCTGGGTGTATTTCAGCATGGGAGTTGCTCCTGATCGCCGCCTGGCGGCCACGGGATGAGCTCGACGGTGTCACCAACCCGCGCGAGCTGCGCCGCGATGCGTGGGTCATCGGGCTTCAGCGAGTAGCCGCTGATGAAGAGGTGACGGAGGATGGGACGCAGCGTACGGCCGGCGATGTGCGTGGGGCGCTGACCCGCAGATAACACCATCAGGTGCATCGGGAAGGTCCCGCCGCCGTCGAAGCGAGGCACGTCGTATGGCAGGTCCAGCTTCGAGAATCCGAGCCGCCCGTAGAACGCGGCCTGGCGGTCCTCCGCTTCGATCAGTAGCCAGCGGAGCTCACCCCCGGTGGCGAAGCGCTCCATCGCGTCACGACAGAGCAACGTCCCGAGGCCCTGACCGCGCGCTTCCGCGTCCACGGCGAGAAAGGAGAAGAGCGCGTAGCGGAGGGACGGGTTCAAGTCGAGCAGGTAGAAGCCGGCCACGCCCGCGTGACGCAGCCCGACCCACATGCGGTAGCGGCGAGTGCCCAGGCGCTCGACCAGGATCGACTCGGGCTCGCGCTCCCAGGCGGGAAAAGACGCCTCGTAGATCGCCATTGCGGCTCCCCAGCGCGGGTCGCCCGCGTCGCTGACCTCCACGATCTCCAGTGCCGGCTCCATCCGCGCCGGGATGTACCACAGATCGGGGCGGGCGCTCGACGGGCTCGATGTCTGGCCGGCGGGTCAGTCGCTGAGGCCGGAATAGAGGCCGCGGATCATCACCAGGTCCTCGAGACCGTGGGTCCGCGGCGCGCGCGGCGCGCGCTGGGCAACCAATAGATGGGTCCTGGCTAGGACGGCCGTGTGCAAATGTGGGCGACGGCGCCGGCCATGCGCGCAAACGTGGCGAGCTCGCGCGCGAGCGTAGACACTCGCCCCGGTCCACCCGCGCTGCCCGCGTGCTCGAACAGCCCCGTGATGTACGTCCGGACCGACGCGGTGGCCGGCAGGGCGTCGCGGATCGCGACCGTCTCGGTGTACGGGATCACGTCGTCCGAGCGCGCATGCATCAGGTGCACCGGCATCGCGACCGTGGCGAGGTGGGGACGGGCGTCCATCGTCTCGGGAATGGGGGAGCGTCGGATGGCGTCGTCCAGCGCTGCGCGACTGCCGGGTTCGAGACCCGCCGCGAGGCGAAAGAGCGCGCGCTCCGGATCGGCCAGCGACGCGCCGAGCTCACGCGCGGTGGGCTCCGGATCGGGGCGTTGATCGGCAGGGCGGCCCCACGTGCGCTCGATCAGCGCTCGCAGGGCCTCGCGCACGGGAGCCGGATTCACGCTTGGATCCAGCGTGTCGAGCACATGCATCCCGACACCGGGCGTGTTGAGACGATCGGGCGCGGGCAGACCCGGTCCCACCTCGACGCCACAGCAATAGCGGATCGTGGCACGGGGATCGCCGTAGCCACCGAAGAGCGCCGCACCGCCCCACGTCGGTGCCGAGCCGGCATTGGCGAGCAGGCGCAGCATCGGGTAGGCGCCGTAGGAGATGCTCAGCAGCCCGATGCGCCGATCGGAGGCGCGCTGTGGCAGCGTCGGAAACTGCTGCGCTGCACGGGCAAAGTCCTCCGCGACGCGCGGAACGAAGCGCAGGGCCATGTAGTCGGGCAGGAAGGGCACCACCGCGCACAGGCCCGCGTCGGCGAGCACCCGCATCAGGCGATCGAGGCGTGGGTCGGCCGGCCCCTGCGGCATGAGCCCATGAGCGACCAGCACGTTGCCGAGTGGCGCCTGGTCGCGCCGACGGTAGAGCCAGGCCCGCAACGGCTCATGGCCGGGCCGCTCGAAGCGGAGCTCCTCGCGCTCGATCCCCGCAGGCATGCCATCGCCAGACCACGGACCGAGCCAGCGCAGCAGGGAGAGACGCGTACGCACGGTCATGGGCGGCCATCCACGCGGCGAGGGTATCCGCCGGGCGCGTGGGGCGCGAGCGGTTGGTGCTCGATCAGGACGCCCGACCCCGCGGGCGGGACAGCCAGCAGGCGCTGCGCGACCCGGGCGACCATGCCGGTGGCACGATGGCTGCGCGCCGTGAGGACGACTGTGCGGTCGCCGAGTGGCCCAAGCAGCTCGAGCCGTACGCGCAGCTCCCGCCATGCGCCGGGCTCCAGCTCCACGCTCGACGGCGGTCCGCGCAGAGTGCGCGACCCCGGCGCGCGCAGCTGCAGTGCATAGCGATCGGCTCGCGCCCCGCTGTTGTGCAGGGCAAAGACGAGCTCGACCTCGCGGGCTTCGGGTTGCAGCTGTCGCGTAGGGCGCGCGAAGGCGGTGACCCGATGGGGTGGAGGCGGCTCGGCGCGCGGCGGCAAGGTGTCCGCACCGCACGTCGGCGCCGGCTCGACCGGGGCGAGCCCCGGCGCCGCGCCGATCGTGCGACCGGCGGTCAGGTCCAGGTGCTCCCAGTCGTTGCGTACGGTCAGCGCGGTGAGTGGAGGCTCGAGGTTGACCTCGGCAGACGCAGGCACGTCCGCAAGCGCGCCATCGCAATTCCAGTCGATCGGGGCACTCAGGTTCTCCACCTCCCGGATGCGAGCGGCGAGGGCTGCTTCGTCGTCCGCGCACACCGTACCCACATCGCCGCAGTGGTGGATCGTGCCCCCCTCGGCACCGAGTGCTGCGAGGCCGTCGAGCTCGCGCAGCGCACCCTCGTCCAGGGTGTGGGGGCCGTACCGGCCGTAGTCGAGCCCGCCGTAGCCACCGGACGTCGGCACACCTCTATAGGTGAAGGCGTAGTTCATCACGCTCAGGTAGTTGGGCTTGCGGTTGATCCCGTCGGCGCCGCCATGGTCGAGACCGAGCGTGTGGCCGAGCTCGTGCATGAAGAGGCCCGCCTGCTGACCCACGTCGCGCACACCCGGCAGGAATCCGCCGAGCGTGACGAAGAGCCCCTCCTCGACCGCCAGCGTCAGCACGACCTGATCCCCGGACGCGAAGCCATTGATGCGCACGGTCTCGCCGTCGCAGGGCGGCGGCCGCGGAAGCCGCTCGAAGCTGTGCGCGGCGATGACGTAGCGGAAGACTCGCAGTCTCCCCTCGCCCATGTGCTGCGCGCGCAGGGCGCCGTGGCGCTCGAGGGTCAGGTCCTCCTCGTGCGGCACCGGGCCGGCGCGGCTGAGCTCGCCCCAGCTCGCGCCGGTGCGCGGGTCCATCAGGCTCTCCGGTCCGGCGTCCACGTGGAGCGCGATGCCGCGGCTGCCGTCCGGGTTGTCGACGGGCGCCTCCAGGAAGACGCGCTGGACGCGCCGGAAGGCCTCGTCGTCGAAGCGGTCGGAGTGACCGCCGGCTCCGGCGATCTCCATCCAGTCGACCTCGACGAAGACATCCTTGCGCAGCGGGTCGGCGCCCATGGCCGGCAGGTCCAGGTCGATGCGGCCGTCGCCATCGAGATCGACCCCCTCCTGCTCCCAGGCATCGCTGAGGCCGTCCTGGTCGCGGTCCAGCATCTCGGCGCAGCGCTCGATGCCCTCATCGACCGCGCGGTCGCAGTCGTCGTCGCGCCCGTTGCAGCTCTCCTGGGCGCATCCGCCGAGCTCGACCTGCGCGCCGGGCTCGTGGGTAGCCGGGGCGCACGCGGCCAGCAGCACCCCGAAGAGGCCGCAGGTCGTCGTCGGCCTGTACCGCACACCGAGCTGTCCGCCTTCCACCACGGGCCCAGCATCGAACGACGGCGACCGCACTTTCAAGGTGCTAGGCTGCACCGCCGATGACGGCTCTCAACGGTGAGGTCACCCTCGGCCGCAGCGGCATCCGCACGCGGCGCATGGGCATCGGCGCCGACCACGGGCTGGGGTCGCGCGCGCTGCAGTGGGGCTTCGAGCGGGGCTTCAACTACTTCTACTGGGGCTCGCGCCGCACGGCGGGCATGCGCGAGGCGATCCGGCAGCTGGCGCCGAGGCACCGCGAGGAGATGGTGATCGCGCTGCAGACCTACGACGCCACCGGCTACGCCATGGGGCTGACCTTCCAGCGTGGCCTGCATCAGCTCGGCATCGACTACGCCGACGTGCTGATCCTGGGAAAGCGCGATGGCCCCGTGCCGCGCCGCATCGAGGACCGGGCCCTCGCCATGCGCGAGGCGGGCCTGGTCAACCACCTCTGCGTCAGCGCCCACGACCGCAGGGCCTACCGTGTGCACCTGGAGCGCGGGATCTACGACCTGATCATGGTGCGCTACAACTGTGCCCACCCGGGCGCCGAACGCGAGGTCTTCCCGCTGCTCGAAGGGATGGAGCCCCGCCCCGGCGTGATCGCCTACAACTCCACGCGCTGGGGCCACCTCTTCGATCCGGCGTGGATGCCGGAGGGGGAGGCCACCCCCGAGCCCACGCACCTCTACCGACACGCCCTCTCCCACCCTGCCGTCGACATGGTACTGACCGCGCCCAAGACGCAGGAGCAACTGGAGAGCAACCTGCGCGCGCTCTCGCTCGGAACCCTGAGCGACGAGGAGCGGCGCTGGCTCGAGCGCGTGGGGGCCCACGTGCACGAGCTCAGCCCGAACACCCCGTGGGATTTCCTCGGGCAGCGCCGCGCGCCGCCGCAGACGAGGCGCTGAGTCAGAGGCCGCAGAGGCGCTCGAGGGCACGCCCGTCGAGGTGCGCCTCGACCGCATCCGCAATGCGCTCGATCGACGCCTCCGCCTCGAGCCTCGGGTCGAGGCGAGCGTGGTCCCCGCGCAACCCGGCCCAGCGCAGCAGCGCGGCGCAAGCATCGGGGTGATCGAAGAGGCCGTGGAGGTAGGTGCCGAGGATCCGATCATCCTCGGAGCGCGCGCCATCGGGCCCGTGCTCCAGGACCATGGCCGGTCGCTCGAGCGCCCTGCCCTGGCTGCGTCCGCAGTGGATCTCGTAGCCGCGCACCGGTGTCTCGCCATCCCACAGGTGGCCGGCCACGTTGCGGAGGATCTTCTCCGGCTCGAGAGTCGTGTGGAGCTCGAGCAACCCCAGGCCGTGGGACTCGCCGGGCTCGCCTTCGATCCCGTCGGGGTCGCGCAGCGATCGGCCGAGCAGCTGCATGCCTCCGCACACGCCCAGCACGCGCCCTCCGTAGCGGAGGTGGCGCAGGACGTCCGCGTCCCAGCCCTGCACGCGCATGAAGTCCGAATCGGCACGCACGGACTTGGTGCCCGGCAGCAGGACCAGGTCGCAGGCGCCGAGCCCGTGGCCCGGTCCCACGAACTGCAGGTCCACCCGCGGATGGGCCCGCAGGGCGTCCACATCGGTGTGGTTGCTGATGCGCGAGAGCACGGGGACCCGCACGCGCAGGGGCTCGAGCGCGCGGTCGAGCACCTGCTCCGATTGAATCGCGTCCTCGGCCTCCAGCCGCAGCCCGTGGAGGTACGGCAGCACGCCCAGCACCGAGCGGCCGGTGCGTTGCTCCAGCCAGCGCAGCCCGGGCTCGAGCAGGCCCAGGTCACCGCGAAAGCGATTGATCACGAAGCCTCGCACCCGCGCGCGCTCGCTCTCGGAGAGCAGCTCGAGGGTGCCCACCAAGTGGGCGAAGACGCCGCCGCGATCGATGTCGCTGATCAGGATCACGGGGCAGTCGACCGCCTCGGCGAAACCCATGTTCGCGATGTCCCGATCGCGCAGGTTGATCTCGGCCGGGCTGCCCGCGCCCTCCACCACGATCACGTCGAACTCGTCGCAGAGCCGCCGGTGGCTGGCGAGCACCGCCTCCATCCCCACGCGCTTGTAGTCGTGGAAGCCACGCGCATCCATGTCCTGCAGCGCGCGCCCGTGCACGATCACCTGCGCGCCGGTATCGCTATTGGGCTTGAGCAGGATGGGGTTGAAGTCGACTTGCGGCGGCAGGCCCGCGGCCTGGGCCTGGAGGGCCTGGGCGCGCCCGATCTCGCCGCCATCCGCCGTCACCGCACTGTTGAGCGCCATGTTCTGGGGCTTGAAGGGCGCCACCGCGACGCCGCGCCGACGCAGCCACCGACACAGGGCAGCCACGAGCACGGACTTGCCGGCGTCGGACGTGGTGCCTTGCACCATCAGCGTCACGGCCATCGCACCGCCATGCCAGGGGCGGCCGGGGGTGTCAACGGACACGCGCTTCGCGGCGGCGATCAGTGCAGTGGTGTCGAGCCCGTCATCCACTCCAAGCCTGAGCGCAAGAACAAGCACCGACCGGTCCGCAAGCTCTACCGCATGCGCTAACCTCGTGGAGGTCTTCTTCCATCACCTCAAGCGCTCTCGCGCCGCGGCTACCCGCTATGAGAAGATTGCGCAACTACCTCGCCCGCGTGCAGCTCGCCTGCTCGCGAATACTCCTAGGAGCCTAGGCTTCTCCAGCACAGCGCATCGTGCTCGTGCATCATGGAGCTCAAATTCCGTCCGCAAGATGGTCGCAGGCGGTGGCGGTGTGGACGCCAACGTCGCGACGGCGGCGAGACCCGGCGACGACGGCGGCAGCACCGGTTGCGGCGGCGCCGGCGCCACCGCCAGCAGTCAGAGCGGAGGCGGAAGCGGTCTGTGCGAGGTGCTCGATGCCACCGCATCCGACACCCAGACCGGCGCTGGGCGCATCCCCCACGACCCGGGCGGTGCACACACGCCGCCGACCGGCACCGCGGTCGGTGGCGAGTTCAGCAGCACCCCGCAGATCGACGCCGACCCCGGAGGCGCCGGCCACGCCTATCAGACCTGGGGCCCCTGAGTCACAGCGGCGCGCAGCTGCCGGTGCCGATGCCGCTACCGGTGAAGCCCTCGGGGCAGGCGCAGTCGAAGCGACCCTCGAGGTTGGTGCAGATGCCGATCGGATCGCAGCCGCCATTGTCCGTCACGCACTCGTCGACGTCCGTGCAGCCGTCCTCGCCCAGACCGTCGCCGCTGTAGCCGGGTGGACAGGCGCAGATCGCGTCACCGGCCCGGTTCACGCACGCATCGGGATCGGTGTCGCAGCCGGAGTCGCCCAGCGCGCACTCGTCGACGTCCGTGCAGCCGTCCTCGCCCAGACCGTCCCCTTCGAAGCCCGGCGGGCAGGCGCAGCGGAAGCTGCCCGGCGTGTTCCAGCAGGCCTTGGGCGCCGTGTCGCAACCCGCGTCGCCGGAGGCGCACTCGTCGATGTCCACGCACGGATCGTCCAGCAACCCGGCACCGGTGAAGCCCTCCGGGCAGCGACACGCGAAGGTGCCGGGCCCGTTGTCGCACATTGCGTGCTCGCTGCAGGGCGGCACGGCTGCGGCGCACTCGTCGATGTCGACGCAGCGCAAGCCATCGCCATCCGCATCCGCGAACCCGTCGGCGCAGTGGCAGCGGTAGAAGCCCGGCAGGTTCTCGCAGCGCGCGTCGTCGCCGCAGGCGTGCTCGCCCTCCGCGCACTCGTCGACGTCGATGCAGCGCTCGCCATCAGCATCGGGAGCCAAGCCGGGTTCACAGGTGAGCGGGTCGTCGTCGGTGCTCTTGTCGACCGCGCCGCCGTCGCCACAGTCCGCGCCGGCACCGGCGCAGCCACAGTCGCCGGTGCACTCCGGCACGGCGCTGTCATCACCGCAGCCCGACACCGCGACGAGCATCACCGCTCCCCAGAGCGGTGGGTATGGGCCGAGCCTGCCCCGCACCCGGAAGAGTGTAGCAGCGGGGCCCCGGGGCAGCCCCACCGACACCGCGCCACATCGGCGGCCGCTGGCGCACAGGGGTCAAGCGCGCAGCCGGGCGAGGGCCTCGTCGGCCAGCGACAGCTTGCGATGCGCCGCATCCGGGTGGGGGCTGCCGTCCTCGATCGTCCAGGCGAGGTTGAGCACGGCGCCGGCACGGGTCCACTCGAGCACGAACTCCGGCACGAACCCGAGCTCGGCCGCGAGCCGCCGCGCGCGGGCGAGCAGGCGCGCCACCGGATCCGCGCAGTCCAGGCAGTTCAACATCAGCGGCCACAGCTCGTAGCCGCGATCGCCCACCGCACCCTTGGCATCGATCGCGACCCAGCTGCCGTCGTGGCGCTGCAGCACGTTGAGCTGGTGGTAGTCGCCGTGCAAGAGGATCGACTTCGTCGAGGGCGTCTGCAACAGGCGGTGGGCGGCCTCGAGGTGGTCGTCCCGCACGTGGGGCGAGCCCCCGGCGGCGTGGAGCGCAGTCACCGCCCTGCCCCAGCGCGCGACCGACCAGAAGCGATCGCCATCCGGCGCGTCACGCCACAACGACTGGAGCAGCTCCGCCGCGATCACCATCGCCCGGTCGTCGTCCTCCAACGCAGACAGCGGTGTTCCGGGCTCGACGCGCTCGAGCAGCAGCGCGCCCCGCTCCGGATCGGCGGCGCGCAGCCCGACCGCGCCGCGACCAGCGAAGGCCGCGAGCGCTTCGATCTCGCTCGTGAGCTCGGGATTCGGCACGCCCAGCTTGAGCACGAGCGGCTCGGCACCGCGCCGTACGCGGGCGACGAAGTTGTAGGAGAGCGCCTCGTAGGGCGCCTCTAGGGTCAGCCCCCAGCGCGCGAGCGCGCCGTCCAGGGTCTGCTGAAAGCGCGCGGCCCAGCGCGGGCCGTCCTCACCGAACGCCCTCAGGTTCTCGATCACGCTGGGGGGCAGCTCCACCCGCGTCATGGTGCCACGCCTCGGAGCTCGGCCAGCAGCTCCGGCCGGTCGTGCAAGATGCTCCACTCGACCACGCGCCCACGACCGCGCAGGACCGTGCCGGGTGCGACCGCGTCGATGCGCGCCCCATCGCCCTCCGGGAAGGCCGCGCCGAACGCGCGCTCGCTGCCCGTGAGCGTGCCGACGAGGGCGCGGCCCCCGCGGTAGTCGGCATCGAGCCCGTAGTAGCGCTCGACGGTGATCGCGAAGTCGAAGGTGCGCCCGATCAGCACCTGGATCTCCCGGTCGCGGCAACCGGCCAGGCGTGGCGCGGCGTGGATGGACTCGCAGGCGGTGAGGAGGGTGCTCTCGGGCTCCGCGGCGGTCTCGGTCGCGGACGCGGACGGGGCCGCGGTCTCGGTCTGGGCCGCGGCCGCGGACGCGGTCTCGGTCTGGGCCGCGCCGCTGGCGGCGCGCACCAGGAGCGGCTTCTTCAGCACCCAGTGGGGCCAGTGCGGAGTGTCCACCCGCACCTCCATCGTCCAACGAATGCGGTTGTTGCTCGCCTTGAAGCTCGCGGGGGCGTCCGCGGGCACGTCGAACGGCCCCTCGAGCGCCAGTCGCTGGCCCGCGGCCAGGGTCGTCGCGCTCGAGACGTGCCGCGGCTGCTCGTGCATCGTGTGCTCGTGCGTCGCCTTGTTCGTGCCGCTGGCGGACACGCACACCTCCTCGGCCTTCAGCAGCGCGGTCAGCTCGTTGAGCACCACCTGCTTGGGCGGCTGCAGCTCCACCGAGAGCATCAGCCGGTCACCGGGCTGCGGATCGTAGGGCTGCAGCGACTTCGGCATCAAGACAATGTATATGCTAATACGGCAGCATAGATAATGTCTCACAGCAAAGGATGAA